>CAYSED010000053.1:15343-16987 GCA_964429935.1 uncultured Hyphomonadaceae bacterium
TTTCCTACCCTGTTACAGAGTGGTAGCTTGCCGATCTCGCCGCGCTGGCAGACTGGCGGGAGCTCGGAATCTGGTACGGCGCGCCGTATTTCCTCTCCGCGCTGTTCTATTATGCCGCCTCGACGCAGGTCCAGCGGCGGCGGCCGGGCGGTGTCGCGTCCTTCCTCCTCGGAACCGTGCTCGGTTTCCCGCCTTTCCTCGTGTTCGATTTCCAGCCGGGCTGGTGGCAGGCGCCGACGCAGTTCGAGACGATCATTCTGGCCGCTTGCGCCTTCACGGTGCTCCTGTTCGGCTTCGTCTGGGAATTGCGCGCAACGCCGCCGGAAGAGGTCCCGCCGCCGGACGAAGCTCTCCTTGCAATCCCTCCGGCGGCCGTCCGTCCCGCCGCGACGGCGAAGCCGGTCCGGCGCGGACCCGTGCCTGCCGCCATAGCCATGCAGCGGGCAAGCTTTGCGGCGCATGGCCGCCGACAGATGGAGCGTCGCCGCCGCGGCTACTGAGCGGCGCTGGCCTGCCGGCCGGAATCCCTGTAAACAGCCACGGTCGATGAAACGGGAGGCCGGGAGCAGGATGAAGACGCAGGCGCGAATTTGCGGCGTGGCCCTCGCGGCGCTTGGCGGATATATGCTCTGGCAGTCGGCAAGTGCCGTCATGTTCCAGGCGCGCCTCGGCATTCCGGCAGCCGAAGCGCTGCTCGACTTCGTGGTGCTCCTGCGGGTCGTCTCGGCCCTCGCCGCCGTGCTCGCAGGCGTCGCGGCGTTCGCCGGGCTGCGCCTTGCCGGCTGGCTCGGTGCCCTGTCGGTGTCCGTGCTGGCGGTGCTGGCCTTCGCCATGATCGGCATGGGGGCGGACCGGTCCCTCTGGCAGGACGAGATCGTCCACCTCTTCCTGATCCTCGCCCTGGTGGTTGGGATCGCCCTTGCGCAGGGGCGTCAGGGTCCGCCTGGCAAGGCCTGACCGGTCACGCGTCCGATCACGCAAAAATGCCCGCCGGAGCGCTTTGATTTCGCGGCGCGACCCGATAGGGTCCGGCCGGTACCAGACAGCGTTTCCAGCAGGCAGGTCAAATGGCAGAGACTTATGACGTCATCATCATCGGTGGCGGCCCCGGGGGCTACAATTGCGCGATCCGGGCCGGGCAGCTTGGCCTGAAAACAGCATGCATCGAGATGCGCGAGACGCTCGGCGGCACCTGCCTGAATGTCGGCTGCATACCATCCAAGGCGCTGCTGCACGCGTCGGAATATTTCGCCGCCGCGAAGAACGACTTTCCCGCCATGGGCATCAGGACCGGCAAGGTAGAACTCGACCTCAAGGCGATGATGGCGCAGAAGGCCGACGCCGTGAAAGGCCTGACCGACGGGGTCGCCTTCCTCCTGAAGAAGAACAAGGTCGACCATGTTCGCGGCAAGGGAAAGATAACCGGACCGGGCAAGGTCGAGGTGACCGGGCCGGACGGCAAGACGCAAGTCCTGACCGGAAAGAACATCGTCATCGCGACCGGGTCCGAGCCGTCCAGCCTGCCGGGCATAGAGATCGACGAGGAGCGCGTGGTCACGAATACCGGCGCGCTCGCGCTGAAAGAGGTGCCGAAAAAGCTCATCCTGATCGGGGCAGGGGTCATCGGGCTCGAAATGGGCTCGG
>CAYSED010000054.1:0-16924 GCA_964429935.1 uncultured Hyphomonadaceae bacterium
CCGCCCAGACCTCCCCGTCGGCCTCGAGCGCCAGGGTCACGCCGGCCCGCTGCGCCATGTCCTCGAGCTGGCGCAGGATCGAGCCGCCGCTCGCCACGAGGTCGACCGGCTCGAGGTCCAGCCGGTGTTCGAGGCTCTCGGTCTTGGCAAGGTCGAGTATGTCCTCGACAAGCAGCATAAGGTCCTGCCCGCTTTCGTGGATGATCGCCGGATAGTCCTTGTAGGCGTCCGGCAGGGGTCCGCGCAGTTCGGCCTTCATCAGGTCCGAAAAGCCGAGTATGGCATTCAGCGGTGTCTTGAGGTCATGCCCGAGCCCGGCAAAGAAGGCCGTCCGGTCGGCGAGCGCCTGCTCGGCAGCTTCGGCCCGGGCGGCGAGTTCCGTCGCCTCTTGTGACGGCGGCGCGCCGCGCCCGCCCGCCTCATCAGCCTCGAGCAGGGCGATCCAGCATCCGCCGTCGGGCCTCGCGGACCGGCGCACCCTGAAGGCCCTTCCGCCGGGCGCGACGAGCTTGCCGGCATGGGCGGCGATCCCGAGTTCGTCGGCAAGCTGCCCGATCCGCAGTCCCGGCCAGCGCAGCGCCTCCGGTCCCTCGATCCGGCGGATGCGCCCGAGCGGCGAGACATCGACCAGAAGAAGCGGCAAGGTCAGGCCAAGCGCCTGCGTCGCGGCTGGCGCCTCTTTCGGTTCAGCGCGAACGGTCCGGGTCGGCAACAGCGTCGCCCCGGCGAGAAAGGCGAGCACGCCGCCCTGGCCGATCGCGGCCGCCGTCCACGGCACGACCAGTCCGGCGAGCCTGTCCGGCGCGCTCGCCGCCCATCCGAGCGTGCCTGCCGCAGCGCCTGCCGCTAGGACGAGGAGCGAGATCGCGAGCGCCTCGCATGCCGAACGGTACTGTCCCATGGCGAGCAGGGTCAGGGGCCCGAGCAGCAGAACGATGCCAAGCTGGGACAGTGCCCCGCCCGTCACGGCGAGGGCAGCAAATCCGGCAAGCGCCCAGGCCGCGATCAGGAGGTCCGAAAACATCCCCGAAACCTGCCGGGCCGCCCCGTTTGCGGCAAACCAGACCGCCACGGGCAGGATCGCGACAAAAAAAGAGGCGATGCAGACGATTTCTTCGGCCCCGCCAATTAAGCAAGCGACCGCTGCAGACACCGACAGCAGAACCCAGCAGTATTGCGCAAAGTTAACCCGGGCGACAGCTTCCGCGTCACAAGTATTAATCAGCCGTTGAGGTTTTGAGGACACCATTTTTGTCAATTATCGAATTCTGCAGTTCGGGGCAAAGAAAACGCACAAGGCGCGGTTCCCCGGGGGGCGAAGATCGGTCAATAGTGGATTAACGGCTCAGGCGGAGAAGTTTCATGTCAGCAGCTAGCAAATTCCTTGCACAGGCGGGTCTTGCGGTTCTTGTGTCCCTGTCGGCAGTCGCCGAGGATGCAATCCCCGCGCCAGACCAGTCCGGGGCCGCCGGGTCGGCCGCCGCCTCCGATGTCATTTCGGAAGCCGCAGCGGTCTACGGAACCTACCATTCCGATGTCGGCGAGGTCAGCACGCGCCCCCTCGGATCGGCCCGCGACATCGACAGCGCCCTTGACAATCTCGGCGGCCAGAATGCCGGCCAGCTCTCGTCCGGCTGGCTCGCTTACTCCGCCCTCGTCGCTTCGCAGAACCCGGAATTCCGCAGCGCCGTGCGCGACATCGAGGGCTTCTACGGCCGCGACCGCATCATGCTCGGCCTGCGCAACGACATGGGCTATGCCCGCACCCTCGACGGCGGCAGCTCGGCGATATCCTCCGCCCTGACCGCGACCGAAGCTGACAGCCAGCGCCTCGTCAATGCCGCCGCCTTTGTCAAGGAACAGGCCTATACGCTGCAGGGCACCGGCTGGGCCAAGGAGCGCATCGCCAATGCCTCCGGCCTTGCCGCCAGCCTGAACAGCGCGGCTGCCAACGGGCGCACCACGAACGTCACCGTCATGTCGGCCCTGCAGTCGCCCGCCATCGGCGGTGCGCTCGTCCAGGCCGGCAGCCAGGGCGCGCCCTCTCTGTGGGACGGCGCGGTCGATGCGGCCGCCGGCATCCGCTTCCCGAGCCTGCGCAATCCGAGCCTCACCGCCCGCCAGGCGACCATCAGCCAGGGCAAGGAACAGATCGCCGACCGCATCGCGACCCTTGCGGCCTATCGCGTGATCGGCATCAATGACCGGGCCGCCGGGCAGCTCACCTCGGCCATGTCCGACACCGAGACCTCATCGTGCATCCGGCGTTCGCAGCTTAACCTGCAGCAATGCGTCGCCGCATCCTATCGCCAGTACGAACTGCCCTACTGCATCAGCGAGCACGCCCTCCAGGACGTCGGCGAATGCATCGGCGAAGTGACCGAATAAGCCCCCGGCCCGTTCCCTGAACGCCAGCCCCCGGCAGCCCGAACAGGGCGCCGGGGGTTTTCTTTTGCGCCGAATGCGCCCACATCCGGGCCATGAGCCTTCCCGAGACAGCCGCCAGCCTGCAAGCCGACTTCGCCTGTCTCGACGACTGGGAAGCCCGCTATGCCCACATCATCGATCTCGGCAAGGCCAATCCGCCGCTCGCCCCCGGCGAGCGCACCGAGAACACCCGCGTGCGCGGCTGCGCCTCGCAGGTCTGGCTCGTCAGCGAACCGGGACCGGATGCAACGCTTGCCATCCGCGCCGAGTCCGATGCGGTCATCGTCTCCGGCCTGATCGCCCTTCTCGTCGCGCTCTATTCCGGCCAGCCCGCCCGGGACATTCTCGCCTTCGACGCCGAAGCCTTCCTCGACAGGATCGGCGTGCGCGGGGCGCTCACGGCGCAGAGATCGAACGGCCTTGCCTCCATGATCGCCCGCATCCGCGCCGACGCCGCCGCGCTCGTACCTCAGTCCGCGGCCGCCGGCGGCACGTAACGGTCATAGGCGCGGGCGAGCCTGCCGAGCGCGTCCCGCAGGGCCTGCGCCGCCTCCGCTGACCGGGCGAGCCCGGCGCGCGCCGCCGCTTCGCGCGGTGTCCCCCCCCGGCTCACCGCCCCGTCGGCCAGGGCAAGATCGGCCGCCGCGACATGCCGCGCCACCAGCATCAGCCGGCGGCCCGCCCCGGCAGACCCTGGCGCGAAGCCGGCCGGTCCCCGGCCCGGCGCCCCGCCGCGGCCGCGCGGCACGAGATCCCAGTTCATCGTGATCGCCTGTCCGCGCCCGGCGTCTCCCGCGCGCCTGTCCCTCCCCCCGTCAGTGCCGCCAGCCCGATCCCGTCCGGAACCGGCGCGCCGGACCAGACGAGCCAGTCGCCCTCGGCCACAAGGAAGCCCGTGTCCGCCAGCCTCGCCACCAGGTCGCCGCCGAGCCGCGCCATCGGCGAGCGGCGGGCATCGGCCCGGCGGAAGACGCCATGGCTGCCCCCGGCCATGCGAACCGCCGCGCCGCGCATGAGGGCAGCCGCCACGCGCCGTGGCAGCCCGTTCACCGTGCCGACCAGGCCGGGGACGAGAGCTTGGCCGCCTCCTTCAGGGTGCGGTCGAGATGGTCGAGCCAGGCGTCCAGAACCGGATCGTCCCGGCGGTCCTCGACGAGGTGGCAGGCATGCGCGACCGTCGACCGGTCCCGGCCGAACGCCGCCGCGACGCGGGCGAGGCTTACCCCGAAGCTGACATAGACGGCATACATCGCGACCTGGCGCGCGAAGGCGGCATCCGCCGGGCCGCGCCCGTCCGTCAGGATGAGATCGGCCGGCTTGTCGAGGCTGAAGCCGACAAGGCCTGCGGCGAGTTTCGCAAGGTCGCCGTCCTGTTTCCGGTTGATGGTCATGCTCATGGCTTCCGCTCCAGTTGCCCGGATGAACTCTAGGCCTGCCGGAAAGATTGTAGGACATTATTCCTAGATTGCAATCGCTCCCGGCCGTGCGGACCCGGTCGTCACAGGCAGTTCGTGCCAGCCGAAACCCGCAAGGAGGGAGGATAGCCGCTTTCAATTCAGGGAAGAATATGCGCTGTTCGGCCCTTCGGGAGCACCAGTCCGGGACGCGGCGCGCGGCACGCCCAGCCTCACGCTCAGCCTCGCGTCCCGCCTCAGGCCGCGACGGACGTGTCCGTGGCTGGCGTCTCGTCTGCGTGCCGGTTCGTGACGCCGCCGGACGCATCGTCGCAGAGTTCGTCGGCACAGAGGACGAGGCGCGGGCGTCCCTGCTCGTCGAGCAGCGGCAGGCGGAGCCAGAAATGCCAGCGGCCCATGACCTTGCGGCTGCCGGAGACGGGCCGTCCGGTCTCCAGCGCGAGGTCCATGGATGCGCTCCCCGCCTCCTCGACGCTCCGGTCGATCAGGCTGATGAGCTTGCCCTGCAGGTTCCCGCCGAAAAGGTCGCGCAGGCGAGATCCCGTCAGGCGGAACCGGAAGCCTTCGGCAGACCGCTCGACCAGCGACACGGTCGACAGGGCGCCCAGCACGTCGCCGGGATTGATGTCCCGGCGGCCCGGCCATGTCCCGGCCACCTGCTTGGACTTCCAGTAGGCCACCAGCCGCTGCTGGCGCTCGGGCAACACGGATTCTCCGCGTGAGATTTGCATGCCGCAGACTCCCCAGTCCGATTCGAGAATCATTGGTCGCCCGATTTCAGGATGGAATGCAAGCAATAATTAACCAGTATTACCAAATAATTTCATTCTGCCTGCAAAACAAAATGCCGCCCGGCGCCCAGGGAGATTATTTCCGGCTCTGGCCCAGTCCCATTTTCTTGGCCAGTTTCGAGCGCTGCCGGGCATAGCTCGGGGCGACCATGGGATAATCGGCCGGCAGGCCCCATTTCTCCCGGTAATCCTCCGGCGAGAGGTCATACTTGGCGCGGAGGTGGCGGCGCAGCGACTTGAATTTCTCGCCGTCCTCGAGGCAGATAAGGTAGTCGTCGGTGATCGATTTCTTGACCGAAACCGCCGGCTTGAGGGGCGTGACGCCGCCCGCCGGATCGCCGAGCTCGACGAGCGACCTGTGCACGCGCTCGATCAGCGCCGGCAGGTCGCCGCTCTGGACCTGGTTGTTGCCGACATAGGCTGCGACAATCTGCGTCGTCAGCTCCATGACAGCCGTTGCCCCGGCCGCATCCGAATTCTTTGGATCCATGATTGCCCTCATTCCGGCGCCTGTTTTCGCGCCTCTCCGTCCATAGAAGAGCAAGCTGTTCACGAAAAGACACAAATACACACGAAATGCAGATGCCTGTATTCAGGTGAAAGTCTGGCGGATGCTTCAGGAATGACGGAGACAACCGCTTCAGGTTGCATTTTTAACAGTCTATGTGCGCCCTGCGCGCGCCGGACCCGGCAGGCACGCACCCTGAACCCGGCAGATAAGGCTCTACCGGCCGATAAAGGTCAGCGCCAGCATCAGTCCGAGCAGCGCCGCCGTCCAGATCGCCATGCCTCCGGTCAGGCCGCCGCGGGCAAGCTCGCCCTGCGGGCTGAAGGCCGCCTCGATGCGGCCGAACGCGCGGGCCCCGAGCGTGCGCCAGACCCCGGTCATGGCCGGTCCGGCCTTCGTCCACACCGCCCCGGCCCAGGCCACGAAGCCATAGCCGGCCCGGCGATAGGCCCAGTCCGTGTCGAGAATGATGCCGCGCTTTTCCGGCGGGTAGAAGCCGAACCGCTTCAGCAGCACGAAGGCGAACGCAGCCAGGACAAGGAGCTGCATCTGCGTCAGCACATGGTCGAACGTGTAGGGCTGGTAGCTGAGCGCGATCTCCGGGTCCGGCAGCAGGCGATAGAGCCAGGTATAGCCAAGCCCGCCAATGCCCGGCAGGCCGATGACGATGCACAGGAACGAGGCGAGGAACATGGCGAGCAGCATGTTGAACGGCGCTTCCTCGACGCGCTTGCCGCTGTCATGCCCGAAAAAGGCGAAATACGGGATCTTGATGCCGGAATGCTCGAGCACGCCCGCCGAGGCGAACAGCAGCATCAGGAAGACGACGACATAGCCCCCCGCCGCCACTTCATAGAGGATCATCGACTTGGTCACGAAGGCCGAGAAGAGCGGGAAGGCCGAAATCGACAGCGCGCCGATCAGGCAGAACACCGTTGTCCACGGCATCGACCGGTAGAGCCCGCCAAGCTCGGTCGCCTTGGTCGTCCCGGTCCGGTAGAGCACCGCCCCCATCGCCATGAACAGGAGGCCCTTGTAGAAAATGTGCGCAAAGGCGTGCGAGGCGACGCCGTTGATCGCCAGTGACGTGCCGACCCCGATGCCGCACACCATGAACCCGACCTGGTTGTTGATCGAATAGGCGAGCACCTTGCGCAGGTCGTTCTCGACCACCGCGAAGAAGACCGGAAACACCGTCATCACCGCACCGATCCAGATCAGCGCGTCCTGCCCGGGGAACATCCGCGCGAGCGCATAGACCGCCATCTTGGTCGTGAAGGCCGACAGGACGACCGCCCCGACAACGGTCGCCTTCGGATAGGAATCCTGCAGCCAGTTGTGCAGGAACGGGAACGCCGCCTTGATGCCGAACGCGATGAAGATCAGGAGCGCCCCGGGGTCCGACAGCGCATCGAAGCGGACAAGCGCCATGGTCCCGCTATCGGCAAAATAGAGCGCCGCCCCGAACAGGAGCAGCACACCGGACAGGACCTGGATCGACAAATAGCGCATCGCCGCCCCATAGGACGCCCGCGTCCCGGATTTCAGGATCAGGAAGACCGACGAGATCGCCGTCAGCTCCGAGAAGACGAACAGGCTCAGGAAGTCGCCGACAAGCACCGCCGAGACAGCTGCCCCGCTATAGACCAGCGCCGCGGAATCCTCGACCGGACTGTCCTGGTGCAGCGCGTAGATCGCGTTCAGCAGCGCCGCGAGGATGAAGGCGAGGGCGAACACGAAACTCAGGCTGTCGACGCGGTAGAGCACGAGGTCGAGCCCCAGCACGCTCGCGCCGAGCAGCATCGTGTCCTGCGGCACGCCCGTCAGGAGCCACAGCCCGGCGAGCGGCGCGGCGATGGCGAGGCCCTGCCGCACCCGCTGCAGGGGGACGAACATGGCGATCACGCCGGCGGCAATCAGCACGAAGCCCGGATTGATGGCATCGAACAGGCTCATCGCCGGTCCCTCCCGGTCTCGTCCCCGTCCGGCTCACCGGCGTCGCCGTAATGGTTTTCCTTGCGCCGCAGGAGCTTTCCGAGCGGCCAGCCCGCGAGCACGGCGAAAGAGAAGGCGAGGAAGCCATAGAGCCCGTAGGCCCCGGTGATCCGCTCGAGATCCACTTGCGTGTGCCGGTGGTGAACAAGATCGACGAGGACAAGCCCGAGCGAGCCGAGCGCCAGCGTCCAGAAGATGACAGGCCCGGCCAGCCGGTGCGACACCCAGCCGAACAGCGCCTGGCTCACCGGGTGCAGGCTGCGGTCCCCGGCGGGACGTTCTGCGGGCTTCTCCGTCATGGCCGGACCCCCATGGCCGGGGCGAGAAAGTCGCCGATGGCGCCGACCGCGAAGAACAGGACAAGGCACAGGCCCGCCGTGACCAGCGGCGGCAGCACGGTCAGGCCCGGCGCCCCGCCCTCCCGCTTGAAGGCGGCCGGCTCCGGCGAGCCCGGCGGCGGCATCAGCGCGAGCAGCGGGATCGGCAGGAGATAGGCGATGTTCAGCAGCGACGACCCGATCAGCACCCAGGCGACATAGGCCTGTCCGGAATTGGCCGCGCCCTGGATCAGTTCGTATTTCGGCCAGGCCCCGGCAAGCGGCGGCAGGCCGATGATCGACAGGCTGCCGATCAGGAAGGCGATGAAGACAAGCGGCATCCGCTTGCCGAGCCCGCGCATCTGGGAGATCTCCGTCTTGCCGGTCGCCACATAGATCGCCCCGGCGCACATGAAGAGCGTGATCTTGCCGGACGCATGCGCCGCGATCTGAAGCGCCCCGCCAAGGAACCCGGCCGAGTTGGCGAGCATCGCGCCGGCAGTCACATAGGCAAGCTGGGCGACCGTCGAATAGGCGAGCCGCGCCTTCAGGTTGTCCTTGGTCATCGCCACGAGCGAAGCGGTGATGATCGTGAAGCAGGCCACCGCCAGCACCCAGTCCGTCGCCGGTATGTCGGTCAGGAGGTCCGCCCCGAAAATGTAGATCGCGACCTTCAGGATCGTGAACACGCCCGCCTTGACCACCGCCACCGCATGCAGCAGGGCCGAGACCGGCGTCGGCGCGACCATGGCGTTCGGCAACCAGAAATGGAACGGCATCAGGGCCGCCTTGCCGATGCCGAAGGCGAACAGGAGCAGGAGCAGGCTGCCCTCGGTCGGCCCGGCCTTGCCCGCCAGGAGCCCGCCCGGCACGAAGTCGAGGCTGCCCGCGAGCGTCGAGGTCCAGACGATCGCGACGAGAAACAGGCCGATCGAGGTCCCGAGCAGCGTCATCAGGTAGATGCGCGCGCCGCGCTGGGCCGCCGCGTCCCCCTTGTGGGCGACCAGCGGATAGGTCGACAGGGTCAGGACCTCGTAGAAGACGAACAGCGTGAACAGGTTGCCCGCCATGGCGACGCCCATCGCGCCGAACAGGGCGATGGCAAAGCAGATATAGAACCGGGTCTGGTTGCGCTCCCGGTTGCCGCGCATGTAGCCGATCGAATAGAACGAATTGGCGATCCACAGCCCGCTCGCGACCAGCGCGAACAGTGCGCCGAGCGGTTCGAGCGTGAACGCGAAGACGAGGCCCGGGGCCGCCTGCGCAAGTTCGAGGGCCGGGCCGGGCACGCCCCCTGCCATCAGCGAGACGAGCGCGACGACCGCCCCGAACAGGCTGACCGCACCGAGAATCGTCGCGCCTTCCCGCAGGTCCGGCACCGCGTCGAGCAGGAAGATCGCCGCCGCCGTGACGAGCGGAATGCCGAGGACGATGAGGATCAGGATCTCGCCGCTCATCATCCGCCCCCGGTCCGCATGGCCGCCGCAGCCGCCGCATCCGTCATCGCGATCAGGCCGTCCGCCTGCACGCCGAACCATAGCGTCGCGAGCGCCAGAACCCAGAGTGGCACCAGCAGGAGCGCCGGGGCTTCCTGGCGCACCTTTCGCGGATTGGCCGGCGGCAGGAAGAACACGGCCTGCAGGATGCGCCCGGCATAGACGACGGCGAGGAGGCTCGAGCCGACAATGGCAAGGGCGGCAAATCCCCAGCCATGGTCGAGCATGGCCTGCAGGAGCGCCCACTTGGACTGGAACCCGGCCGTCAGGGGTATCCCGACGAGCGAGATCGCGGCAATCGCGAACGCGGTCATGGTCAGCGGGGCGGCCCGCCCGAGCCCGGCAAAGTCCGTCAGGCGCGTGCCCTGATAGGTCAGCACGACCCCGGCGACCGCCATGAACAGCGCGCCCTTCATCAGGGCATGCGTCACGCGGTGCAGGAGGCTCGCGGAGAGGCCCGCCGCCGTCCCGGCCGCGATGCCGAGCAGGATATAGCCGACCTGCGCCACCGAGGAATAGGCGAGCATGCGGCGCACATCGGTCTGGAACACGGCCTGGAACGAGCAGGCAATCATCGCGATCACCGCGAGCGGCGCGAACAGGAGCGCGACATTCATGCCCTGGAAGGACATGTCCGGCGTGAAGATCGTGAACACGAACCGGATCAGCGCATAGAGCGCCACTTTCGTCGCCGTCGCCGACAGGAACATGGTCACGAAGCTCGGCGCATAGGCATAGGCGTTTGGCAGCCACTGGTGCAGCGGCCACATCGCGGCCTTGAGGCCGAGCCCGACTATGATGAAGGCAAACCCGGCATGCACCGCTCGGTTGCCGCCGAGCCCGTCGAGCCGCAGGGCCATGTCGGCCATGTTGAGGGTGCCGGTCGCCGCATAGAGGAAGCCGACGCCGATGACATAGAAGGTCGCCCCGATCGTCCCCATCATCAGGTAGTTGAACGCCGCCGGAAACGCCCGCCGGTCCCGCGTGCCGCCGAGCGCGACGAGAACATAGGTCGAGATCGAGCTGATCTCCAGGAAGACGAAGAGGTTGAACGCGTCCGCCGTCACCGCGACGCCGAGCAGCCCGGAAAAGCAGATCAGGAACGCCGCATAGAACAGCGCCCGCTTCTCCTCGCTCACCTCGGCGGCGACCGTCGGCAGCGAAAACACGGACGCGAGGAAGCCGATGCCCGCCACGACCAGAAGGACAAGCCCGTTCAGGGCATCGACCCGGAACTCGATGCCGAGCGGCGGGGCCCAGCCGCCGAGAAAATAGGACACGCTGCCGCCGTCCGCCCCGCTCGCCTGCGACACGAGCACCCCGGCGCAGAGCAGCGACACGCCCGTCCCGGCCATGGCAAGCGCCCAGCCCGTCCGCCCGTTCGGCATGAACGCACAGAGGCCCGCGATCATCATCGGCAGCACGACGAGAAGCGGCGCGGCATGGCGCGCGATGATCTCCGGCGCGAGGCTGGCGGCGAGGTCGATCATGCGGCCGCCCCCGGAACCGCATCGTCGGCATCCTGCGCGTCGGCCATCTCGATGTCCATCTCGCGGACCTCGTCGCTCTCGATGCTGCCATAGGCTTCCCGGATGCGCACGACGATCGCGAGCCCGACCGCCAGCGTCGCGACGCCGACGACGATGGCGGTCAGGATCAGGACGTGCGGCAGCGGGTTCGAGTAGATCTCTTCCAGCCCGCCCGGATTGCCGGTGCCGGCCGGAAGCGCCCCGCCGCCATGGTCCGGCCCGGTGCCGGGCAGCTCCGGGATCGCGGCCCCCGGGCCCTCGATCTCGCCGGACAGGGGCTGCGCCCCCGCCGCCGCCGCCTCGCCCGCTACGCCATCGCCGGCGTCATGGCCAGCCTCGTGCCCGGCCTCGCCGCCATGGCCGTCAGCGTCCGCGCCGAACAGGATGGGGGCCGTCCCGCCGGCGATCTTGCCGAGCGTGATGTAGAACAGGAAGACCGAAGTCTGGAAGATCGACAGGCCGACCAGCCGCTTGATGAGATTGGTCGAGCTGAACGAAATGTAGAGCCCGACCATCATCAGCCCGATGATCGCCCAGTAATTGGCCCGCGCGAGGACGAATTCGAGCATGCCTACCAGTCCTCGTCCCGGATGTCGGCCACGCGCCCGGCAAAGGCGTAGAAGATGCCGAGCATGGACCCCGCCACCGTGAACAGGACGCCCAGCTCGACGAGGAGTATGCCGAGATGCTGCCCGGCATGGCCGCCCGGCTCTTCCCGGACGAGATAGTCATAGTCGAGATAGTCCCCGCCATTCAGCATCGCCCAGATGCCGACCCCCGCATAGAGCAGCACGCCGAAGCTCGCGAGCCCGCGCACGAAGCCCGCCGGCACCGCCTCGAGCGCCTCGGCCACCCCGAAGATCAGCGCGTGCAGGATCACCGCGACGGCAAAGATCACGCCCGCCTGGAATCCCCCGCCCGGGCCGTAGTCGCCATGGAACTGAACATAGAAGGCAAAGAAGGCGATGACCGGGATCAGGAATTTCGAGACGACCCGGAGGATGACATGGTGGTCGGTCATGGCCGCCGCCCCTTCCGTCCGCCCTTGCCCGCCGACATCGACCGCTCGCCGAAGCCGAGGAGCAGCGCCACGGCAATCCCGGCCGTGAAGATCACAGCCGTCTCGCCGAGCGTGTCGAAGCCGCGATAGCTTGCAAGCACCGCCGTGACGACGTTCGGCACGCCGGTCTCGGCCTCGACCCGTTCAAGATAGAGCGCGCCGACATAGGCATTGGCCGGGGAGGACGCATCGCCGAGCGCCGGCAGGTCGATCGTCGCATAGATCAGCATGACGGCCGTCACCGTGCAGACGACGAGCGCGGCAACATCGACAAGCCGCCGCTCGACCTTGGCATTGCGCGAAGTGAGCAGCATCGCCCCGAGCATCAGCGCGGTCGAGATGCCCGCCCCGACCGCCGCCTCGGTGAACGCGACATCGACCGCGTCGAGCAGCACGAACCAGGTGGCCGAGAGAAGCGAATAGGCCCCCGACAGCATGGCGATGGCGAACAGGCTGCGCAGCCGGATGATCGCCGTGGCAATGACGAACAGCATGGCGAGGAGGGCGACATTGACGAGCGCGGTTCCGGTATCCATCAGGCCTCCTCCCCGCCGTTGCCCGGCGCCCCGCCGCCCCCGGCCGCCGGCCCGATCTTCGGCTCGAGGTTCGCGACATGGGCGGCATTGGCAATCGCATGCGACGAGGTCGGCCCGGAAATGAACAGGAAGAAGCCGATCGCCGCGAGCTTGACGAGCACCAGCCAGTGCGGGCTGAGGAGCGCCATGCCGAACAGCAGGGCGAGCGTCGCGCCCGTGTCGGTCACGCTCGCCGCATGCAGCCTTGTATAGAAGTCGGGAAACCGCAGGGTCCCCGCCGCGCCGATCACCGCGACGATCCCGCCAAGCAGGCAGAGCGCCCCGCCGGCCAGCGGGCGCAGGCTGTCCAGCCAGCCGAAAAGGTCCGCAAGGGCGTCCAGCATCAGCCTTCCTCCCGGCCCGCGGCGCTGCCCGGGCGCACCAGCGTCACCTGGAAGGACCGGTAGCGGAAGAACTTGAGCACCGCGATGGTCGAGACGAAATTGATGAGCGTGTAGAGGATCGCGATGTCGAGAAAGTCCGGACGCCCCATCAGGAAGCCGAGCAGGGCGAGCAGAAGCACCGTCTTCGTGCCGAAGGCGTTCACCGCCAGCACGCGGTCATAGAGCGTCGGGCCGAGCAGCGCCCGGACGAGGACGAGGCCGAGCGCGACGACGAGGGCAGCGACCGCAGCGCCGATCATGCGCCGCTCCGCTGGCCGTCCATGGCGAGGCGGGAGCGCCGGTCCATCTCGGCAAAGGCTTCCGGCTGGGCCTGCTGTTCGTACAGCGCATGGACAAGCAGCCGGTTGCGCTCGACCGCCACTGTCACCGTGCCGGGCGTCAGCGTGATAGAGTTCGCAAACAGGGTCTTCGCGCTGTCGCTCTCGCAGGACGTCCTCACCTTGACGAGGGCCGGGTGTATGTCGAGTTCGGCCCGCAGGCAGGCCCGGATGACCACGACATTGGCCTTGGCGATTTCCCAGCCGAGCCAGGGCAGGTAGCCGAGCACGCCGAGAACGGAATGATAGGACGAGCCTTCCCGGTCGATCACGCCGAGCCGCCCGGCAAGCAGCACCGTGACGAGGATCGAGACCGTGCCGAGGCCGAGGAGCAGGGGCGTGTAATGGCCGGACATGCCGAGCCAGAAGGCCGCCAGTCCGCCGATCAGGCCAATCACGTACACCATGATCGCAGCTCTCCCTCACGCCCCGGAACCGGTCCCCGTTCCCTAGCCCCTGGCCAGCCCCTTGGCCAGACCCCATTTACCATGAGGCCGGCTCCTGCCGCGCGCGAAGCCCGGAATGTCATCCCGGCCGCAGCGCGGCGCAGGGC
Source organism: uncultured Hyphomonadaceae bacterium (assembly GCA_964429935.1). Classification (GTDB taxonomy): domain Bacteria; phylum Pseudomonadota; class Alphaproteobacteria; order Caulobacterales; family Hyphomonadaceae; genus CALLCD01. The sequence continues at coordinate 13,388 of CAYSED010000054.1, forward strand.
CGAGACGCTGCGTGCGCCGGTTCAGCCTGCGTAGAGATCCCCGAAAAGGCGCTAGAGCGCTTTCGACTTCAGCGGAAGCGCGACAAGCGACCAAGGGTCGCCCGGCGCCCCTGCGCCGCCCCCGCGGAGCCGTCGGCAGCTGCCGACCGGCGTGAGCGAAAAAAACGACGACCGATTCCGTCAAGGACGGAAACGGTCTAGCGCCCGAACACGAGCCGCGTCGTGCGGCGAGAGGCCGAGAAGGAATCCTCCTGCCCGGCATCATTGTCGGCCCGCCCGTCCCGGCCGGACGAGGTCAGCGACCAGTTCCAGTAGCGCAGCGCCGTCTGCGCCCGGTTCACGCTCAGCGTGTCATAGACTTCCGTGACATAGGCCAGAAGCGGATATTCCGACCCGTCCGGCGCCTCGGCAGGCCGCCGGAGCGCGCGCCAGAGTTTCGCGAGGCTGTCCCGCCGGAGGCCCGTCGCCTTGCACAGCACCGCAAGCCCTTCGCCGCCGATGTCGGACACGAGTTTTGCCACGCAGAGCGGCTTCAGGCCGGAGAGATAGCCGATCTCTTCCAGGATTTCGGGGCTCATGCCGGCCTCGGCCGCATGCGAGATCGCCTCCTCGAGCGAGCCGAAGGCGCTGCGCTCCAGCGCGGCCCGGTTGCGCTGGCGCCGCTCGACCATCTGGACCGCCTTGCGGGCAACCGGGTCGGCCCAGCCCTCCTGCGTCATCAGGGCGAACACGTCCGAGCAGCGGTCGACCAGCACCATCCGGTCGGCCGGGTATTTTGTCAGGATCAGCTTCCGGGTCGGGGCGCTGCACCACCAGAACATGGCGAGTGCCTGCGAGGCCGTCAGTTCCGGCCGCCTGACGAGGAGGTCGCAGAGGTCGCCGGCCTGCTGCGACAGCGCGACGATCCCGTCGATGCCCGTTTCCGAGAGCTTCGCGCCCGGATTGCCGAGGAGCACGCGCATCACCCTCGCCTCGCCGGCCTCGATCAGCGCATCGGCCTCGCACTCGCCGAGCGGGCGGCGCGCGGCGATCGCCATCCGGTGTTCCGGCGTCGTCGTGCGGACCAGGTCGACGAGGTCTGAGGCATCGAAGCTCCGGTTGTCTGCCAGAAGCGGGCGGGCGACCTCGATGCGGCACTGCGCGAGATAGCGCATCAGCCGGCGCGGCGCGTCCACCGTGTGCTTCAGCCGCTCGACGCACAGCGCCCGTTCCTCGTCGCCAAGCTGGAACAGCATGTCGAGCAGGATGTCGCCGGCCAGCGCGCGCTCGTGCAGGGGAATAAGGTTCGACGGCAGGGCGACCGTGTCGACGAGGCGTCGCAGCATCGCCGCGCGGGCGAGCCCCGGCGGCGGTCCGGGACGCTCTGCCGGGTCACTGGGTGGCAAGTCGGTCATGGCGGCCCCTTGTCTCTCGCAAGGCGCCATGTTCGCCGCATCGGGTTAACACCGCGTAGACGCTAGAGCGCTTTCGACTTCAGCGGAAGCGCGACAAGCGACCAAGGGTCGCCCGGCGCCCCTGCGCCGCCCCCGCGGAGCCGTCGGCAGCTGCCGACCGGCGTGAGCGAAAAAAACGACGACCGATTCCGTCAAGGACGGAAACGGTCTAGGGGGGCGCGCTGTCTCAGCGGCGCCGGCGGCGCCTGGCGGACCCCGGATGCACGACCATCACGAGAATGCTCGCCACCAGCATGGCGATTGCGAGCGCGAACAGCGCCCCGCCATCGGTCTCCGCCGAGACCGGGTCGAGCGAGACCCTGATCTCCTGCCCGAGCCAGGGCGACAGGTGCAGGCCGACGGCGCCGGCAAGGATGGCAAAGGCGAGCACGGCCCCGGCCCGCCGGGTGAACGGAACCAGCAGGAGCGCTGCCGCCGCGATCTCGAGGATCGCCGTGAGGAGCCGCCCGGCGGGCTCGAAAATGTCGTATCTCGACCGCTCGGCGAGCGTCTGGAAGACAATGTTCTCGCCCGGCAGGTCGAACAGCTTGACATGACCGGCCGGCGGGTTCGGCAGGGGATGCACGGTTGCCTGGAGGAACATGGCGATCAGGAACAGCGCCAGTCCCCAGCTCAGCACCTGTCGCAACGCGGACATGATCGCAGTCCCTCCGTGATCTTTCTGACCCGGGCGCATCCTAACCCGGCTTCCCGGGCAAGATCAAAGCTTACATTTTCGCGAGCGCAGTTGCCCATTTGCAAAGCCCCTATAGGCTCGGGCGAGCTTCATCATCCGGAACGCCCATGACCGATCCCGTCGCCGACGAACCCCTGCCGGATGATCCTGCGCCGAATGTCGAGGCCCGCACGCCGATCTCCGGCGTCTCGGCGGCCATGGATGCCGGCGCGAGCCTCATCGCCACCGCCCGGTCTCTCATGGCCCGCAAGGTCCGGCGCAAGGTCAGCGTCGAGCTGCCGGCCTATCTGCTCGTCCAGTCGGCCTGGTTCGTCGCCTTCGGCCTTCAGATGGTCCTCTTCCCCTATCTCGTCACCAACCGGCTCGGGCTCGGCGGGCTCGAACTCGGCCTCGCCAATGTCGCCCTTGCCGGGCCGTCGGTCGTCTTCCTGCTCCTCGGCGGGGTCATCGCCGAACGCATGGCCGGAAAGCCGCTCCTCGTCTCGCTGCACATCCTCGCCGGCATGCCTGCCCTCGCCCTTGCCGCCGTCATCGCCACCGGCAACCTCGCCTATGGCTTCATGATCCTCTACGGCCTCGCCATCGGCACGGTCGGCGCCTTCATGATGCCCGCCCGCGATGCCATGCTGAACGAGGTCATCGAGCGGCGCGGGCGCATCGGCTCCGGCATCACCCTCCAGCAGGGCGTCGCCTTTGCCACGATTGCCCAGTTCGGCGCGCAGATTGCCGGGCTCGTCATCGGCGGCTATGCCGACAAGCTCACCCGCATGCCGGCCTGGCTCGGCGGCTTCGGCATCGGCCCCGTCGAGGCCTGGCGGCTCGTCACCGTCCAGGGCATCGTGCTTGTCCTCGGAGCCGCCTTCGCGCTCTATCTCGCCCGGGGCCGCCAGGTCGTCACCGGCCGCAGCGGCCTCGGCGCGACCCTCGGCGACATCAGCGAGGGCTTTGCCGCCGTCCGGCGCAGCCCCGAACTCTTCGCCATGACGCTCCTGATGTTCGGCGTCGGCGTCTTCGTCATCGGGTCTTTCCTCGTCGTCCTGCCGATCATCAACCGCGACCTTTACGGCCTCGGCTCGGACGGCATCCGCGACATGTTCGTCACCTTCTGGTTCGGGGCCTTCCTGTCCTCGGTCGCCCTGTCGGTCTTCCGCGACCTGCGCCATCCGGGCCGCGTGCTCCTCACCGCCCAGCTTCTCGGCTCGCTCGCCATCCTCGTCATGGTGCGCGATGTCCCGCACGAGGCCTTTCTCGGCGTCGTCTTCGCCTGGGGCCTTGCCGCGGGCGTCTCCATCGCCATGAGCCGGTCCATCGTCCAGAACGCCGCGCCGAAGGACCAGCTCGCCCGCGTCCTCTCGATCTACCAGCTCGGCTTCATGGCCGGCGCCCCTGTCGGCGCGGCCCTCATGG
>CAYSED010000055.1:0-577 GCA_964429935.1 uncultured Hyphomonadaceae bacterium
CCACCGGATCGACTTCGACGAGGTTGCAAGGCTTGCCCGCGAGCACAGGCCGCAGCTCGTGATAGCCGGCGGGTCGGCCTATCCGCGCCAGATCGATTTTGCGAAATTCCGGGCAATTGCCGATGAGGCCGGGGCGTTCTTCATGGTCGACATGGCGCACTTTGCCGGCCTTGTTGCGGGCGGCCACCATCCGAACCCGCTCGACCATGCCCATGTTGCGACAACGACGACGCACAAGACGCTTCGGGGCCCGCGCGGCGGCATGGTGCTGACCAATGACGAGGCGATTGCCAAGAAGGTGAATTCGGCCGTGTTTCCGGGCATCCAGGGCGGGCCGCTGATGCATGTCATCGCGGCCAAGGCCGTTGCCTTCGGCGAGGCGCTTACACCGGGCTTCCGGGCCTATGCCGGGCAGGTGATCCGCAATGCGCAGGCGATGGCGGCGGCGGCGAAGGCGAGCGGGCTCGACGTCGTCTCCGGCGGCACGGACACGCACCTCGCCTTGATCGACCTGCGCCCCAAAGGCGTGAAGGGCAACGCGACCGAGAAGGCGCTGGGCCGCGCGCACATCCCCTGC
>CAYSED010000055.1:587-8389 GCA_964429935.1 uncultured Hyphomonadaceae bacterium
CGTTCGATCCGGAGAAACCGGCGATTACCAGCGGCATCCGGGTCGGCTCTCCGGCCGGGACAACGCGCGGCTTCGGCGAGGCCGAGTTCGACCAGATCGGCACATGGATCGGCGAGATCGTCGATGGCCTCGCGGCGGGCGGGGACACATCCGGACTTGAAGCCCGGGTGCGCGGCGAAGTGCGCGAGCTGACAGCCGCCTTCCCGATCTATGACGGCCTCGGAGCCTAGGCGACATGCGCTGTCCCTTCTGCGGCGCGCATGAGACGGCGGTGAAGGATTCCCGCCCGGCAGAGGATAATGGTGCCGTGAGGCGGCGCAGGGCCTGCGGCCAGTGCGGCGGCCGGTTCACGACGTTCGAGCGGGTCCAGCTTCGCGACATCACGGTCATAAAGCGCGACGGGCGGCGCAGCGCCTTCGACCGCGACAAGATCGTCAAGACGGTCGCGCTCGCCCTGCGCAAGCGCCCGGTCACGGAAGAGCAGATCGAACAGATGATTTCCGGCATCGTCCGGCAGGTCGAGAGCGGCGGCGAGGCGGAGATTGCGTCCTCGGAAATCGGCGACATGGTCATGGTCGGGCTGAAGGCGGTCGATCCGGTCGGCTATGTCCGTTATGCGAGCGTCTATCGCGACTTCACCGACCCGGGCGACTTTGCGAAATTCATCGAGGAGAATGCCCTGAAGGACGCCGCCGAGGGCGCCGGGCCGTGAGCGGCAAGGTCCGGGTGACCTGGAAGGTCGCGTCCTCGCTCGATGGACGGATCGCGCTCGCCGACGGGACGAGCCAGTGGATCACGGGACCGGCGGCGCGGGCGCGGGCGCACGAGATGCGGGCCGCCCATGACGCCGTGATGGTGGGGATCGGCACGGTCCTCGCAGACGATCCGCTGCTGACGGCGCGCACGGTGCCCCTGCCTGACCGACAGCCTGTCCGGATCGTTGCCGACTCGCGCGGCCGGACACCGCCTGCCGGGCGGCTCGTATCCTCGTCCGGGCTGGGCCGGGTCGTGATTGCCACAGATACGCTTAAGGACGGCCCGCTCGCCGGGGCGGGGGCCGAGCTCTGGCCCTGCAAGCGCGCGTCCGGCGGCGGAATTGATCTTGAGTATTTTCTCCGCCGCTGCGCCGTCGAAGGGATCGGATCGATCCTTGTCGAGGGGGGCGGCGGCCTCGCGGCATCCTTCATCCGGGCCGGTCTCGTCGACACGATCCAGTGGTTCCGGGCCCCCATCCTGATCGGGGGAGACGGGCTTCCGGCGCTTGGGGGGATCGGGCTTGCCGAGATTGCCCGGGCAGCACATTGGTCCACTGACGCGACGGAACGGATTGGGGATGACGTGCTGGAGACCTATGTTCGGGTGCGAAGATAGGCAGGAATGCGCATGTTCACGGGACTGGTCACGCAAGTCGGCACGATCCGGAAGGCCGAGCACCGGGCCGGTTTGACGAGGTTCGAGGTCGAGGCAGGCTATCCGTCATCGGCGATATCGGGCGGTGCCTCGATCATGCATTCCGGGGTCTGCCTGACAGTGACCGCATTCGGTGATGCAGGTGCGGGGAGAAGCTGGTGGGCGGTCGAGGCCGTGCCGGAGACGCTTGCGAAGACCATTCTCGGCGGCTGGCGCGAAGGATCGCCGGTCAATCTCGAACTCAGCCTGAAGCTCGGCGACGAGCTTGGCGGGCATTTCGTCTTCGGCCATGTCGACGGGGTCGGCGAGGTCGTGTCGGTTGAACAGGAGGGCGAGTCGTGGCGCGTGACGGTGCGCCCGCCTTCAGAGCTTGCCCGATATTTCGCGACCAAGGGTTCGGTTGCGGTGGACGGCGTGTCGCTCACCGTGGCGAAAGCCCTCGACAATGGCGATTTCGAGGTCGCGATCATTCCGCATACCTGGGAGGTGACGACGCTCGGGCAGTTGCAGCCGGGCGCGCGGGTCAATCTTGAGATCGACATGCTCGCGCGGTACGTCGCGCGCATGACCGGGGCCGATGCGCCCCTGAAGGGATAGGCATGGCCGAGGACTTTTCCGCTGCGATCTCGACCATAGACGAGATCATCGAGGATGCCCGCAACGGGCACATGTACATTCTCGTCGATGCCGAGGACCGCGAGAACGAGGGGGACCTCGTGATCCCCGCGAGCTTCGCGACGCCCGAGGCGGTGAATTTCATGGCGCGGTTCGGGCGGGGGCTGATCTGCCTTGCCATGACCGCTGAACGCGCCCGGGCGCTGCGGCTCGACATGATGGCGCGGGAGAACCGGGAGAGCATGGGGACGGCCTTCACGGTATCCATCGAGGCGAAGACGGGCGTGACGACCGGCATTTCGGCGCATGACCGGGCCCGCACGGTGGCGGTCGCCATCGACCCGACCTGCGATGCCGACGACATCGTCTCGCCGGGGCATATCTTTCCGCTGGTGGCGCGGGATGGCGGGACGCTGGTGCGGGCCGGGCACACGGAAGCGGCGGTGGACATTTCCCGCATGGCGGGGCTCTACCCGGCCGGCGTGATCTGCGAGATCATGAATGATGACGGCTCGATGGCCCGCCTGCCGGAACTTGTTGCCTTCGCGCAGCTCCATGGCCTGAAGATCGGCACGATTGCCGACCTGATCGAGTGGCGGCGCAAGCATGACCGCTATATCGAGCGCCGTGTCGAGGCACCGCTCGAGAGTGCCTATGGCAACGGGTTCAAGACGGTGGTGTTCCGCAATGCGCTCGACCAGAGCGAGCATGTCGCCATCGTCCATGGCAAGATTGCCCCCGGCAGCGTAACGCTGGTGCGCGTGCACCGGACCGATGTCCTCGCCGACATTCTCGGCGAGAAGGGCCCGCGCGAGGGGCTTGTCGGCAAGGCCATGCGGCTGATTGCGGAGGCCGAGGAGCCGGGTGTCGTGATCTTCGTCAACACGATGCGCCCGAACGCGCTCGCCGAGCGGCTCGGCCTGAAGACGAGCGAGCCGCGCGACCATCATGCGCCCTTGCGGGAATATGGCGTCGGGGCGCAGATCCTGCGCGATCTCGGCGTGCGGCGGATGATCTACCTGTCGGACACCGGGCCGACCCGCGTGGCGGGGCTTGACGGATACGGCCTGTCGATAGAGGGGTGGCGGCCACTGAGCGAGGAAGACCCTGCATGAACAAGCCGCGCGTCCTGATCGCGACATCGCGATATTATGAGCACATCACGCTGGAGCTTGAGGCCGGGGCGGGCGAAGCGCTTGCCGGGGCCGGAGCGGTCGTCGAGACGATCGAGGTGCCGGGCGCGCTCGAAGTGCCGGGCGTGATTGCCATGGCCGCCGACAGCGGCAAATATGACGGCTATGTCGCGCTCGGCTGCGTGATCCGGGGCGAGACGAGCCATTATGACTATGTCTGCTCGAACAGCGCGCAGGGCCTGATGCTGCTGAGCGTCGAGCGTCGCCTCGCGATCGGCAACGGCATCCTGACGGTCGAGAACGAGGCGCAGGCGCTCGCGCGGGCCGACCGCGCGCGCAAGAACAAGGGCCGGGACGCGGCCGAGGCCTGCCTGAAGATGATCGACCTCAGGCGGAAATTCGTCCGGTGAGCGACCCGAAAGTCCCGTTCGAGATCACGCGGGCGCGGCGGTCCGGGGCGCGGCTTGCCGCGGTGCAGGCGCTCTACCAGATGGAGCAGTCCGGCATCAGCGCGGTCGCGGTGATCCGCCAGTTCTGCGAGGACCGGCTCGGCATCGGTCCGGAAGGCGAGCCGGTCGAGGAGGCCGATCCCGATCTCTTCAAGTCCATCGTCAATGCGGCCGTCGAGCACCAGGTGTCGATTGACCCGGCGATCACGGCCAGGCTGACGGCCGGGTGGAAACTGACCCGGCTCGATGCCACGACAAGGGCGATCCTGCGCGGCGCGACGGCCGAACTGATTGCCCATGCCGAGCTGTCCGAACGCATCATCCTCGACGAATATGTCTCTGTCGCCCATGCCTTCTTCGAGGATGGCGAGGAGCCGCGCTTCGTGAACGGCGTCCTCGACAATATCGCGAGGGACTTGCGCGGGGCGCAAAACGGCGCAGCCTGAGGGCATGGCCGAGTTCGACTGGATCAGGACCTATTTTGCCCCGCTCGCGGACGCGCCGGGCGCGGCGGGCCTTGCGGACGATGTTGCGCTGCTGGGCGACGGATCGCGGGTCGCGACCGTCGATGCCCTCGTGGAGGGGGTGCATTTCCTCGCCAGCGACCCGGTGGACACCGTCGCGCGCAAGCTCGTGCGGGTGAACGTGTCGGACCTTCTGGCCAAGGGGTGCCGCCCCGCCGAAGCGCTGCTGATGCTTGGCTGGCCAAAGGACCGGAGCGAGGATGCGCTCAGCCGGTTTGCCGCCGCCCTCGGGGAAGAGCTGGAGATCTGGGGGGCGAGGCTTGTCGGCGGCGACACGGTGACGAGCCCCGGCGGGCTCTTCCTGTCCCTGACGCTGCTCGGGGTGCCGGAGGGGCCGCGCGCGCCGGTTCGCCGGTCTGGCGGGCAGGCGGGCGACCGGCTCTGGTTGACCGGGCGGATCGGGGCCGGAGCGCTCGGTCTCGCCTCGGCGCTCGCCGGGCAGGACGATGCCGCGCGGGCGGCCTATCGCGTGCCGGACCTCCCGCCGCCCGGGATCGCCGGGCTCGTCGCCCGGATGGCGACGGCTGCCATGGACGTGTCCGACGGCCTTCTCGGAGATCTCGCCAAGCTGGCTGCGGCAAGCGGCTGCGGCGCCTGGCTCGACCTCGCGCGCGTGCCGCTGTTCAGGCCTTCGACGGTTCTCGGCGAGGTGATGGCGCAAGTGACCGGCGGCGACGATTATCAGGTGCTTCTGGCCGCTGCCGGAGGCGAGGACCTCTCCGGGGCCGTAGCGGGGTGCGCTTTGACGGCGATTGGCGGGCTCGAACCGGGCGATGGGCTGCGGCTACTCTGGGAGGGCAAGCCGGCGGCGCTGCCGGAGCGGCTGTCATTCGAGCATGGGTGACTTGGGGCGTGGGGGGGCTGAAGCGGGTCGACGTTTACGGGAACCAAACTTCACGTTCGTCACCCCCGACCGCGCTAACGGTCTGGGGGCCCAGCTCGGAACATGCCACGGGTGCTCTGGTTCAGATTGCGGGAGATGGGCCCCCAGATGGCTGACGCCATCGGGGGTGACGCATCAATTGAAGTTCGGAAGCAAGGGAGTGCGACGCACTGGCCTCTAATTGCTGTAGAAGAGCCCGTTAACCCAAAATAGAGGGTTTCGGTTGCCAATCCGCTGCAATTTGGCACGCCGGAAACAAGAGGGCGCTTGCGTCTCGTTCGGCGGTTTGGCAGTGGACAGATCAAATTCAAGGGCTTGGGGCAGCTTCGATGCGCCGGTCCGGGGCGACAGGGAAAAGGGTAATCGATGAACTGGTACGTTTTGACGGTGGTCGCGGGCTTCGTCTCGCTGGCCTACGGGGCCTGGGCCGTGCGCTCGATCCTCAGCGCGCCTGCGGGCAACCAGCGGATGGCGGAGATCGCGCGGGCCATCCAGGAGGGCGCGAACGCCTATCTAAGCCGCCAGTACCGCACCATCGCCATGGTCGGCGTCGTCGTATTCATCATTGCCGCCGTGGCGCTGAACTGGCTTGCCGCCTTCGGCTTCCTGATCGGCGCAGTGCTGTCGGGCGCGGCCGGGTTCATCGGCATGCTCGTCTCGGTGCGGGCGAACGTGCGCACGACCGAGGCGTCGCGCAAGAGCCTTGCCGCCGGGCTCGGCATCGCGTTCCGTTCGGGCGCGGTGACCGGGATGCTCGTCGTCGGCCTCGCCCTGCTCGGTGGCCTTCGCTATTACAGCCTACTGACAGGCCCGCTCGGGCATGAGCCGGATAGCCGGCCGGTGATCGATGCCCTGGTCGCGCTCGGCTTCGGCGCTTCGCTCCTCTCGATCTTCGCCCGCCTTGGCGGCGGCATCTTCACCAAGGGCGCGGACGTCGGCGGCGACATGGTCGGCAAGGTCGAGGCCGGCATCCCGGAAGACGATCCGCGCAATGCGGCAACGATTGCCGACAATGTCGGCGACAATGTCGGCGATTGCGCCGGCATGGCGGCCGACCTTTTCGAGACGTTCTCCGTGACCGTGGTTGCGACCATGGTGCTTGGCGCAATCTTCTTCGGCTCGACGGCTTATCTCTCCGAAATCATGATGCTGCCGCTTGCGATCTGCGGCATCTGCATCGTCACGTCCATCATCGGCACGTTCTTCGTGCGGCTCGGGGCGGGGTCGCGCAATGTCATGGGCGCGCTCTACAAGGGCCTGATCGCGACGGGCGTCCTGTCGATCGGCGGGCTTGCGCTCGTCATCGAGACGCTGCTGCCGAACGGGTTCGGCGTGATGGACGGGGCGGCGCGCGCGGTCGGCATCACCGGCGAGATCACCGGCGCGGACCTGTTCTTCTGCGGCATCGCGGGACTTGCCGTGACGGCGCTGATCGTCGTCATCACCGAATACTATACCGGCACGAATTACCGCCCGGTCCGCTCGGTCGCCAAGGCTTCGGAATCCGGCCATGGCACGAACGTGATCCAGGGGCTTGCCGTGAGCCTCGAGGCCACGGCGCTGCCGGCCCTGACGATCATCGGCGGCATCCTGCTGACCTATAACCTTGCCGGGCTCTACGGCATCGCCATCGCGACGACGACCATGCTGGCGCTCGCCGGGATCATCATCGCCCTCGACGCGTTCGGCCCGGTGACGGACAATGCCGGCGGCATCGCAGAAATGGCCGAACTGCCCTCCGAAGTGCGCGAGACGACCGATACGCTGGACGCGGTTGGCAACACGACCAAGGCCGTGACCAAGGGCTATGCCATCGGTTCTGCGGGCCTTGGCGCGCTTGTCCTGTTTGCGGCCTATACCGAGGACCTGAAATATTTCTCGGTGAATGCGGCAGAAGGCAGCCTGCTGCGCGGGCTCGATGTCAGCTTCCAGCTTTCGAACCCTTATGTCGTCGTTGGCCTTCTGTTCGGCGGCCTGCTGCCGAACCTGTTCGGCGGCATGTCGATGATGGCGGTCGGTCGCGCGGCGCAGGCCGTTGTCGAGGAAGTGCGTCGCCAGTTCCGCGAGATGCCGGGCATCATGAAGGGCGAACAGCGTCCCGATTATGGCCGGGCGGTGGACATCCTGACCGCTGCGGCGATCCGTGAAATGATCGTGCCGTCGCTCCTGCCGGTCCTGTCGCCGATTGTCCTGTTCCTCGTGATCTGGCCGATTGGCGGGGTCAGCGCGGCGCTCTCGGCTGTAGGGGCCATGCTCCTTGGCGTGATCGTAACCGGGCTTTTCATCGCGATCTCGATGACGTCCGGCGGCGGTGCCTGGGACAATGCCAAGAAATATATCGAAGACGGCAATCATGGCGGCAAGGGCTCCGAGGCCCACAAGGCAGCCGTGACCGGCGACACGGTCGGCGATCCTTACAAGGACACGTCCGGCCCGGCGGTGAACCCGATGATCAAGATCACGAACATCGTGGCGCTCCTGATGCTTGCGGTGCTAGCGGGCGGCCACTAGGGATCTGTACGGAAACAGAAAAGAGGGGCCCGCGTCCGGAAGGAGGCGGGCCTTTCTCGTCGGGGCTCGGCAAGCGCCCGCTTGTCCGTCGCGCGGGGAGGGGGTATGCAATCGCCGGAACCTGGAACCAGCCGGAGGCCCGCACGATGCAGGCAAGAATCTACAGGCCACGAAAGACGAGCATGCAGTCCGGCCGCGCGAACACCGAGCACTGGGTTCTGGAGTTCGACAACAAGGCGCGCCGGTCGAGCGATCCGCTGATGGGCTGGACCTCGAA
>CAYSED010000055.1:8399-16573 GCA_964429935.1 uncultured Hyphomonadaceae bacterium
CCAGGTGCGCCTGACCTTCGACACGCGCGAGCAGGCCATTGCCCATGCCCAGCGCGAGGGTCTCGTCTTCTCCGTCGAGGAGCCGCGCGAGCGCAAGCGGCTCGTCAAATCCTATTCGGAGAATTTCAGCCCTAACCGCAAGCAGCCCTGGACACACTGACCCAAACCAACACGGCCCCGTAGCTCAGCTGGATAGAGCACCGGACTTCTAATCCGACGGTCGCACGTTCGAATCGTGCCGGGGTCGCCAGTGCTGTTGACCTGCCAAGCCCCCTCTCGCGCTCCCGGCAATTGCTGCTAAGCTCGCCTGCAGAGCAAAAAAAGTCAGCCAAGGCGAGGGAACATGACGGGCGGGATCTGGAATTTCGGGGATATTTTCGATGCTGTCGGGGCGGTGCTGGACGAGAGCCATCCGGCGCTCATCCATGGCGCCCGGACGGTGAGCTGGCCGCAGATGACGGCGCGGTCGAACAATGTGGCGCGGGGGCTTCTCGCACGCGGGGCGGCGGCGGGCGACAAGGTCGGCTTCTACCTGCGCAACCAGCCGGAATACATGGAGGGCTTCGTCGCCGCGACAAAGGCGCGACTGACCCATGTCAATGTCAATTACCGCTATCTCGAGGATGAACTCGTCTACATTTTCGACAATTCAGACAGCGTGGCCGTGTTCTACGATGCCGAATTCCGCGACAATGTCGAACGGGTGCGGGCACGCCTGCCCAAGGTGCTTGCCTGGGTCGAGGTCGGCGGCGCGGGTGCCGACGTGCCGGACTTTGCGGTCGCCTATGAGGCGCTTGCGGGCGAGGGCGACGGGTCGCCGCTCGGGACCCCGCGTTCTGGAGACGACCTGATGTTCCTCTATACCGGCGGGACGACCGGCATGCCGAAGGGCGTGATGTGGCCGCACCGGATCTGGCGGGACGCCAATCTCGATGCCCTGCGGCGCATTTTCGGGGCGGCACCGGCGAGCATGGAAGAGCATGTCGCGTTCGTGAAGGGGTTCGGCACGATGACGCGGCAATTGCCGGCCTGCCCCCTGATGCACGGGACCGGGCTCTTCACGGCACTCGGCGCGCTGCTGAATGGCGGGGCGATCGTGACCATGGAATCGAACGCGAAGTTCGATCCCGAAGAACTGTGGCAGACGGTGGAGCGGCACGGCGTGACGGCCATGGCGATTGTCGGGGACGCGTTCGCCAAGCCCATGCTCGCGGTGCTGGACGCAAATCCCGGCCGGTTCGACCTCTCCTCGGTCCAGTCGATCACCTCGTCCGGGGTCATGTGGTCCATGGAGGTCAAGCAGGGCCTCCTGAAGCATATGCCGCAGGCGGCGCTGAATGACAGTTTCGGGGCATCCGAAGCGGTCGGGTTCGGCATGTCGGTGACAACGGCGGCGGGCACCTCTCAGACGGCGAAGTTCGAGATCGGCGCACAGTGCAAGGTGTTTGCCGAGGACGGGCGGGAGATCATGCCCGGGTCGGACGAGCCGGGCTTCATCGCGCGGGGCGGGGCGGTGCCGCTCGGCTATTACAAGGACCCGGTGAAGACGGCAGAGACGTTCCGGACGATCAGGGGCGTGCGCTATGCCGTGCCGGGCGACTGGTGCACGGTTGCCGCTGACGGGACGCTGACCCTGCTCGGCCGGGGCTCGAACTGCATCAATTCGGGCGGCGAGAAAATCTATCCTGAAGAAGTGGAAGAGGCACTGAAGGCGCATCCGGCGGTGCGCGACGCGCTCGTCGTCGGCCTGCCGGACGAGACATGGGGCCAGGCTGTGACGGCGGTCGTGGAGCTTGGCGCCAGCGGCACGGGCGAGGCGGAATTGCGGGCGTTCGTGCGCGGGCGGCTTGCCCCTTACAAGGCCCCGAAGCGCATTCTCTTCACGCCGCAGATGATGCGCGCGCCGAACGGCAAGGCGGACTACAAGGCCGCGAGGGCCTTTGCGCTTGCCGGACTCGGGGCAGCCTGAGCGGTCAGGACACCGCTGCCGTGATCGCCGCGCCGATGACGATCGTGTAGACGAGCACAGCCCCGAGAATGAGGAAGACCGGATAGTTCGAGCTGACTGTGGACCGCGTCATGGTCATCGCCTGGTTGATGAGTTGCGGCCAGGTGTAGGACACGAAATCGCCCTGGGTCATGATCGAGACAAGCTCGCCTTTGTCATCGACGATGGGCAGGCGGCGGAAGCGCTCGTTGGACATCATGCGCAGCCAGTTCGTCATGTCGTCGGTCTCGCGGGCGACGCGGACCTCCTTGGTCATGATGTCGGATATCCTGGTCGTATCAGGATCGCGCCCGTCGCTGACGATGCGGCGCATGATGTCGCGCTCGGTGACCATGCCGATGACCTTGTTCGCCCCGTCGATGACGACCACCGCGCCATAGTTCTTTTCGGCCATGCGCTGGACCGTCGGCCGGATGAGGTCTTCGGGGCGGCAGGTAAGCGGCTTCGGCTTGGAGCGGAACTCCGGGCGGTCCATGATCTTCATAGGCAATCCTTCCAGGGCCTGCCGCAGGAGCGGGATTGGAAGGGCAAGCCCGGCTCGCGCGGTCCTGACCGGAGATATAGCGCGGAATCGCGAAATGTCACCGGGAAATAGGATATACGCCCTAAACCTGTCTCAGGCGCGGAAGGCGGCGAGGGCGCGGTCGAGATCGGCGATGAGGTCGGCTGGCGCTTCGAGGCCGACATGTATCCGGGCGAGGGTGCCCTTCGCCGGATCGAGCCAGTGCCCGTCGCAGCGCTTCGCCCTGGGATCGGCCGGGATCAGCAGGCTCTCATAGCCGCCCCAGGAAAAGCCGAATCCGAACAGGGCGAGGTTGGCATAGAAGGCCTGCCGGGCCGCTTCGCCCCGGTCTTCGAGCACGAAGCCGAAGAGGCCGTTGGCGCCGCTGAAGTCGCGCTGCCAGAGGGCATGGTCCGGATGGTCCGGCAAGGCGGGATGGAGGACGGCGGCAATCCCGGGCTGCTGCCGGAGCCAGAGGGCGATCTCGCGGCCCGACGCGTCATGCTGGGCGAGGCGGGGCACGAGCGTGCGCAGGCCCCGGAGTGCGAGCCAGGCATCGTCCGGTCCGAGCGACAGGCCCCAGTCGTCGGCGACCGCCCCGACCCGTTCGGACATCCGGCCCGACGCCGTCATCACCGCGCCGCCAAAGCTGTCGGCATGGCCGACGACATATTTGGTGAGGGCCTGAACGGAAATGTCGATGCCGAGGTCGAGGGGCCGGTGCAGGACCCCGCAGCCCCAGGTATTGTCCATGATGGTCGTGAGGCCGTGCTTCCCGGCAAGGGCGACGATGGCGTGCGTGTCGCAGAGCTCGAAGGTGAGCGAGCCGGGGCTTTCGAGATAGATGGCCCTGGTTTCCGGCCGGATCATGGCCTCGAGCTCTGCCATGCCGGAGCGTGCAGGGAAGATGGTTGCGGCAACGCCCATGGCGGGCAGGCGTCGCTCGCAGAAGCGCCGGGAAGGGCCGTAGACATTGTCGGCAACGAGGATGTGGTCGCCGGCGCGCACGGCGCTTGCGGCGGCAAGGGCGCAGGCCGAAAGCCCGTTCGGGGTAAGCCTCGTGCTGATGGCGTTTTCAAGCGTGCAGAGCCCGGCTTCAAGCTCGCGGTGGACGGCGAGGCCCTTTCGGCCATAGCTCGTCTTGGCGTCGTAGAGCGCGCCTATGTCCGGCATCAACAGGGTCGATGCCCGCTCGACGGGCGGGTTCACCGTCGGGTTCAGCCGTCCGCCCGACCTGGTATGCACGAGGCGGGTGCGGAGGTCCTTGTCCTTGCTCATGGGCCGGTCTGGATCGGCAGGTCGCCGCGCGAGGCCCATTCGGTCCATGACCCGTCATAGACGGCGACGAGGTCATTGCCGAGCGTCGCGAGGGCAAGGGCCGTCACGGCGGCGGTGACGCCCGAGCCGCAGGACGTGACAAGGGCGGGCGAGGCCGGGTCCGTGCCGGCTGCCCGAAAGAGCGCATCGAGTTCGGCAGGCGGCTTCATCCGGCCATTACCAGAGAGAAGCTGGTCGCCCGGCAGGGACACAGCGCCCGGCATGTGGCCGGAGGGCAGGCCGGGGCGGGGTTCGGGAGCGGCACCCGTGAAGCGCGACGCAGTCCGGGCATCAATGATCCGGGCCGTGCTGCGGGCGACAAGGTCTGCCATCTGGTCTGTCGACTTGATGAGGTCGGCCCGGACGCGCGGGGTGAAGTGGCGCTCTGCGGCAACTGGCGGCAGGTCTTCGGTTTCGCCGCCATCGGCAAGCCACGCGTCCAAGCCGCCGTCGAGCACGAGCACGTCCTTGCAGCCCATGACCCGGAACATCCACCAGGCGCGGGCCGAGGCGAAGAAGCGGTTGCGGTCATAGATGACCAGGCGGTTGCCGTCGCCCAGGCCGAGCTTGCGCACGCGGGACGAGAAGACATGGGCGGGCGGAAAGGTGTGCGGGAAAGCGCCGTCCGGATCGGCGATCTGGTCGATGTCAAAGAAGACGGCCCCCGGGATGTGCGCTTCGAGATAGGCCTCGCGGCCCGTCTTCGGCGGGTTCGTGAACGGTGCAAACCAGGTTGCATCGACGACACGCAGGTCCGGAGCGGCGATGTTGGCCTTCAGCCAGCCGGCGGTGACGAGGGGCAATGCGGCCATGGGTCAGTCCTCCATCCAGTCCGGCACGGGCAGGTCCTTTGACCTCAGAAAATCCGGATTGAAGAGCTTCGACATGTACCGGTTCCCATAGTCGCAGAGAATGGTGACGATGGTCTTTCCGGGGCCAAGGTCGCGGGCGAGCTTTGCGGCGCCGGCGATATTGATGCCGGCCGAGCCGCCGAGACACAGGCCCTCGTGGCGGATCAGGTCGAAGATCGCGTTCAGGGCTTCGGTGTCGGTGACGCGGTAGGCGCGGTCGACCTTGATGCCTTCCAGATTGGCCGTGATGCGGCCCTGGCCGATGCCTTCGGTGATCGACGTGCCCTCGGATTTCAGTTCGCCGCTAGTGTAGTATTCGTAGAGCGCCGCGCCGCCGGGATCGGCGAGGCCGATCTCGATGGCCGGGTTGCGTTCCTTCAGGGCCATCGAGATGCCGCCGAGCGTACCGCCGGACCCTACCGCGCAGATGAAGCCGTCGATCCTGCCGTCGAGCTGGTTCCAGATTTCCGGGCCCGTGGTCTCATAATGGGCCTGGCGGTTCGCGACATTGTCGAACTGGTTTGCCCAGATCGCCCCGTTCGGCTCGCTGGCCGCCATCTCTTCGGCAAGGCGCTGCGAGAAGTGGATGTAATTGTTGGGATTCTTGTAGGGGACGGCATCGACCTCTATCAGCTTCGCGCCGAGGATGCGGACCGCGTCCTTCTTTTCCTGGCTCTGGGTGCGCGGCATGACGATGACAACCTTGTAGCCAAGCGCGCTGCCGACCAGGGCGAGGCCGATGCCGGTATTGCCAGCCGTGCCTTCGACGATGGTGCCGCCGGGCTTCAGGAGGCCTTTTCGTTCGGCGTCGCGCACAATGCCGAGGGCGGCACGGTCTTTCACGGACTGGCCGGGATTGAGGAATTCGGCCTTTCCGAGAATCTCGCAGCCGGTCTCGTCGGAGACCCGGTTGAGGCGGATCAGCGGCGTGTTTCCGATCGCATGGAGCACGGACGGGAGAACGGTCATGGGGCGGGGCAACTCGTCTGGCTGAAACCTGATGGAACGACGCTAAGGTGCGTGGCGGGCCGGTTCAAGCCAAGGCGCTGGTTTCACGAAAAAATGTCTGTTCCCGGCCGTCCGGCGGCCGACGTGACGGCCTGTTCATTCGACAGTCACTCGCGGCGGCCTATCTGAAGGCTGAGACCAGTTGAAAAGGCCTGTCCATGACGAAAGCTCTCCTGTTTGCCGTTGCGGCCGCGTTCGCCTGCGGCCTCGCCGCAGCCGACGATACGGCGACGCCTGCGGCTGCGGCGCAGATCCCGGCCTGGCAGCCGCAGGGCGGCGAGCGCATCGCCTTCGATGTCCTGCGCAACGGCAAGCCGTTCGGCTCCCACGTGCTCGACTTTGCGGTGACGGACGACGGCGTGCTGCGCGTCGAGAACGATATCGATCTCGAAGTGAAGTTCGGTCCGATGACGGCCTACAGGTACAGCCATGAGTCCCAGGAGACGTGGGCCGGCGGCCGCCTGCAGAGCCTCGAAGGCGAGACTCGGAAGGACGGCAGGGACCTCGCCGTCGCTGCAAGGGCGGCGGGCGATGCGATCGAGGTGTCCGGAACGAATTTTGAAGGCGCTGTTCCAGCCGGCATCATCCCGTCGAGCCACTGGAACGTGCACGAAGTCTATTCCGAAGCGATCCTGTCGAGCGAGGGCGGGCAGGTGCTCGACATCACGGTCGAGAATCTCGGCACCGAAACGGTCATGGCCGGCGGCGAACCTGTCGAGGCGACGCGCTTCCGGCTGCGCTCGGAGCTCGACGTCGATCTCTGGTACGATGCCGAAGGCCGCTGGGTGAAATGCGCGTTCAGCGCCCGCGGGCAGGACATCGAATACGTGCTGGCCGGGCTTTACTAGACCGTTTCCGTCCTTGACGGAATCGGTCGTCGTTTTTTTCGCTCACGCCAGTCGGCAGGTGCCGACGGCTCCGCGGGGGCGGCGCAGGGGCGCCGGGCGACCTTTTGTCGCCTTTCGCGTTTCCGCCATAGGCGAAACCGCTCTAGGCCCGCGCCTTCGACAGGACGAATTGGCCGACATCGATGCGGCCGCCCATGAAGCCGGCCTCGCAATAGCTGAGATAGAAATTCCACATGCGCCGGAACGGCTCATCGAAGCCGAGCGGCAGGATGTCCGGCCAGGCCTCGTTGAAGCGCTTTGCCCAGGCGTGCAGCGTGCGGGCATAATCCGGGCCGAAATAGCGGGTCGCGTCATGGTGCAGGCTGACGGCATGGAATTGCTGCTTCAGGGCCGTCTCGCTCGGCAGCATGCCGCCGGGAAAGATGTAGCGCTGGATGAAGTCGGCGCGCTTGCGGTAGCTCTCGAAGTGCTGGTCGTCGATCGTGATGATCTGCAGGGCGGCGCGGCCGCCGGGCTTCAGGACCGATTCGACCTTCTGGAAATAGCTCGGCCAGTAGGCTTCCCCGACCGCCTCGAACATCTCGATGGAGGCAATGGCGTCATAGGAGCCCTCATGGTCCCGGTAGTCCTGCAGAAGGACCCTGACCTTGGCCGAGAGGCCGGCCTGCTCGATACGGTCCACGGCGAATGCGCGCTGGGCTTCCGATATGGTGAGGCAGGTGACCTGCGCGCCGGTCTGGCGCGCGGCATGCTCGGCGAACCCGCCCCAGCCGCAGCCGATCTCGAGCACCGTGCTCGAAGGGCCGAGCTCCAGGCTTTCGCAGATGGCGTCATACTTGGCCGCCTGCGCCTGTTCTAGGCTGAAGTTCGGGCTTTTGTAGAGGCCCGAGGAATAGGTCATCGTCGGGTCGAGCCACTGCGAATAGAACGCATTGCCGAGATCGTAATGGCTCATGATGTTGCGCCGCGCCCCGGACTTGCTGTTCCGGTTCAGGACGTGGCGGAGATTGTTGATCCAGCGGACGAGTCGCGTGCCCCGGGCGAGCTTGCCATTGCCGACAGAATCGAAATTGTCCGAGAAATAGCGCAGCACTGCCGTCAGGTCGGGTGTCGACCACTGACCGTCCATATAGGATTCGGCAAAGCCGATATCGCCGCCCGCGACGCTGCGCTTGGCGAAGTCGAAGTCATGCACCTCGATCACCGCCTCGGTGCCGCCGTCATGCTTGTCGAAGGCCACGGCCAGGCCATCCGGCAGGCGGATGGTCAGCTTGCCGGTCTTGGCCGTCAGCAAGGCAAGGCCCGCGAGGCGGAAACTTGTCGGGATCCCCTTCAACTGGCGGACGGATTTCGCGGTCGCGAGAATGGTGCGGTCTTCGGTCATGGCAGGTCTTTTTCGTGTCAGGTCTGGTCAGGAGATAACGGGGTGGTGACGGAAAAGGGTGCAGCGGCGGGGGCCGGGCGGGACCGGTAGCCGGCACCCCGGATCCAGAGCTTCAGGGCTTCCCAGTGAATGCCGGCCGTGACGCCGTGGGTGAGGCCCGGCCGGGTGAGGGCGGCCCTCGCGAACGCGCCGGTTGTCGCCTCCGCGCGACGCGCCTTGATGTTCGCCATATGCGAACACGCCTCGCCGTCCATGT
>CAYSED010000056.1:0-16326 GCA_964429935.1 uncultured Hyphomonadaceae bacterium
GAGGCTGACCTTGGCGTGCGTCTTGTAGTCGATGAAGCCATAGACGACCTGCACGCCGGCCCGCTCGAGATCCCGGGCGAGCCGCAGGTTTGTTTCCTCGTCGAACCGCGCCTTGATCTCGACAAGCGCCGTCACGGTCTTGCCAGCCTCGGCCGCCTCGATCAGCGCGGCGACAATGGGAGAATCGACGCTCGTCCGGTAAAGCGTCTGCTTGATCGCCACGACATCAGGGTCAGAAGCGGCCTGCCTGAGGAATTCGACGACGACATCGAATGTCTCGTAAGGATGATGGACGATGATGTCCTTGGCGCGGATCGCCGCGAAGCAGTCCCCGCCATGTTCCCGGATGCGCTCCGGATAGCGCGGCTCATAGGCCGGGAACTGCAGGTCCCGCCGCTCGCTCGAAATGAGTTCCGAAAGCTGGGCAAGCCCGATCATGCCGTCAAGCAGGACGAGGTCGTTCTCCTCGGCTTCCATTTCCCGGAGGATCATGTCGCGCAGCGAGGCCGGGGCGTCGGCATTGACCTTGATCGTGACGATCTTGCCGCGACGGCGGCGCTTCAGCAGGATCTCGAACTCGCGTATCAGATCCTCAGCCTCGTCATCGATCTCGATGTCGGAATCGCGCAGGATCCGGAACAGGCACCGGCCCTCCTCGACGAAGCCTGGAAAGAGATGGTCTAGAAACAGCGGGATCACCCGTTCGAGGGCGATGTAGCGCATCGTCTGTCCGCCCCGGTCGGGCAGGCGTACGAAGCGGTCGGTGAACCCCGGAAGGGGCACGAGTGCCGTCATCCGGTCGGCCTCGTTTGCTTTTGCCCTCAGGGCGAAGGCGAGCGCGAAACCCCGGTTCGGAATGAACGGGAAGGGATGTGCCGGATCGACCGCCAGCGGTGTCAGGATCGGCAGGATGTCCTCGGTGAACTGCCTCTCGAGCCAGGCGATGTCGCTCTTGCGCAGGCCGTCGGCCTTCAGGATGTGAATGCCCTTCTCATCGAGCGTGGCGCTCAATTCCTTCCAGCGTACCTGCTGTTCGGCCATCAGGGTTTCGGCAGCCGCCTCGATGGCAGCAACCTGCTCGCCTGGCGTCAGACCGTCCTGGCTCGGCCGCTTGATGCCTGCCCGCTGCTGCTCGCGCAAGCCCGCATAGCGGACCATGTAGAACTCGTCGAGATTGCTCGCCGAGATCGACAGGAAGCGCAGGCGCTCCAGAACCGGATGATTCATGTTGGCGGCCTCTTCGAGCACGCGCTCGTTGAACCGCAGCCAGGACAGTTCGCGATTGAAGAAGCGCTGCGGCGACCGGGCAAGATCGCTGGTCTCAGTCATGTCCGCATCGCCTCCAGCCCCAGGTGTTGTCAGTCATCGCCGAACAGGGCACGCGTCCCCGTGCCCTCTTCAAGCACAGTCCTTGCCAGATGGATACTCGGGGCCCGGCCCGTATCGGAAATCGCCGCATCGAGCCGCCGGACATAGTCCTCGATGGCCGCGTAGGAGCGCTCCAGCCGCATGGCGACATAGCGCGCCGTCTCGTCTTCGAGCCGGATGAACCGCGCCCGGCAGCCTGCCTGCAGGCGCTTGAGGACCATGTCGTCGTCAGGCGGCAGGATTTCAGTCGTCGGGATGGCCCGCAGGCGCGAGGCGAGGTCTCCCGGCGGCACCGGCCAGGACGACGGGCTCGACCGCGCCGACAGGAGAAGCCGGCGGCCATTGGACTGGAAGAGGTTGAGCGTCATCAGTAGCCGGTCTGCCCGCATGACCTTGTCGGCACGGCGGATAGCCCCCGGCCGCGACGCGAAGGCTTCGACGCCCGCCGTGTCCAGCCGATCGAAGTCCTCGGCCCTGACTTCCATGGCTCCATTGGCTTCCGTCCAAGCGCGTAGCAGGTAGGCGAGGCCGCAGGCCGGCGGGCCGATGACGCAGAGAATGTTGCCGTGCCATTCCCGGGCCGATGCCAGCATCGTGACGGCAGACCGGTTGGAGGCGGTCACCGCGACATCGCTGAAGCGCGCCCTCCCGGCGGGAAAGGACAGGCGGAGCTGGGACAAAGGGGTCGCTCCCGCGCTACGGGTTCCCCGGCACGGGACTGACCGCCGAGCGCATGACGAAGCCTTCCGGTATCGCGCTCAGGTCGATGCCGCGCTGGCGCAGGTCGAGCGCCAGGCGTTCGATATCTCCGGCATAGGCAAAGAGGACGACCGCGCCATCGGAGGAGATTGCCCGGATCTGGAAGTCCGATACGAGCGGCGACTGGGCGAGCGCGCTACGGAGCCCGTTCCATTCCGGAAGCGAGGTGTAGAGCACGGTCGCCTCCGACAGGGTGCGGTCGGACGACCGGATGATCGACTGGCGCTTCCAGGTCTCGTCGAGCATGGCCGATGCTGCCCTTACGGCTTCTTCCATGGTCGCCACCCGCCGCGTCGTGCCGACGGGCGTCTCGCCCGATGCCGTCAGCAGCGTGACAGTTGCCGCATAGGCCCCCGGCGCGCCGCTCAGTTCGGCAACAATGCCGCGCCGCGTGCGGGAGGCGCCGACTTCGCCGGCAATCTCGTCCCAGGTCACGCCCGGCTGGTAGGGAAACTGCGCCGTGACCCAGGGAGCGAGCGCGCCGTCATTTCGCTCTCCCCAGGCAAGCTGCCAGTCGCCGATCACGCGTTCCCGGCCGATGGGCACGAGGAGCCCCGCGGGTGCCTGCGTATCGACAAAGGGCACATTGAGACCGTTGAGGTGCGCGCGCACCTCCTGCGGGTTCAGCACCGTCGAAAGCGTGGCGATGTACCGCCCGCCGCCGCGTGTTTCCTGCACGATATCGACGGCCGCCGCGAGCTTCTGGGCGAGCGCGGCATCGACGGGCACGCCTCCGGCCGCTATCCTGTCCTCGGCAAGCGTGATCCGCTCGATCATGCGCTGCGCGCCGATCTGGCGGGCCTTCGCAAACGCCGCCTGCTGGGCTGCGATCACCGTCTCGGCCGCCTCGTCGACGGCAATGTCGGTGACGGTGTAAAGGCTTCTCGTATCGGCGCGTGCGGCAAGGGCGGCGAGCAGCGCGAATGCCACGAGGGCGAGAAAGCGACGAATCATTTTCACCTCTCCGGTTTCTGTTCTAGTCCCTATCAGGCCCGCTCCTCGTCCGGAACCGCCTTTGCGGCTGGCGAGGCAGCCATCCACATGTTATCGGCCCTCGCCATGACCGGTTCAGACAAGCCCCCTCTTTCCTACCGCGATGCTGGTGTCGATATTGAGGCAGGAGATGCGCTCGTTCAGGCGATCAAGCCTCTGGCCGCAGCAACGTCGCGCAAGGGCGTCATCGGCGGCCTTGGCGGCTTCGGGGCCCTGTTCGACCTGAAAGCCGAAGGCTGGACCGATCCGGTACTCGTTTCAGGAACGGACGGCGTCGGCACCAAGCTGATGCTTGCCTTCGAGACCGGCCGCCATGACACGATCGGCATAGATCTTGTCGCAATGTGTGCCAATGACGTTTTGGCGCAGGGTGCAACACCACTGTTTTTTCTCGATTATTTTGCCACCGGCTCGCTCGATCAGGGCGTCGCTGAAGCGGTGATTTCCGGCATCGCCGAAGGCTGCCGCCAGGCCGGGTGCGCCCTTGTTGGCGGGGAAACCGCCGAGATGCCCGGCATGTACGCCCCCGGACACTATGACCTTGCCGGGTTCGTCGTCGGCGCGGTCGAGCGGGATGCGATCCTGCCGGACCATGCCCGCATGGCTGCCGGGGACGTGCTCATCGGCCTTGCATCGTCCGGGCCGCATTCCAATGGCTATTCGCTGATCCGCAAGTGCGTCGAGCGGTCCGGCCTCTCGCTCGCTGATGCTTCGCCGTTCAGCCGGGGCGAGACGCTCGGGGAAGCGCTCCTCATGCCGACACGGCTCTATTCCCGCCCGGTCCTGCCGCTTGCCCGGGCGGGTCTCCTCACCGGCCTTGCCCACATCACCGGCGGCGGGCTGACGGAGAATGCACCCCGCATGTGCCCGGATGGCCTTCGCCCGCGGATCGATCATGCCGCCTGGCCGCTCCCGCCGGTATTCGTATGGCTGCAGGAGGTTGGCGGCATGGACGATGCCGAGATGCGCCGCACGTTCAATCTCGGCATAGGCATGGTCCTTGCCGTGCCCGACCGGGATGTAGACCGTGCCCTCGCTCAGCTCGCCGGTAATGGCGAGACAGGTCTCGTCATTGGGGATCTCGCGGCCCTGTGACCCGGCTTAAACTGGCCATCCTGATTTCCGGACAAGGGTCGAACATGGAGGCCCTGCTGCAGGCGGCAGAAGATCCGGATTATCCGGCTGAACCCGTCCTCGTCATATCGAACCGCGCCAGGGCTCAGGGCCTCGCCCGGGCTGAAAGGCGCGGCATCCCGGTGGCCATTATCGAGCACGCCGCCCATGGCGAGGACAGGGAAGCCTTCGAGGCCCGGCTGGAGATGGCGCTGGGAAAGGCCGGGGCCGAGATGATCGCCCTTGCCGGGTTCATGCGCATCCTGACACCCCGCTTCACGGCGCGCTGGGCCGGGCGGATGGTCAATATCCACCCCTCGCTCCTGCCGACACATCCGGGCCTGAATACCCATGAACGGGCTCTCGCGGCGGGCGATGCGGAACATGGCTGCACGGTCCACTGGGTGACGGGCGCCGTTGATGCGGGCGGCATCATCGCGCAGGCGCGTGTGCCCGTACTGCCGGGCGATACGCCGGAAACGCTTCGCCTGAGGGTGCTCGCTGAAGAGCACCGGCTTTACCCGGACGCGCTCGCCAAGGCCTGCCAAGCGGTCGCCAAGCTCCCGCCCCGCCCCTGAACCGGTCAGCCGGTGATGTCGGCTTCCGAGAAGAACTGGGCAATTTCGCTCGCCGCATTCTCGGCCGTGTCGGAGCCATGCGCCGAGTTTTCCCCGATGGACTTTGCAAACAGCTTGCGGATCGTGCCGGCGGCCGCCTCGGCCGGGTTCGTTGCACCCATGATCTCGCGGTACCTGGCGACCGCGTTGTCACCTTCCAGCACCTGCACGACGACCGGGCCGGAGGTCATGAAATCAACGAGTTCGCCGAAGAAGCCGCGGCTCGAATGGACCGAATAGAAACGTTCGGCCTGGGCACGCGTCATGAGGATTCGGCGCTGTGCGATGATGCGCAGGCCGCCGTCCTCGATCACCTTGTTGACCGCGCCGGTCAGGTTGCGTGCCGTTGCGTCCGGCTTGATGATCGAGAATGTGCGTTCTTTGGCCATGGAACGGCTCCTTGTCGTGGCGAAGTCCGGAAGGGTCTGGGCGGCCTATAGCGGCGGGCCTGCATGTCGGCAATAGGGGATCGGTCAGGCCCCCGCCTCTTTCCAGCCGCCCTTCGGCGCCTGCTCGAAATACCGCACGGCCTGGCCATTGTCCTTGGCGCGCCTGTACTGGCTGCGGGCAATGTCCCGGGTTGCATGGTCGCCGCCGTCGAACATCACCATGCAGCGCTCGAACCCGCCTCCGTCCGGCAGGTCCGCTCCGTCCAGCAGGAGGCAGACCGATGCGCCGTTGAGATTGTCGGTCCGCCCGGAAATGAGCACGGGCTGCTCGGCCGGATCGAGCCCTTCGGCTTCCACCCTCCCGTGCGGCAGGAAGCTGCCGTCGCCATAGGTCCACAGCGCTTCGTCGAGCGCGGCGCGGCGTTCAGGACGCGCGCTGACGGCGAGGACCCGCCAGCCGCGCTCGAGGCACTTCTCGAGCAGCGGCCCTGCCGCGACTTCGAGAACCGTGCGGTCGAGATGATAGAACCACCATTCGGGCGCAGGCGCTCCGGTCACGCATCGTCCTCGTGATTGTCGGCGATCCAGCGGCTGAGGAGGCGCGGCCCGAACCCGGACGCCCAGCTCGGATCGGTCGCGTCCTTGTCGCCCTCGACCCACGCAACCCCGGCAATGTCGAGATGGCTCCACGGCATGTCGTCGGCAACGAAGCGCTTCAGGAACTGCGCCGCCGTGATCGAGCCCGCCGCACGTCCCCCGATATTGCGCATGTCGGCGAATTTCGACTTCAGGAGCCGGTCATATTCCGGCCCCATGGGCAGGCGCCAGACCCGCTCGCCGGACGCGATCCCCGCCCGGGTCAGCGCCTCGGCCATGTCGTCGTCGCTCGAGAACAGCCCGGCATGATGGTGGCCGAGCGCAATGACGATCGCCCCGGTCAGGGTGGCGAGGTCGACCATGGCCTTCGGCTTCACATGTTCCTGTGCGTACCAGAGCACGTCGGCGAGAACGAGCCGCCCCTCGGCATCGGTGTTCTGCACCTCGATGGTCTGGCCGGACGCAGACCGCAGGATGTCGCCCGGACGGATCGCGTCGCCGTCCGGCATGTTCTCGACGAGGCCGACAAGGCCGGTGACATTCGCCCGGGCCTTGCGTAGGGCTAGCGCCTTCATCGTACCGGCGACGGCCGCCGCGCCGCCCATGTCGCCGCGCATCTCTTCCATGCCGGGTCCGGGCTTCAGCGAGATCCCGCCCGTGTCGAAGCAGACGCCCTTGCCGATCAGGGCGACTGGCGGGGCGGATTTGTCCTTCGCCCCTGTCCAGCGCATGATGGCGAGCTTGCTCTCTTTGGCCGAACCCTGCCCGACGCCGAGCAGAGACCCCATGCCGAGCTTCTTCATCTCCGATTCGCCGAGTACCTCGACCTCAACGCCGAGTTTTTCGAGGCTTTTCAGTTCCCTGGCGAAACTGGCCGGATAGAGGTCGTTCGGCGGCAGGTTGACAAGGTCGCGCGCAAACCATGTGCCGTCGACGGCGGCATCGAGGGGACCAAACACCGCCTTCGCCGCCTTCGCGTCACCTGTCACCAGGGTCAGCGCTGTCAGGCTCGGCTTCTGGTCCTCCTTCAGCTTCGTGAAATAGGTATCGAACCGGTAGGCAGCGAGGCGGGCGCCAGCGGCTGCATGGGCTGCGTCATCCGCTCCGCCAATATGGAGGGCTGCGGTCCGGAACCCGCTCATGGCCTGCGACTTGACGAGTTCGGCCCCCAGCCGCTCGAACACGCGCGCATCGCGCGCCTTCGCCGGACCGCTGCCAATCAGGACGGCGCGGCGGGACGGCGCTCCCGGCGGCAAGATGATGACGCAGACCTGCCCGGTCTTGCCGACGAACCGGCCTGATTTCAGCGCCTCGCCAAGAAGGCCGCCCGATGCCCCGTCAAGTGCGCCGGCCCCCTCGGGGAGCTTGCCGCCTTCCTCGACGAGAAAAGCGGCAATCTCGGCATCTGCTGCATCGGCGAACTTGATTTTCATGCGGGAACTCCTGTTTGTCGGCAAACTAGCCATCGCGGCGCGCGGCGCAACTCGTCAAGCTGCGGCAGGCCTCGAAATTCAGTCTGAGTGAGCCGGAACCGGTGCCATGACGCAGATGCAGCGCTACATCTTCGCCGGTGCCTTCCGGTCTTTCCTCGTCATCCTCGCGGGCGTCGTTATCCTCGCCGTTCTGGTGCAGGGGCTCAGCCAGATCGACCTGATCGTCGAGAGCCGCCAGTCGGCTGCGGTCTATCTGAAGGTCGTCATGCTCGGCTCGCCCAAGGTCCTCGCCCTGATCGCGCCGCTCGGCCTGTTCGTTGCCTGCGCCTGGTCTCTGAACCGTATACACCGGGACTGTGAACTCGTCGTTGCGAGCGCCGTCGGCATGACGCCCTGGCAGATGGCGTCCCCGCTCCTTCGCCTCGCGAGTCTCGTCGCGCTCCTTCACCTGGTGGTCAATCTCTGGGTCCAACCTGACATGCAGCGGGAGATGCGGGCAGCCCTGCACGCCGCCAAGGCAGACCTTGCGAGCCTCCTGATCCGGCCGGGCGAGTTTACCTCTGCTGGCGACGGCATCACCTTCTATGCGCGCGACAATGTCGGCGGCGACCTCAAGGGCATTCTCATTTCCAGTGCCGGGCGGGGCGACGCGGCCGACTATCTCGCCGAGTCCGGCCAGATCCGGACGATCGACGGCAAGCCCGCCCTCGTCATGACCAATGGCCAGATCCATCAGTTGAATGACGATGACACGCTGACGATCCTCGGCTTCGACCAGTATGTTTTCGATCTTGCGCCGCTCGTCCGGGAAGAGACTGACCTGATCCTGAAGGCATCAGACCGCTACCTGCCGGAGCTGCTTCGCATTGACCCGACTAATTATTTCGAGACGTCCAACGAGAGCAATTTCCTGGCCGAAGCGCATTACCGGCTGACCTCGCCGCTGCTCGGTTTTCCCATGGTATTGCTCGCCGTGCTCGCGGTCCTCGGGGGGGATTTCAGCCGGTCGGGCTATTTCAGACGCATAGCGTTAGCAGGCGTTGCGGCGCTCGGCCTGCTCTTCGGCCACCTTGCCGCGCAGGCTGCGGCGGCTGAAGCCCCGGCCTCGAACTGGCTGCAATGGGCAGTGCCGCTTGCCGCTCTGGCAGGGCTCTCGGCCTGGCGCTTTTCAGGGCTTCGCCTGCCCCGCCGACGGTACCGGACGACATGATCCTGTTCGGCCGCATCCAGCGCTACATCTTCGCGTCCTGCGCGCGCAGCCTTGTCACTGTCCTCGCCGTCATGGCGTCGGCCGTGCTCGTCATCGATACTGTCGAACAGTTGCGCACCGTCGGTGCCCGGGTCGACCTCAGCCTTGGCGGGGCGATCTGGATGGCGCTTCTCAAGCTGCCGATGCTGCTGGAACAGACCCTGCCGTTCGGCCTCCTCGTCGCCACCATGGTCACGTTCGGCCAGTTCAGCCGCCGCGCCGAATTGCCTGTGATCCGGGCGAGCGGCCTGTCGGCCTGGCGCTTCCTGCTGCCGCCGGCGCTTCTTGGCCTCCTGCTAGGCATATTCTCGACGACACTTCTCTCCCCGTTCGGAGCCTATGCGGTAGCTCTCTTCGAGCAGGAACGGACCGAGCGGCTCGACCGCCAGGACCAGGAGCTGAGCGTCTTCGAGACGGGGATCTGGCTGCGAACCGGCAACGAGCGGAACCAGACCGTCATCCATGCGAGGTCGGTCGATGAAACCGGCACCCTATTCGAAGAGGTCAAGCTGATCGAGGAGGAGCGCCAGCTCGAGAACGGCGAGGTCGCGCCAGGCTTTGCCTTTCGGCGCCGGATCGATGCCGAGCGGGCCCGCCTCGCCGACGGCTTCTGGCAGCTCGAGAACCTCGTCGAGAATGTGCCCGGGGAGCCGCCGCGCCGCCTCGACCGGCTTGCCCTGCCAACCGAGATCAGCCAGTCCGAACTGATCGACCGCTTCGCCCCGCCGAACGCCATTGGTTTCTGGGACCTGCCCGGCCATATTCGCAGCACCGAAATTGCCGGCCTGAACGCCGCGCGTTACCGGGTCCGCTGGCACACGCTGATGGCCGCTCCGGCCCTGTTTGTCGCCATGGCCCTCATCGGAACCCTCGCCAGCCTGCGCCTCGCACGCCTCGGCGGCATGGCCCGCCTGGCGGCAATCGGGGTCGCCGCTGCGCTGGCCCTCTTCTTCGTGTTGCGCTTCGCGGCCAGCCTCGGAGCCATCGGAATCGTCCCCCCCGTGGTCGTCGCCTGGGCCCCGTCCCTGTTCGCGATCTTCGCCTGTCTTTCGATTGTCGCATTCAGCGAGGACGGTTGACAGCATCCGGCCGACACACCAGTTTCCGCAGCTGCAAAGGGGTACGGTCCATGAAGGTTGTCGTTGTCGAGTCGCCCGCCAAGGCCAAGACGATCAACAAATACCTCGGCCCCGACTACAAAGTGCTCGCCTCCTACGGCCATATCCGAGACCTGCCCTCAAAGGACGGATCGGTCGATCCGGACAATGACTTTGCCATGGTGTGGGAGGCGGATGCCAAGTCCTCAGCCCGGATTCGCGAGATCGCCGACGCCGTGAAGGGGTCCGAAAGGCTGATCCTCGCGACCGATCCTGACCGCGAGGGCGAGGCGATTTCCTGGCACCTCCTCGAAGCCCTTACCAAGCGCCGCGTCATGAAGGACGTGCCCGTCGAGCGGGTAGTCTTCAACGCCATCACGAAATCCGCCGTGACGCAGGCCATGCAGAACCCGAGGCAGATTGATGCCGAACTGGTCGATGCCTACCTCGCCCGCAGGGCGCTCGACTATCTTGTCGGGTTCAACCTCTCGCCCGTTCTGTGGCGGAAGCTTCCGGGCTCCCGCTCGGCCGGACGGGTCCAGTCGGTCGCCCTGCGGATCATCTGCCAGCGGGAACTCGAGATCGAGACATTCGTCACGCAGGAGTACTGGCAGGTCCAGGCCCTCCTGCGCGCCGCCGACGGGACGACCTTCTCGACACGGCTACAGGCATTCGACGGCAAGGCCCTGAAGAAGTTCGACCTGCCCGACGAGGCCACCGCAACCGAAGCACTGAACGCCGTCAAGACCGGCGGCTACACCGTGGCGAGCATCGAGGCCAAGCCGGTCAAGCGCCGCCCGCCGCCGCCTTTCATCACCTCGACCCTGCAGCAGGAAGCGTCCCGGAAGCTGGGCTTCGGGGCCAAGCGGACCATGCAGGCGGCCCAAAAACTCTACGAGGAGGGCCGCATCACCTATATGCGGACTGATGGGGTCAACATGGCCGAAGAAGCCTATGACGCCGCCCGCGATGCGATCCGCAGCCAGTATGGCGCCCGCTATGTCCCCGAAAAGACGCGGCGCTACTCTTCCAAGGCCAAGAATGCGCAGGAAGCCCACGAGGCGATCCGGCCGACCGATTTCAACCTGCGTCCCGAGGACTATCGCGGCGACGGCGACCTGAAGAAGCTCTACACGCTGGTCTGGCGGCGCGCCGTGGCGAGCCAGATGGAAGATGCCGAGTTTGAGCGCACGACGATCGACCTTGCGTCCCGGGACAAGCGCTCAGTCCTGCGCGCAACCGGCCAGGTTGTCGTCTTTGACGGCTTCGTGCGCCTCTACACCGAAGGCCGTGACGACCCAGAAGATGATGATGCCGAGGCCCGCCTGCCGAAGCTGAAACAGGGCGAGCATTGCGACCTCATCGAGGCAACAAGCTCACAGCATTTCACGGAGCCGCCGCCCCGCTATTCCGAAGCCTCTCTCGTCAAGCGGCTGGAAGAGCTCGGCATCGGACGGCCATCGACCTATGCCTCGACGCTGTCGACGCTCGAGGACCGCGAATACGTCCGCATCGACAACAAGCGTCTGATTCCTGAGGATAAAGGCCGCCTCGTCACCGCCTTTCTCGAGAATTTCTTCGCCCGCTATGTCGAATACGACTTCACCGCCGGGCTAGAGGAACAGCTCGACGTGATTTCCGACGGCAAGCTCGACTGGAAAGCGTTCCTGCGGGATTTCTGGAAGCAATTCTCAGGCGACATTGGCGAGACCAAGGACCTGCGCGTTTCCGAAGTGCTCGATGCGCTCAACGAAGCGCTCGGCCCGCATGTCTTCCCGCGCGCGGACGCCGATGGCAAGGTCAAGGAAAATCCGCGCCTTTGTCCGCTCTGCAATGAGGGAGAGCTCTCGCTGAAGCTCGGTCGCGGCGGGGCCTTTATCGGGTGTGGCCGATACCCGGACTGCAAGTTCACCCGCTCCTTTTCCAGCGGCGCGAATGGCGGGGAAGTGCTCAGCCCCGACGGAAAGGAGCTTGGCCTGCATCCGGACACGGGCGAGCCTGTCACGCTGCGCTCAGGACGGTTCGGTCCCTATGTCCAGCTCGGCGAACCGGCAGGCGAAGAGAAACCCAAACGTTCCTCGATCCCGAAAGGCGTCGATCCAGCATCGGTCGGCCTTGAGCTTGCCGTCAGGCTCCTCTCCCTGCCCCGCGAGGTCGGCAGGCATCCGGAAGACGGCGAACCGATTCTCGCCAATCTCGGGCGCTATGGCCCCTATGTGCAGCACCAGAAAACCTACGCGAACCTGCCAGCCTTCGAGGACCTGTTCGAGATCGGCCTCAACCGGGCCGTGACCCTGATCGCCGAAAAGCAAGCCGGGCGGCGCGGCGGCGCGGGCGCCGCAAAAGTCCTGAAGGATCTCGGCGAACATCCGGGCGAAGGCGGCCCGGTCCACGTCCTCGAAGGCCGCTACGGGCCCTATGTGAAACACGGCAAGACCAATGCGACCTTGCCAAAGGACTGGGCGCCGGAGGACGTCAATATCGACCAGGCCCTCGAACTCCTCGCCGAACGCGCCAAGAAGGGCACGAAGAAAAAAGCCCCTGCGAAGAAGAAGGCCACGGCAAAGAAATGAGGCTTTGGGGCCGGATGCTCCTGCTTAGCATTCTGGCAAGCCTCCCCGGCATGGGCTCCGCCCTCGCCCAGAGCACAGGCGGCGTGCCGGGACCACAAGTCACGCCCGGCGAGCGGCAAGCCGAGTGGCGCGTTGCCATCGACCCCGGCTCGGACGGAAGCGATGCCCGCACCGCCATGCGGCTGCATTACCAGCAGGCTCTGACCGGCACGTTCCGCCTGCGCGGCATCATCACCGGATCAGACGCCGGGCCAGGCGGCTTTGACCTCACGGTGAGCTCCGTCCAGGCGCTCTGGCAGGTGAGCCACGCCCGCGATGGCGGCATCGATTCGGCGCTTCGCTTCGACTATGTCGCGGTTGACGGCGACGACCGGCCTGACAGCATCAATACCCTCTGGATCGGCGAATGGCCACTTCAGTCAGATTGGTCCCTGCGCACCATTGCGCAGGGCAGCGTGCAGATTGGCGACAATCGTGAAAGCGGCGTCATCCTGCAAACGCGCGCCGCGCTGATCCGCAAGCTCGGTCCGAAATACAGCGCCGAACTGCAGATGATAAACATCTATGGCCCCACCTCCGATATTCCGGGCTTCGATGAACAAAACCACACGCTCGGCCCGGTGCTGAATGTCCGCCTGACCGGGCATCTGGCCCTTCAGGCGAGCGCGATATTCGGCATTTCAGACGCGGCCGACGACGCTGTTTTTCGCCTTTTCCTCGGATATCGGTTCTGACAAGCGCCGCGAACCGCCCTATATGCGGGCCATGACACAGACACTGACAAGACAATCCGTTCTCGATTTCCTCGCGGCCAATCCGGACGTCACGACCAAGCGGGACATTGCCCGCGGCCTCGGCGTCAAGGGCAAGGGCCGCACTGAACTGCGCGAAATAATCCGCGACCTTGAATCCGACGGCAAGCTCGAACGCACCGCCAAGCGCGCCTGGACCCCGGCCGGGCAGCCCCCGCCGACTGGCATCGTCGTGTTTGAACGCATTGATTCCGAGGGCGACCTGATCGGACGTTCCGTCGGACGGGACGGCCCCTATGGCCCGGACCTCGTCTTCGCCGGCATTGACGGCAAGCGGCGCGAAACGCCGCCGGGCGTCGGCGACAAGGCACTCTGCCGCATCTACGACACCGACCAGGGCTGGGAAGCCAAGCTCATCAAGGCACTCGGCCAGGGCGAGACGAGCACCATGACAGGGCTCTTCTCGACCCTTCGCAATGGCGGGGGCAAGGTCACGCCCGCCAATCGAAAGGACCGGCGCGAAGTGCTAGTCGAAGCGAGTGACCGCAAGGGCGCCGAGGACGATGATCTTGTTGTCGTCCGCATCAAGGCGGGTGGCAGGGGCCGCGACCATGGCCCCAAGCTCGCGACAGTCGTCGAGATCATCGGCAAGGCCTCCGAGCCGAAAGCGGCGAGCCTCCTCGCCATTCACGCGCACGGCATTCCGACCGATTTTCCGGACGAGGTCATCAAGGCTGCGAAGACGGCAAAGCCCGCCCGGGCGAAACGCGAAGACCTCACCCGCGTCCCGCTCATAACCATCGACCCGGAAGACGCCCGCGACCATGACGACGCGGTCTTCGCCGAAGAGCTTCCCGATGGCTGGCGCGTCATCGTCGCCATTGCCGACGTCGCCGCCTATGTCACGGAAGGCTCGGCACTCGACCGTGAAGCGCTGATGCGCGGCAACTCGACCTATTTTCCGGACCGGGTCGTGCCCATGCTGCCGGAGGAACTCTCCGCCGACGCCTGTTCCTTGCGCGAAGGCGAGCGGCGCGACTGCCTCGCCGTCGAGATGGAGTTCGACAGGTCCGGCACCAAGCGCCGCCACAGCTTCATCCGGGGCGAGATGCGGTCTGCCGCGAAACTCTCATACACGGACGCCCAGCGCGCGATTGACGGCCATTCCGGCGGACCGGGCGATCCGTTCCTCGAAAACGTGCTGAAGCCGCTCTGGGCCGCTTATGGCGCGCTCTGCAAGGCCCGTGACAAGCGCGGCCCGCTCGATCTCGACCTGCCGGAAAAGCGCGTCGTGCTCGGCGAGGATGGCCATGTGGAGTCGATCACGACCCGCGAACGCTTCGATGCCCACCGCCTGATCGAGGAGTTCATGATCCAGGCCAATGTCTGCGCCGCCGAGAGCCTCGAAAAGGCCCGCCAGCCGCTCATCTATCGCATCCATGACCAGCCGACCGACGCCAAGATCGCCGCCCTCGCCGACTTCCTGCAAAGCCTGAACATCAAGTGGCCGCGCGGGGAGAAACCGCAGACCTCGCGGTTCAACCGCCTGCTGGGCGAGGCGGCGAGCGGCGAGAGCAAGGACGTGGTGACCGAAATGGTCCTGCGCTCACAAGCACAGGCCATCTACTCGCCGGAAAATATCGGACATTTCGGCCTCAATCTTGCCCGCTATGCCCACTTCACCTCACCGATCCGGCGCTATTCGGACCTTGTGGTCCATCGCGCCCTCATCCGCGCCCACAATCTCGGACCGGAAGGCATTTCCGACGAACAATCTGCGCGCCTTGAAGAGATCGCCGAACACCTTTCCACGACCGAACGCCGCTCCATGGCAGCCGAGCGCGAGGCGACAGACCGCTATCTCGCCCACTTCATGGCAGACCGCGTCGGGGCCGAGTTCGAGGGCCGGATCGCGGGACTGAACAAGGCCGGGCTCTTCATCCGCCTTGCCGAAACCGGCGCGGACGGCTTTGTGCCGATCTCCAGCCTTTCCGACGAATACTGGGTCCATGACGAGCGCACGCAGGCCTTGGTCGCGCGCGGCTCCGGCCGCCGCTATGAGATGGGCATGACCGTCGCGGTGAAGCTTCTTGAAGCCACACCCCTGACCGGCGGGCTCCTGCTCGAAATGCTGTCAAAGCCGCTGCCTAAGAAGCCGGGCAGCAAGGCCCCGGAAGCCCGCCCTCCCCGGCGCGGCGGTCCGGCTTTCCGCGAAAGGGGCAAGGCCGGCAAGCCGCCGCGCGGCGGGAAAGGAAAGCGACGTTGAGCCCCGACAGGCCCTTTCCGGGTGTCCGGTCTGCCTATGACAGAGAAGATGACGGTGACGTCATCCTGCAATCCGAACCCTCGCCCCGGCCGAAGGACGCCGCAACGCTCATACTCGTGCGTCCCGGTGCCCGCGAGGTTGAGCTCCTGATGGGCAAGCGCTCGAGCCGCCATGCCTTCATGCCGGACAAATATGTCTTTCCAGGCGGCCGGGTCGATCCGGGCGACGGGCGGGTCCCCTCGGTCGGTGACCTCCACCCGAAAAGCGCAGCGGCGCTTGCCCTCGGCGCACGCCGGGCCGCCCGCGCCTTTGCCCTGACGGCCATCCGGGAAACCTTCGAGGAGACCGGCCTCATCGTAGGCGCGCCTGCCGGCGGGCCGGTCCGGGTATCATCCGGCTGGCAGCCGTTCTTTGCCGAGGGCGTCATGCCGAGGCTGAGCGGCCTGCGCTTTGTCGGCCGGGCAGTAACCCCGCCTTACCGCCCCCGGCGCTTCGATGCCCGCTTCTTCATGGCCGATGCGCGCGACGCGCTGATAGACGACCGCCCGCCCGCCGATGGCGCGGAATTATCGGACCTGCAATGGGTGAGCGTCAGCGATGCCAAGGACCTCGATCTCCCCTCAATCACCCGGTTCATGATCGGGGAAGTTGCCGAACGGGTCGCCAATCCCTCCGCCCAGCCCGATCCGCCCTTCCTGCGATGGACGAAGTCCGGACACGAGCTGACCCGGCTCCGCGTCGGGCAGAACCGCTGAACGGCGCTTGACTTCCCCGGCCGCCATTGCCATTACGCGCGCTTACCGGATTACCCGCACGGAAGAGATATTGCCATGGCCAAACCAGCCACTATCAAAATTCGCCTGAATTCGACCGCAGGCACGGGCTTTTTCTACGTGACCAAGAAGAATCCGCGGAACCTGACCGAGAAACTAGTCATGCGCAAATACGACCCCGTCGTGCGCAAGCATGTCGAGTTCAAGGAAGGCAAGATCAAGTAGGCTCGCTCGCATTGCCCTGGCTTCGTCGGGCTTGCAGTTGAAATCTCGTCCCGAGGGGCAGCGTGCCCTACGCGGCGATGGTCTCCACCCGGTTGCGGCCTGATTTCTTGGCCTGGTACAGG
>CAYSED010000057.1:0-16061 GCA_964429935.1 uncultured Hyphomonadaceae bacterium
ACAACTACATCGTCAACGCAGGATATGCTTCCGCTGAAACTTAAACCGCTCTAGCTCGTAAAGATAGCCAAGATTTGCGCAGGCATAGTCGTTGCCTGCTTCACAGCTGCGATTGAAAAACCGAAATGATTCAGCGTGGTCTGCTTCCACGCCAAGCCCTTCAAGATAGACGTAGCCCAAGCCCGCGCATCCTGTCGGATCGTTTTCAGCGCAGGCTCTGCGAAAAAGAAGGGCCGCCTTGTTAGGATCTTCCATGACGCCATCTCCGAGAAGGTGAAGGCGACCAAGATGCGCACAACCTTCTGCCTTATCGTCAGCACAGGCTTTTCGGTAAAGACCTGCGACATGGCGCAGATAGTTTGGTGATCGAACTCCGGTGGCTTCAATTTGCCTCGCCACATGAATGCAGGCTCGACCGTTGCCGTTATCGCAACGTCGCTCGGTCTCGAACCGGGTCTCGCGGTCGAATGGCTTGTCCTTGGGAAATGCCTGCGCGCCGCCGACTGGCCAGAGAAAGGAAACTGCCACCAAAAAGAAGGCCAACTTTTTCATTTTGCATGCCCCTCTACTAGACAACCAGTAGATCACGAAATCCGTCATTGTTCAACTCAGGTTAAGCGCTTTATGCCCCCGCATGGAGTGAAATTGAATGGGCGAAATACTCGTCCAAAGTTGGGATTTGTCACTTGTGCGTCCGTCGCGCTAAAGCTCCATTCGCGCCGTGCGAGAGGAAACCAGACCCGATGCCATCAGCCGCCGTCACAAAGGATAGCCATCTCTACCTCGTCGATGCGTCGGCCTACATCTTCAGGGCCTATCACGCGCTTCCGCCGCTTACCCGCAAGTCGGACGGGCTGCCGGTCGGGGCGGTGTCCGGGTTCTGCAACATGCTGTGGAAGCTGCTCGAAGAGCTGAAAGGCCCTGACCGGCCGACCCATTTCGCCTGCGTCTTCGACAAGGGCTCCCATACGTTCCGCAACGATCTCTACCCGGACTACAAGGCGAACCGCGACGAACCGCCTGAAGACCTGCGCCCGCAATTCCCGCTTGTCCGCGAGGCGTCGATTGCCTTTGCCGCCCATGCGCTCGAAATGGAGGGCTACGAGGCTGACGACCTGATCGCGACCGATGCCCGCCAGGCCGAGGCCAACGGCGCGCGCGTCACGCTCGTCTCCTCGGACAAGGACCTGGTGCGGCTCGTCTCGGACCGTGTCGTGATGCTCGACACGATGAAGAATGTGACGCTGGGCCTCGAGGCAGTTATGGACAAGTTCGGGGTCGCGCCGGACCGGGTCGTCGATATCCAGTCGCTCGCCGGCGACAGCGTCGACAATGTTCCGGGCGCTCCCGGCATTGGCGTCAAGACGGCCGCCCAGCTCATCAACGAATATGGCGACCTTGAAACGCTCCTGCAGCGGGCCTCCGAGATCAAGCAGCCGAAACGGCGCGAGACGCTCATCGAGTTTGCCGGACAGGTCCGGCTCTCGAGGCAGCTCGTCACCCTGAAGGACGACGTGCCGGTCGAAGTTCCGCTCGAGGACCTCGCCGTCGCTGACCCGGACCCCGAGACGCTGATGGCGTTTCTCGAGAAGATGGAATTCCGCACGATCACCCGCCGGGTTCGCGAGACCATGGAAATGGACGGCGTGATCGAGGAGACGAGCCCGACCGACCAGGGCTTCGACCGGGCCGTCTATCAGACCGTCCGGTCGGTTGCCGAGATCGAGGCCTGGATCGCGCGGGCGCGGACGGCCGGGATCGTCGCGGTCGATACCGAGACTGACAGTCTCGATGCCGTCGCCGCAAATCTTGTCGGCGTTTCGCTCGCAACGGGTCCGAACCAAGCCTGCTATATCCCGCTAGGCCATGTCGATCCGGACGGGGCAGGCGGTGGCGACATGTTCGGAGCCGATCCGCCCAGGCAGATTGATATGCAGGCCGCGCTCGGCCTCCTGAAGCCGCTGCTCGAAGACGAGGCCGTCCTCAAGGTCGGGCAGAACATCAAGTATGACATGGTCGTCCTCGGCAAGTCGGGCATCCGGCTCGCGCCCATAGACGACACGATGCTGCTCTCGTTCGTGCTGAATGCCGGGACGCACAATCACGGCATGGACACGCTGTCCGAGCGCTATCTCGGCCACGCGCCGATCCCGTTCAAGCAGGTGACGGGCACCGGCAAGGCGCAGGTCGGGTTCGAGCGCGTGCCGCTCGACAAGGCGACCGAATATGCCGCCGAGGATGCCGACGTCACCTTGCGCCTCTGGCATGTCTTCAGGCGCCAGCTCGTCCCGGCCCGCATGGCGACCGTCTACGAGACGCTCGAACGCCCGCTCGTGCCGGTGATCGCGGACATGGAACGGGCCGGCATCAAGGTCGACCGGGATGTCCTGTCGCGGCTCTCGGCGGATTTCTCGCAGCGCATGGCAGCTTACGAGGCGACCGCCCATGAACAGGCAGGGCGCGCGTTCAACATGGGGTCGCCGAAACAGCTCGGCGAGATCCTGTTCGACGAGATGGGCCTGCCGGGCGGCCAGAAGACCAAGACCGGGGCCTGGCAGACCGATGCCGACGTTCTGGAAGACCTCGCCGCCGAGGGCCATGACCTGCCCCGGACAATCCTTGACTGGCGCTCGCTCTCGAAGCTCCGCTCGACCTATACCGAAGCGCTGCAGGCCGCGATCAACAGGGAAACCGGCCGGGTTCATACGAGCTTTGCCATGGCCGTTGCCCAGACCGGGCGGCTCTCAAGCTCGGACCCGAACCTGCAGAA
The DNA here is from genome assembly GCA_964429935.1 of uncultured Hyphomonadaceae bacterium. Lineage (GTDB taxonomy): Bacteria > Pseudomonadota > Alphaproteobacteria > Caulobacterales > Hyphomonadaceae > CALLCD01. Next base: position 2,771 of record CAYSED010000057.1, read on the forward strand.
CATCCCGATCCGCACCGAAGAGGGCCGCAAGATCCGCGAAGCCTTCATTGCCGAGCCGGGCCATGTCCTGATCTCGGCGGACTATTCGCAGATCGAGCTTCGCCTGCTCGCGCATATTGCCGACATTGATGCGCTGAAGAATGCCTTCAAAGACGGGCTCGACATCCATGCGATGACCGCGAGCGAAATGTTCGGGCACCCGATCGAGGGCATGGACCCCATGATCCGCCGCCGCGCCAAGGCGATCAATTTCGGCATCATCTACGGCATTTCCGCCTTCGGCCTCGCCCGCCAGCTCTCCATCCCGCGCGACGAGGCCGGGGCCTATATCAAGGCCTATTTCGAGAAATTCCCCGGCATCCGCCAATATATGGACGAGACCAAAGCCTTCGCCATGGCGAACGGCTTCGTGAAGACCGCCTTCGGGCGCAAGCTCAATCTCGACCTCAAGAACGCCAAGGGTCCCTCGCGCGGCTTTGCCGAACGCCAGGCGATCAATGCCCCGATCCAGGGCTCGGCCGCCGATGTCATCAAGCGCGCCATGATCCGCATGCCGGGCGCGCTCGCCGAAGCCGGACTGAAGGCGTGCATGCTGCTCCAGGTCCATGACGAGCTTGTCTTCGAGGCCCCCGAGGACGAGGCTGACAAGACCATCAAGCTCGTCCGCGAGACGATGGAAGCAGCAACCCTCCCGGCGCTCCAGCTCTCGGTGCCGCTCGAGGTCGAAGCCAAAGCCGCCCCAACCTGGGGACAGGCGCATTGAACAGGAAGGGACTTCACCCCTTCCCAGGGTCCGAATCCTCGCCTATGAGACGCGCTTAGCACACAATCCGTGACCAGCGCGCCGGGGCAGGGCCTTGGCGCTGCGGGCTTGCGCGCGAGACAAAGAGGGAAACGCCCATGCCGAAGCGCACCGACATCCAGTCGATCCTCGTCATCGGGGCGGGCCCGATCATCATCGGCCAGGCCTGCGAGTTCGACTATTCGGGCGTGCAGGCCATCAAGGCGCTGAAGGACGAAGGCTACCGGGTCATCCTCGTCAATTCCAATCCGGCGACCATCATGACCGACCCGGACCTTGCCGACGCGACCTATATCGAGCCGGTGACGCCGGAATTCGTCGAGAAGATCATCGCGCGGGAACGACCGGACGCGCTCCTGCCGACCATGGGCGGGCAGACCGCGCTCAATTGCGCACTCGCCCTCGCCGAGGCTGGCGTTCTTGAAAAGTACGGCGTGGAAATGATCGGCGCGAAGGCCGAGGCGATCGAGATGGCCGAGGACCGCAAGCTCTTCCGCGAAGCCATGGACCGGATCGGCCTCGAAAACCCGCGAGCCGTCATCATTGCCTCGCCCAAGGTGAAGCGCGCGGATGGCAAAGTCGATTATGACCGGCTGGAGGGCCTGAAGCAGGCCGTGGCGGCGATCGACGAGGTCGGCCTGCCGGCGATCATCCGCCCGGCCTTCACGCTCGGCGGCACCGGCGGCGGCGTCGCCTATAATCGCGAGGAGTATGAAGAGATCGTCCGCTCTGGCCTCGCGGCCTCGCCGGTCGCGCAGGTCCTGATCGACGAGAGCCTGCTCGGATGGAAGGAATACGAGATGGAGGTCGTCCGCGACCGGGCGGACAATTGCATCATCGTCTGCTCCATCGAGAATATCGATCCGATGGGCGTGCATACGGGCGACTCGGTTACGGTTGCGCCTGCCCTGACGCTGACCGACCGGGAGTACCAGGTCATGCGCAATGCCTCGATTGCGGTCCTGCGCGAGATCGGTGTCGAGACGGGCGGCTCGAACGTGCAGTTCGCAGTCAATCCGAAGGATGGCCGCCTCGTCGTCATCGAGATGAACCCGCGCGTCTCGCGCTCGTCTGCGCTCGCATCGAAGGCGACCGGGTTCCCGATTGCCAAGATCGCGGCCAAGCTCGCCGTCGGCTATACGCTCGACGAGCTTGGCAATGACATTACCGGGGTCACGCCCGCGAGTTTCGAGCCGACCATCGATTATGTCGTGACGAAGATCCCGCGCTTCGCCTTCGAGAAATACAAAGGCGCCGAGCCGATCCTGACGACCGCGATGAAGTCCGTCGGCGAGGCGATGGCGATCGGACGCAGTTTCCAGGAGAGCCTGCAAAAGGCGCTCTGCTCGCTCGAGACCGGGCTGACCGGGCTCGACGAGATGAACTTCCCGACCGAGGAAGCCTTGCGCGGCGCGCTCGGCAAGCCGACGCCGGACCGTCTGCGCGTTATCGCGGATGCCATCCGGACGGGGATCGGCATCGAGGAGATCCACCGCATCACCGCCGTCGATCCGTGGTTCCTGCGCCAGATCGCCGGGATCGTCGAGACCGAAGCGGCGGTCCGGCGGGACGGCCTGCCGGCGGCGGCGGCCGGTTGGATCGCCCTGAAGTCCATGGGCTTCTCGGATGCGCGGCTGGCGAGGCTCGCCGGGCATGGCGAGGCGGACGTGCGGGCGAAGCGGCACGCGCTCGGCGTGCGGCCGGTCTACAAGCGGATCGATACCTGCGCGGCCGAGTTTGCGGCGCAGACGCCATATCTCTATTCGACCTATGAGCTTCCCGCCTTCGGCATGGTGACGGCCGATTGCGAGGCAGAGCCCTCGGCGCGGCGGAAGGCGATCATCCTTGGCGGCGGGCCGAACCGCATCGGCCAGGGCATCGAGTTCGACTATTGCTGCTGCCATGCCGCTTTTGCCATGGCTGACCTCGGCATCGAGTCCGTCATGGTGAACTGCAATCCGGAGACGGTCTCGACCGACTATGACACGTCCGACCGGCTCTATTTCGAGCCGCTGACCGAAGAGCATGTCTGCGAGATCATCGCGGTGGAACAGCGCTCCGGCGAATTGCTCGGCGTCATCGTGCAATTCGGCGGGCAGACGCCGCTGAAGCTCGCGACCCCCCTGCACGAGGCGGGCATTCCGATTCTCGGCACCAGCCCGGCGTCCATCGATCTTGCCGAGGACCGGGAGCAGTTCGCCGCCCTGCTCGACACGCTCGGCATCAGGCAGGCCCCTTCGGCCATCGCGCGGACCGAAGCCGAAGCGCTCGCCGCCGCCCGGCGGCTCGGCTATCCGGTCATGCTGCGCCCGAGCTTCGTGCTTGGCGGGCGGGCGATGGAGATCTGCCGCGACGACGAGGACATCGTCCGCTTCGCCAAGGAAGCGCTCGACGAAGCGATGAAGACTGGCCGCAGGGACCCGTCGCTTTTTCTCGACCGCTACCTGTCCGACGCCATCGAGGTCGATGTCGATTCGATCTGCGACGGGACGGATGTGCATGTTGCCGGCGTCATGGAACATATCGAGGAGGCGGGCGTGCATTCGGGGGATTCCGCCTGCGCGCTGCCGCCCTACACCCTGCCGCCCTCCATGGTCGGACGGCTGACCGAACAGGCGATTGCGCTTGCCAAGGCGCTTCAGGTCCGCGGCCTCATCAATATACAGTTCGCGGTCAAGGGGGAGGACATCTATGTCCTCGAAGCCAATCCGCGCGCGTCGCGAACGGTGCCCTTCGTCGCCAAGGCGGTCGGCGCGCCAATTGCCGGGATCGCCGCGAAAGTCATGGCGGGCGAGCCGCTTGCAGGCTTCGACCTGCGCCATGCGAGCCCGAAACGCATCGCCGTGAAGGAAGCGGTGTTCCCGTTCGCGCGCTTTGCCGGGACCGATCCCGTGCTTGGCCCGGAAATGCGCTCGACCGGCGAGGTAATGGGCTGGGACGATGATTTCGGTGCTGCCTTCCTGAAAGGCCAGATCGCCGGCGGCGTCATCCTTCCAGCCGGGGGCACCGTGTTCATCTCCGTGAAGGACCGCGACAAGCCGGCCATCGTCGAAGGCGCGAGAACCCTTGTCGCCGAGGGATTTTCCCTCGTCGCGACCGCCGGGACCGCGAGCTATCTTGCCGGCGAGGGCGTGCCGGTCTCGCGTATCAACAAGGTGATCGACGGCCAGCCGCACATCGTCGATGCGATGATAAACGGCGAGATCGACCTCGTGTTCAACACGACCGAGGGGGCGCAGTCACTGAAGGATTCCTCCTCGATCCGGTCGACCGCCGTGTCGCGGAAGATCCCCTATTTCACGACGCTGTCGGCCTCGCTCGCCTCGATACAGGCCATACTTGCCCTGCGCGGGCGGCCGCTCGATGTCCGTCCCTTGCAATCCTGAGCCCCCGTTCCAATCTTGACGGGCTGTAGAATTCGGCCAAGCTGCCAGAAAAACGAGCGGTAACCCAATCATGCAAAGAATTCCGATGACCGGCGAAGGCCACAGGGCCCTCGACGCTGAGCTGAAAAATCTGAAATCCGTGGAACGCCCGGCAATCATCCAGGCGATCTCGGAAGCGCGCGAGCACGGCGATCTCTCGGAGAACGCCGAATATCATGCGGCCAAGGAAAAGCAGAGCTTCATCGAGGGCCGGGTCGCCGAGCTCGAGGACAAGCTCGCCCGCGCCGAGGTGATCGACACCTCGAAACTCTCGGGCACGAAAGTGCGTTTCGGCGCAACCGTCACGATCATTGATGTCGAGACCGAGGCGAGCCAGACCTACCGGATCGTCGGCGAGGACGAGGCGGACGTGGCGAACGGCAAGATATCGATCACGTCCCCGATCGCGCGCGCGCTGATCGGCAAGGACGAGGGTGACGAGGTCGAAGTTGCCGCCCCGGGCGGCGCGCGCGCCTACGAGATCGGGAGCGTGGTCTACAAGTGACCGGCCCGGAGACCTCGTTCGGGCCTTCGGTCTGGACAGTCTCCGACGGACGGGCAGGCAATGCCGCCCAGGTCCAGGCCATCGCCAATGCCCTCAGCGAGACGCAGCGCTGGATGCGGATCGCCCATGTCAACGGGCTCGGCCACCGGTCCGCGCCCGTGACCCTCACCCCGCGTGCGCCGCTCGGATGGCTGCCGGCAGGGGCTGCGGCCTGGCCGCGCCTCGCCTTGCCGAAGGACGAACGGGCGATCCTCGCTGCGCCCTGGCCGACGCTCTGGCTCGGTGCCGGCCGCCGGACCGCGCCCTATTCGGCGAGCGTCCGGGACTGGTCCGGCGGGGCGACCTTCGTCGTCCACGTGCTCGATGCCGGCCTTCCGCCCGAGCGTTTCGACCTTCTTGTCACGCCCGAGCATGATGGGGTCGCGGGCGCCAATGTCATCGCGACGATCGGGTCGCCCTCGTATTTCTCGACCGATGACATCGAGGCTGCAGGCCTTGCCTTTGCCGACCTCGCCGACGAGCGCGGCAACAGTGCTGTCGTCATTCTCGGCGGCGACTCCAGGGCGCACACGTTCGACAGGCCGGCCATCGAACGGCTGGGCGTTCACCTTCGCGCGGTCGCCGCCTCGGGCTGGCGGCTGCGCATGACCTGTTCGCGCCGGACCCCGGTTGCCGCCCGGGCGCATTTCCGGGCGCTGGCCGACGAGATTGGCGCGCGCTTCTGGGAAGGCCCCGCCGACGGCCCGAACCCCTATCTCGCCTGGCTCGTCTTTTCGGATGCCGCCATCGTCACCGAGGACAGCGCCAACATGCTGTCGGACGCGGCCTATTTCGGCCTGCCGGTCCATATCGCGCGACTCACCGGCCGCTCGGCCAAGTTCGACCGGCTGCACCAGAGTTTCATCGACCGGGGCTGTGCCCGCTGGCTGCATGGCGGGCTCGAGACCTGGACTTATGAGCCGCTCCGGGAAGCGGACCGCGTTGCCGACGCCATTGTCGACGCGCTCCTGAAGCGCCACCCGCAACCGGATATTCCAGCTTCCGGAACGGTCGCGCCGGACTGGCTGTAGAGACTATTTCACCAGCTCGAACAGGACATTGACCGTCATCGACAGGTCAAGCTCGCCGGAGGAGACCGGCGAGGAACCGGAAAAACTGTCGGCTTCGGCGCGGGCCATCATCATCGGCGTGGGCGGCGAGAAGCCGCCGCTTTCGGAGATCGTGACGATCCGGGCAACTTCGTATCCGGCCGCGCCGGCATAGAGTTCGGCGCGCGCGAGGGCGGCCTGCATGGCGAGCTTGCGGGCTTCGTCGCGCGCCTCGGTATCGTCTTCGAGGCCGAAGGAAATGCCGTTCAGCGTGTTGCCGCCTGCCCGGACGAGCGAATCGACCGTCCGGCCGAGATTGTCGAGATCGGTCACCTTCGCCGTCACCATATTGTTCGCCGTGTAGCCGACAAGGCGGGCCGGACCCTCGCCGGTATAGTCATAGCTCGGCGAAATGGAGAAATTGCTCGTCTGGATATTGCGGTCCGGAACCCCGGCCGATTTCAGAGCATTGACGACGCCGTTCATGCGCTCGGAGTTTTCGGCAAGGGCGGTCGAAGCATCCTCCGCCTCGGTCTGCACGCCCGCCGTGATGAAGGCGATATCCGGGGTCCGGGTGACACGGCCTTCGGCGGAAATCGAGAGCGTCGTTTCGGGCTGGATGGAATTTGCGCTCATGGCTTCGATGCGAACCTCCCGTTCGATGCGCGCTTCGCCACCCGGAAGCTGGGCGCAGGCGGCGGGGACGAGGATTGCGCTGAGCAGGAGGCTGCGGACAAGCTGGGTTGAAGGCCGTGTGTTCATGGTTGCGTCTCCTTGTTTCCCGCCCTAACAGATACCGCTATTGTGACGGGATCAAGTCCTTGGTCGGTCGCAAGTGGGCCTGTAGCTCAGCTGGTTAGAGCGGACCGCTCATAACGGTCTGGTCGCGGGTTCAAGTCCTGCCGGGCCCACCACATTTGCTTGCGCGATGCCGCCTGCCAACCCATCCCGCGGGTTCCGGTTCAAGGCTTCGCCTTTCACCTCCGCCACCGTTCTACCTTTGCCTTGCCCTGCAGGGACAAGTTTTTCTCTTCCTCAAGCCTTCGCGCGCCTGGGCGACGCTGTCAGGCCCGTGCCGGAGGCTCCGCGGGGGCGGCGCGGGCGCGCCGGGCGAGGCTTGTTGCCTGCCCGCGTTTCCGCCGAAGGCTGAACCGCTTCAAGGCTCGAGGCGGGCGGCGATCTGCTGCCAGTCGATGATCTTGAAATTCTGCGGGGCGAGGGGTTCGTCGCTGCCGGTCCGCCCGTCGCCCTCGATGCCGCCGGTCACGTTGAAACCGTCCTGGACGATGAGGATGCCGGACGGAAAGCCGGGCAGCGGCACCGAAACGGCGGCGATGCCATCGGTCTCCTGCGCCCCGTCGATCCCGGACGCAGGGTCAGCCGTGACGCTGAACTTGCCGAGAAAGGCGTGCGAGCCGCCGAGGCGGTAGACGTGGAACGTGTCGTCGCCCTGCGAGGAGGCGACAAGCAGGCGCTCGCCCGCGCCGTCATGAATGGTGAGGCCCTCGACGTCCGCCGCAAGGCCGGTGTCGCTGCCCGTCCAGTCGATCAGGCTGAGGGCGGCCACATCGAAACGGCCCTGCGCAAAGGGCAGGGTCCAGATGCCGCGCGTCTCCTCGCCGACATAGAACTGGCCGGTCGCCTCGTCATGGACGCAGCCTTCGATCTGGGTCCAGAAATGGATCGGCGGCAAGGCAACCGGCGGCTCGCCGAGGGCGAACAGGCGGTAGGGCTGCACGTAGCCCTGCTTGTGGGCCACGAAAAGTATCAGCGCGTCGCCGTCGCGGCCCATGCAGAAGCCATAGGGTTCCGGGGCGACCGAAAAGCCGCCGACGGGTTCGGCCCCTTTGGCCGTTACCGAGAAGAGGACGACTGAATCATCGGTCCGGTTGGTCGCCGCCGCGAGGTCGCCCGACCAGTCGTCCAGCGTGATCCCGGCCACGAGATCGACATTGTTCAGTTCGCCGACCAGGCTTTGCGCAATCTCGCGGCCGGCAAGGTCGTAGACCCGCAAGCCCTGCTGCTTGTCCGTGCCGAGTATCAGGCTGCCTGCCGGGTTGGCCTCGTTGTACCAGAAGGCCGGGTCGTCGGCGGCGTCTTCGAGGCTGGTGACAGGATCTGTCTCGAGGCTCGCCGTCACGGTACCTGACTGCGACATGGCGAGGATGGCTGCGCCGAGAAATGCCGCGATCATCATGCCTTGCCACCCTTTCGGATCAGAAGATTGCCCGCACCGTGAACTGGAGGCGGGGCTGGGCTTCTTCGCGCTCCACTTCAAAATTGTCCAGATCGCCGGAGATGATCGGGCCGTCAAAATTCTGCTCGGCCTGCAGCGTGCGCGCGTCGGCCAGGTTGTTGCCGGAGATGCGGGCGACGATGCGGTCGCCAAAACGCTTCTCGACGAAGGCTTCGAGATTGCCGGACACTTCCGAATTCTGGATCTCGTCGAAGAAGGTTGATGTCTCGCGGCCCTGGTCCTGGTAGGACACGCCGAAGGTCAGGCCGAGATCGGCGAATTCGTGGGTCATGCCGACATTGTAGACAAAGCGCGGCTGGTCATTGATGCGGGTCTCGGCGAGCGAGACGAAGGCATTGTCGACCTCCGAGCGCAGGAGCGAGTAGTTGGCAAAGAGGCCGGTATTCGGCAGGCTGACGACCGTGAGGGGTGTCGAGATGTCGAACTCGAACCCGTAGGCCACCGCGTCGCCGACATTGGCAAAGGTGAAGGCGTCGCCGATGATGAGATCGCCGTCGTCCAGCTCGGTCTCGCCGTTCGGCCCGAGATTGACGAGCTGGATGATGTCGCTGATATCGCGGTAGAAGCCGTTGAACCCGGCGACGCCGCCGCCAGGCAGGGTGAACTCGAGCCCGCCGTCGATGCCGTTGGCGGTCTCGAAGTCGAGGTCCGGATTGCCGGTTACGGTGTCGAGATCGTCCGGCTGGTCGTCGAGCACGAAGGGAATTCGCTCGTTGAAGTCCGGGCGCCGCACGGTTCGTGCATAGGAGAGGCGGGCGGTCGCCCAGTCATTGATGCGGTAGCGAAGGTGCGCGGACGGATTGGCGTCGAAATCGCTGGAGGTCGCCGACACGGCCTCGCCGTCGACAAAGCCGTCCTGGTCGGTCTCGGTGACCTCGAACCTGATGCCGGTTTCCAGCGAGAGGCGGTCAGTCAGGGTCCAGTCGAGCAGGGCGAAGCTGTCATACCGGTTCTCCTGCAGCGCGAAGATGCCGCCCAGGTCAGTCGGTTCGGGATCATCCGCTTCCAGAACGCCGTCCTCGAAGCCGAATCCAAGGAGCGAACTGTCGCGGTCCCGGAGCTTGACCTGGACCCCGCCCTTGAACTCGAGCCCGGCCAGGCCGAGCGAGCGGGAGAGGCCGTCCAGATTGGCCGTCAGCTCGCTGCTGAGCTGCACTTCCTGGTCGAGCGTGTCGAAGACTTCGAGACTGTCCGGCTCCAGCCCGAACGGCTCGACGGTGAAGTCCTCGCGGAAACCGGCTTCGGTCGGCAGGGGCCCTTCTATGTCCTCGGCGTCGAGTTCGAGGGCAAGCTCGCGGATCTCGTTGTCGAACTGGTTGAAGGCCGCGCGGAAGCCGATCTCGAGGGTTGGCGACAGCACGAAGTCCGCCGTGCCCTCGATGCCGAAATTGTCCTGTTCAAAATCCGTGTCCTGAGCGGCGAGGGCGACGAGATTGTCGGGCGCATCCTCGAAGACCAGTTCGTCCTCGCGCTCGTCCCGGTCGGTGCGGATATAGAAGCCGGCGAGGCCGAACGCGTGTCCGTCGAGGGTTTCGTAGCCGAGGCTGGCATTGAAGGCATAGTCGAGGTTTTCGCGCTGATCGTTCTGGATCGTGCGTTCCTCGCCGTCGCCGATGACCGAATCTGTGCCATCGACGGCGAGGGCGGCGGAGGCGGCGTCCACATCGGCGAAATTTTCCGGGTCGAACACTTCCTGGACGGCATATTTGGCATTGAAGCGCTGCTGGATATTGCCGTTGACAGAAAAGCTGAGCCGGTCATCGAGGGCCCGGCCGGCATAGCCGAGGCCGCCAGTGCCGCGAAAGCTGCCGTCATTGTCGGATATGTTCGGGAAATACTGGATGCCGCTCAGGCGGGCATAGCCGCCAGCAGGCAGGTCTGCGCCTTCCTTGAGGACGATATTGATCGTGCCCGCGACGCCCTGGCTGTCAATGTCGGCGCCAGGGCTGCGGATGATCTCGATCCGCTCGACGAGCTCGGCCGGGATGCGGTCGACGAACACGGTCCGTGTCGTCGCATCCTCGCCCCCGGCGCTCGCGACCGGCTTGCCGTTGATGAGGATCTGCGTGAAGCCGTTCGTCAGGCCGCGAAAGCCCGGATCGTCGAACTCGCCGACATCGGTTGCGAATGAAACGCCCGGCACCCGCTTCAAGGCGTCGCCAACCGACAGCGGCTCGAATTTCTCGAAGAATTCCTTGTCATAGACAAGCTCCGGCGCGACGGCTTCTGTCCGGTTGCGGACGGGCACGCGGCCGGTGACGGTGACGGTCTCGATGACGCGTTCCTCGTCCTCCGCGGCCGGCTGCGCGAGCGCGGGCGAGGCACAGCAAAGCGCCACGAAAGATGCCGAAAAAGCCAGAAACGGTCGCATGTCCACCCCTCCCAAGTCTGCCTTGAACGAGAATCGCCGGACATTGGCGTTTCGTCGTTCAACGCATGTTTGGTAGGCATTCTTGGCGACAATTCTGCGAACATATTGTCTCAGTTTTCGGACAGGACCGGGCGCAGGCGGGGCCCCGGCGAGGGGACTGTTCATCGGTCCCGCCCTCCGGCTATGGTAGCGGGGCGGGCAAATCTGGCAGGGGCAGGCATGGCACAGGCGCAAACCGGTCTCTCCATTGCGCTCGCCCGCGCGGCAGGCGGGCGCACGGTGCATCGCCGCCATCACGTCAAGCCGGACGGGCGCGATCTCTATCTTTATGGCTACGAAACGCACGTTGGGGATGTCGTTCCCGGCGAGGAACTTGCCATGCTGGCCGGGTCGGAGCTGCGCAGGCATCCCTTGCGGAACACCTGGTCCATCTATGCGGCGGCGCGCAACGAGCGCACTTTCAAGCCGTCGGCGGCGGCCGATCCTCTGGCACCGAGCCGGCCCGGCGAACCGCTGACGGAGATCCCGTTCGGGGATTTCGAGCTCTGCATCTTTGCCAACCGGTTTCCGGGGCTTCATGCGGATGCCGCCGAGCCGGGTCCCTCCGAGGTCGAAACGGCCCGGGCGGCCGGGGCGTGCGAGGTCGTCGTCTACGGGCCGGAGGGCGAAGGATCGCTCGCAACGCTCGGACAGGCGCGGCGCAGGCTGCTGGTTGAAGCCTGGATCGACCGGTACGAGCAGCATTTCGCCGCCGGGGCGGCCTATGTCCTGCCGTTCGAGAACCGGGGCGAGGCGGTCGGCGTGACGCTCGCCCATCCGCATGGCCAGATCTATGCGTTCCCCTTCGTGCCGGAGCCGCAGGCCGAGGCGGCACGGGCCTTTGCGGCGGGCTATAGCTTGCACGACAAGCTTGCGGGTTGGCGCACCGGTTATGGCATTGCCGAAGCCGGCGGGCTGCTTGCCTATGCCCCGCCTTTCGCGCGGTTTCCCTACGAGGCCTGGATTTCGGGCTTTGCGAGACGGTCCGGGCCGTGGGCCTTCGACGAGACCGAGGCGGACGGGTTCGCCCATCTTCTTGGCGAGGTCACGGCGCGTTATGACGCCCTGTTCGGAGAGGAGATGCCGTTCATGCTGAGCCTGCAGGCGGCCCCGTTCGGGGCGGATGGACCATTCGAGTTCACAGCGCAATTCTATCCCCTCCTGCGCGCGCCGGGCCGGGTGAAGTATCTCGCCTCGGTCGAGCAGGCGACGGGCGTCTTCACGGTCGACATCCTGCCGGAAGTCGCCGCCGCGCGGCTGAGGGCGGCCTTGTGAGCGCGGTCCGGCACTTCGAGACAGTTTTCGGTGCAACGCCCGAAGGAACCGGATCGGCCCCGGGCCGGGTCAACCTGATCGGCGAGCATGTCGACTATAATGGCGGCATGGTCCTTCCGGCGGCGATCGGCCTCATGGCTGAAGTCGCGGCTGGCCGGGCGGGCGGAGGGACAGACCGCATCTGGTCGGCGCAGTTCGGCGCGCTTGCCGAGCGCGGCCCCGGCGCGCCAAAGACCGGAACCTGGAGCGACCATGCTGCCGGGGCGCTCGACGAGGCGAGGGCGCTCGGCCTCATTGACGGACCTGCCTGCCTTGCCGTGGACAGCGAGGTACCGGACGGGGCGGGGCTGTCCTCGTCGGCGGCCCTTATCACGGCGGTCCTGCGGGCGTGCGGGGACCTGACGGGGCGGACGATGGACCCGGTTCGCCTTGCAGAGGCGGCGAGACGGGTCGAGAACGATTATGTCGGCGTGCCGTGCGGGATCATGGACCAGATGGCGGTCGGCCTGACCGGCCCGGGCGAGGCGCTTGCTCTGGATACCGCCCGCATGGCGTTCAAGCGTGTCTCCATTCCGGAGGATTTCCGCTTCATTGTCATCCATTCGGGCGTCCGCCGCGAACTGTCCGACGGGCGCTATGCGGCGCGGTTCGGCGAATGCGCAGCCGCGCGGGACGCGCTCGGGGCCGAGCATCTCTGCCGTCTCGATGCCGCTCAGACGGCGCGGATCGGCAACCTGCCCGCAAGTCTTGCGGCCCGCACGCGGCATGTCGTCAGCGAGCACCGCCGGGCCGTTGCGGCCGTCGGGGCGCTCGAACGGGGCGATGCGGCGGGTTTCGGCGCGCTGATGAACGAGAGCCATGCGTCCTATTCCCGCGACTTTGCTGCTTCGACACCAGCGATCGATGCGCTCGTCGAAGATGCGGTCCGGCTCGGCGCGTTCGGGGCGCGCCTCACCGGTGGCGGGTTCGGCGGGTGTACGGTATCGCTCGTGCCGGCGGGGCGGGCGGAGGGCTGGACCGCCGGACTCCTCGAGCGGCACCCGGCCGCGTTTCCTGTATAGCCGCGTTTCGCGCCCGGCCGGATAGCGATCATGGACGATGCCTTCATCATGCTGACTGCCGGAGTGACGAGCCTCATCCTCGCCTGCGCACCCGGAACCCGGCCGCACATTCTCCACTGGGGCGCGCGCCTCGCGGGAACCGAGCCGGAGAGTCTCGTCCGAATGACCGGACGCCAGCGCGTCTGGGGCGGGCCGGACGTGGAGCTTGAGGCGTCGCTCCTGAACGAGACCGGGGCGGGGCTTGCCGGGATCACGGGATTTGCCGCCCACCGGGCAGGGCAGGACTGGGCGAGCGTCTTCAGGGTGCAGTCGGTCTTGCGGGACGGGCCGTTTCGCGTGCGTCTGGATTGCCGCGACGACGTGACAAAGATCGGCGTCGTCCACGACATCGCGATGGACGCGGAAAGCGGGCTCCTGCCCATTTGCCCGCAAATCCGAGAAGCTCCGTCAGGCGCGGATCGAGCGGCA
>CAYSED010000058.1:0-15915 GCA_964429935.1 uncultured Hyphomonadaceae bacterium
GCGTGCGGAAGGTCTGCCCGCGTTCAGCGAGCCTGCGCCGCAGTGTCGCGATGCTCATGCCGAGCTGGCGCGCGATCCGTGCCTGGTCGCCGAAGCCCTTGCCAAGGATGGCGCGCACGTCGGCCACGAGGGCATCCTCGGCTGGCCGCGTGCCCCGCGCGACGAGGTGCGGAGCGACCACCGAGTTCAGCGTGATCCGCGCGGCAGGTGCCATGCCCGGTCCGGCCGCCGGGGCGACCATCAGGTCCCGGCTGTCGAAATGCAGGGCATAGCGGGATGCGCCAAACCGGACGGGCGCTGTCCAGAAGCCCAGAAAGTCGGACCGCACAGGGCCCGGCCGCCGCGTCTCGATCCGGGTCGTCCGCCGGAAAAGGTCTCGGCGATGCAGTGAACGTAGACCAGGGTGCTCTCGATGAAGCTGTGGCGGTGCGGCTCGAAGGCCGCCGAAGCATAGGGAAATCCCTCGTCGTCGATGATGTAGACGGTCTGGCCGCCGCTGCGCTCGACCCGGTTGAACGCGCCGCGGTGGAAGAGATTGTATCCTTCCGCAAGCCCCCTCAAGAGCTCGCCGAGCGTCGAGGAACGCGCAAGACTGGCGACGAGGAAAGCGGAGGTTCCGGGGGCGAGCTTGCGTTCCGAGGCATTGCAGGTCTCGTCGGCAGACGCCTCCGACAACAAGCCGAACACGTCAAAATAGGCAAGCATCCGGCCCTGCCAGCCAAGGTCGAGGGAGGCAAGGCCGGCGATGCGCCCGGCGACATCCGGCCGCTCGCTCAGCCCGGATGTCCGGGCAAGCTCGGCCAGCAGGCCGGCAAGTTCCCGTCCGGGGCTGAACTCGCCGGGGGCAGGCGTGTGCGCGCGATCGACAAGGCCGGTCATGCCGCCAGTAGGCCCGCCCGGCGCGGAAAGACAATACGCACGGCATTTGCCGCTAGCGCGCCTCTCGCTGCAAGGCCCTTGCAAAGCAACAGGTTTCCGCCACCATGGAGCGCATGCGGCATGCACCGGCACGAGGCCGGCATGACAGGCCGGCTTGACAGGGGCCAGCTTGAGAGGGGGAGGGCGCGGAATTGCCATCGGACGGCTGGGACGAGTGGACCGGGCGGTCGCAGACGGTCGAGGACGGGATGGACCCCGGGCCCGCGCGCGCCCTCGCCGCCACGCTCGGCCTGCCAACGAGCCATGCTCCCGTCTCTGGCGCGGCATTGCCATTCCCGTGGGTCTGGCTCTATTTCGTACAGCCGGAGGCGAAGGCCAATATCGGGCCGGACGGCCACCCGAAGCGCGGCGGCTTCCTGCCGCCCGTGCCCCATCCGCGCCGGATGTGGGCGGGCAGCCGGTGCACCTTTCATGCGCCCATTCTCGCCGGGCAACCGGCGCAGAAAACCTCGACCATACTCAGCGTCGCCGAAAAGGCCGGCAGGGCCGGACCGATGGTTTTCGTCACGGTCGCCCACGAGATCAGCTCGGGCGGCGTTCTCGCCATGCGCGAGGAACAGGACATCGTCTACATGGACATTCCGGACGAGTACCGGCCTCCCGCCGCCCAGCCCCTGCCGCCTTGCGAGCATAGCGAACCCGTCGCGATCGACCCGGTCTTTCTCTTCCGCTTCTCTGCGCTCACCTTCAATGCCCACCGCATTCATTATGACCGGCCCTATGCCATGGACGTCGAGAAATATCCGGGCCTCGTCGTGCACGGACCCCTGCAGGCGATCCTCCTTTACGAGTTCGGTATACGGATGTTTTCCGGCCGCGCGCCGTCCCGTTTCAGGTTCCGCGGCTTGCGGCCGCTGTTCGATTTCGACACGGTCAGCCTGAATGCCCGCGAGACCGGCGACGGAGCAGTTCAATTGTTCACGGCCAGTGGCGACGGGGCCATCGGCATGGACGCGGCACTGGAGTGGACGACATGAGCGGCACGCGCCCTTTCCGGCTTGAGAGATCGGTCCTTGTCGTCCCGGCCAGCAATCCGAAAATGATCGGGAAGGCGGCGGCGTCGGAAGCGGATGCGGTCTGCCTCGACTGCGAGGATGCCGTCGCGCCCGGCCTGAAGGCTGAAGCCCGCGCCAATGTTGTGACAGCGCTCAACACGCTCGATTTCGGCGGCAAGCTCCGCCAGGTCCGCATCAACGGGCTCGACACGCCGTTTGCCTATCGCGACCTTGTCGAGATCGCCGAAGGGGCCGGAGCGAATCTCGACCTTGTCGTCCTGCCCAAGGCGGGATGCCGGGAAGACATTCTCTTCGTCGCGAGCCTTCTCGATCAGATCGAAATGGCGGCCGGCAGCAAGCCGCACCGGACCGGCATCGCGGCACTTATCGAGACGGCTGCCGGCATGGCCAATATCCAGGCTATCGCCGCCGCCGGTCCGAGGCTCGAATCTCTCATTTTCGGCTCGGGCGACTTCGCCGCCTCGATGCAGATGCCGCTCGAAACCATTGGCGGGGCCGACGGCAATGACGCGCTCTATCCCGGCCATCGCTGGCATTTTGCGCTACAGTCGATCGCGGTTGCGGCGCGGGCGAACGGCCTGCGCGCGATTGACGGTCCTTATGCTGACTTCAGGGACGACGCGGGCCTTGAGCGGTTCGCCCGCATCGGACGGGCCCTCGGGCTTGACGGCAAATGGTGCATCCATCCTGCCCAGCCCGGAACCGTGAACGCGGTCTATTCGCCGAGCGAAGCCGAGATCAGCCAGGCGAGGCGCGTCGTCGAAGCCTATGGCGAGGCGCAGGCCGCCGGAACCGGAGCGATTGCCGTCGACGGCAAGATGGTCGATGCCGCCAACCTGAAAATGTGCCGGCAAGTGCTGGCAAGAGCCGGGGAGGCGCGCCGCCGCGCCGAAGCCCGCCAAGCAAGGGAGTAGGCATGGTCAAGATCCTGGAAGGCATGCGGGTTGTCGAGGGCGCCGCTTTCGTGGCTGCGCCGCTGGCGGGCATGACCCTCGCCCAGATGGGGGCCGACGTGATCCGGTTCGACCGGATCAAGGGCGGCCTCGACCACGAGAGATGGCCGGTGACGCGCGACGGGCGCAGCCTGTTCTGGGCAGGCCTCAACAAGGGCAAGCGATCGATCGCCGTCGACATGGCAACGCCCGAAGGCCAGGAAGTGGTGACGCGGCTGATCTGCGCGCCCGGCGAGCAGGCCGGCATCTACCTGACGAACCTGCGAGTCGAGGGCTGGATGTCCTACGAAGCGCTCAAGGCGCGCCGCGAGGACCTCATCATGATGTGGGTCAAGGGCGACCGGCATGGTGGTCCGCAGGTCGATTATACCGTCAACCCGGCCGTCGGGTTTCCCGATGCCACGGGGCCTGAAGGGTCCACCGAACCGGTCGGGCATGTCCTGCCGGCGTGGGACTGCATGACCGGCCAGCAGGCCGCGCTCGGCATCCTCGCCGCCGAGCGCCACCGGCGGCTGACGGGGAAGGGCCAGCTTGTCGAACTTGCCCTGAAGGACATGGCGCTCGCGATGCTCGGCAATCTCGGCATCATCGGCGAGGTGATGATAAACGGCGACGACCGGCCGAAGACGGGCAACTCGCTCTACGGGGCCTATGCCCAGGATTTCATCTGCCAGGACGGCCTGCGGGTCATGGTGGTGGCGCTCACTTCGCGCCAGTGGCGCAACCTCAGGAAAGCGACCGGGACTGACAGTGCCATGGCGGAGCTTGCCGCCAGCCTTGCGGCAGATCTCGAGCAGGAAGGCGCGCGGTTCGTGCATCGCCACGCCATCACCGCCGCGCTGAAGCCCTTCTTCGATGCTCGCCCGGTCCCTGAAATTGGCGAGCTCTTCGACAAGGCCGGCGTGACATGGAGCGCCTATCGAACCTTCAAGCAAGCCGTCGCCAGTGATCCGGACCTGTCGACCGACAATCCGATGTTTTCCATGCTGGACCATCCGGGCATCGGCGCGTTCCTGACGCCCGGAAACCCGATTGCCTTTTCCGGGACGGACCGCGTCGCGCCGCGCCGCGCGCCAAGCCTCGGCGAGAATACGGACGAGATCATGGGCGAGGTCGGCTACAGCACGATGGACATTGCCCGCCTCCACGATGCCGGGATCATTGCCGGGCCGTGAACGGTCCTGGCGCCCGGGCGCTCGCGCCTGGCAGGTTCACGGCTTGAGAGCGCGGGCGGCCTTGCGCGCTTCCCGCGCGCGCAGCGTGATCGAACCCCAGTCGCCGCGCCCGATCAGTTCAGGTTTCGCGATCCATGTTCCGCCGACGGAGAAGACGTTCGGCAGGGTCAGGAAGCTCGAAATGTTGGCAAGCGTCACGCCGCCGGTCGGCATGAACCGCATCTCCGGCAGCGGGGCCATCAGGGCCCGGATGAGATCTGCGCCGCCGATGACGGCCGCCGGGAAAAGCTTGACATGGGTGAGGCCCGCCTTGAAGGCGGCCATCGCCTCGGTGGAGGTCGCGACGCTCGGCAATGCCGGCACCCTGCAGGTTGCAAAGGCCTCGGCAAGTTCCGCATCAAGGCCCGGCGAGACGATGAAGTCAGCCCCTGCGGCCAGAACTTCCTGCATGGACCCCGCGCAGAGGACACTGCCGCCCCCGGTAATCATGCCGGGCTCGGTCTCCTTGAAGGCGCTGATCGCGTCGCGTCCGGCCTGGGTGCGCAGGGTCACCTCGCAGACCGTGATGCCGCCGGCCCTCAGGGCGGACGCAAGCGGCGCGGCGTCCTCGAGGCGCGGCACGTTGAGGACCGGCACCAGCGGGCACTCGCGCAATGCAGCTTCCAGGCGTGTCCAGTCCACGGCAAATCTCCCCGAATTTTTGCCGACCATAGCAGACAGGGCCCTGATAGCGAACGAAAAATCCGAGCCTGAAGCTTGCCGGCCCGAAGCGGGCCCGTTTCCGGGAGGCAAAAAAAGGGCATGTCCCGGCGCGCCTGCGATGGCTGAGCCGGGGCCGCGCGGCGGCCGGGGCGGCAGCGGAAGGATCCTCCGCACACGGCCTGCAGGCGCCGGAAGATTAGGGTCTGGCCCCGGCGCGGATTTTGGTCTAACCCGGACGAAAGGCTGAACAGAACGGGCGATGACGATGGCAATCACGATAGGGCCGGGGCGCGCAGCAAGGGGTGTCGCGGCACATTCGGCGGGCATTGCGGGACGGCGCGCAGCGCTCCCGCTTCTGGGCCTCGCGGCCATCTTCGCCCCGCTTGGCGCGGCGGCCGAGCGGATCGCGTTCACCGGGGCGACGATCATGCCGGTCGCGCAGGACCCGATCGAGAACGGGGTCCTGCTGATCGAGGACGGCAAGATCATCGCAGCCGGTCGGGCCGACGAGGTGCGCCTTGCAGGCGAAGTCACGGTGATCGATGCGAGCGGGCAGGTCATCATTCCGGGACTGGTCGACACGCACAGTCATATCGGCGAGGTTGCCGGGGCCGACGGGTCCGGCCCGATCCAGCCGGAAGCCCGTGTGCTCGATTCGATCAATGTGCGGGACGCCGGCTTCCGGCGCGCACTGGCGGGCGGCATCACGAGCGCCAATCTGATGTCGGGCTCAGGCCACCTGATGAGCGGGCAGACGGTCTATGTCAAACTGCGCGACGGCAATTCGATCGAGGCGGTCGCCTACCGGCGCGCCGACGGGTCCGTCGATGGCGGGATGAAAATGGCCAACGGCACGAACTCGCGCGGCGAGCCGCCGTTTCCCGGCACGCGCGCCAAGTCCGCCTCGCTTGTGCGCCAGATCTTCGTCGATGCCCAGGAATACAGGCGCAAGCTCGAGGCGGGTGCGGACGATCCGGACAAGATGCCGGAACGTGACCTGGCCATGGAGGCCCTGGTCGAGGTCCTCAACGGCGAACGCATTGTCCACCATCACACCCACCGGCATGATGATATTCTGACCGTCCTGCGCCTGCAGGAGGAATTCGGCTATCGCGTCGTGCTTCACCATGTCAGCGAAGCGCACCGGGTCGCCACGGAAATCGCGGCGGCGGATGTTCCTGTGTCGATGATCCTGATCGACAGCCCGGGCGGCAAGCTCGAGGCCGCGAATCTCGGGTTCGGCAGCCCCCCGGTTCTCGAGGCGGCAGGCGTGCGCGTTGCCTTCCATACCGATGACTACATCACGGATTCCCGGCTGTTCCTGCGCATGGCTGCCCTCGGCGTGAGGGCCGGCATGAGCCGCGAGGCGGCCCTCAGGGCCGTGACCCTCGAAGGCGCAGCCATGCTCGGTCTCGAGGACCGGGCCGGTTCCCTGGAGGCCGGCAAGGACGCCGATTTCGTGATCCTCTCCGGCGACCCGTTCAGCGTCTACACGCAGGTGCTTGAGACCTGGGTTGAGGGCGAGAAGCGTTTCGACCTCGACGATCCGGATGACAGGGCGGTTGCCGAAGGCGGCTATGGCGCGCTGCAGCCGTCCACGGTCCACGCATTCCACGGCTATGAGGAGGGGCACTGATGCGCTGCCTGGTTATGGCATTGGCCGGCGCCCTGCTGGCAGGGGCGGCGGTTGCCCAGGACATCGCGGTTCGCGGCGGCATCGTGCACACGATGGACGGCGCGCCGATCGAGAACGGGGTCGTCATCATTCGCGACGGCCGGATCCGCGCCGTAGGGCCGGCATCCTCGGTCCGCATCCCGCGCGGCATAGAAGTGGTCGAGGCGGCGGTCGTGACCCCGGGGCTCATCGATGCCCGCACGGTCGTCGGCCTCGCCGGGTATCTCAACCAGACTGACGACCAGGACCAGCTTGAACGGTCCGAAGCCGTCCAGCCCGAGCTTCGCGCCATCGACGCCTACAATGCCCGCGAGGAACTCGTCGCCTGGCTGCGCAGCTTCGGCATCACGACGATCCATACCGGGCACGGGCCGGGAGAGGTCATCTCCGGCCAGACGATGATCGCGAGGACCACGGGCGACACGCTGGCCGAGGCTGTCATCAGGCCGGTCGCCATGGTCGCCGCAACGCTCGGGGAGGGCGCTGTGCCTGCCGGGGAGGGACGCACCTCGCCGGGAACGCGCGCCAAGGTGTCGGCGCTCCTGCGTGCCGAGCTTCTCAAGGCGCAGGATTACCGGTCAAAGATCGCGGCAGCCGCCGATGATGACGAGAAGGACCCGCCAGCGAGGGACCTTCGGCTCGAGGCGCTGGCAGCGGTCCTCAGCGGCGAAACCCCGCTGCTTGTCACGGCGAACCGCCACCAGGACATCATGACCGCGCTCAGGATCGCCGAGGAGTTCGGCATCGGCATCGTTCTCGACGGCGCGGCTGAGAGCTATCTCCTGATCGACGAGATCAGGGCCGCCGGGGTACCCCTCATCCTGCATGCGCCAATGGTCAGGGCCGGTGGCGACCGGGAGAACATCTCGCTCGCGACGCCCCGCAAGCTGCTCGACGCGGGCATCCCGTTCACTCTGCAAAGTGGCTATGAAGGCTATGTCCCGAAGACCCGCGTCGTGCTGTTCGAGGCGGCGATCCTCCTGCAGCACGGCCTGACGCTCGAAGAGGCCCTGTCCCTCGTGACAATCCGGGCAGCCGAGATCATCGGGCTCGGCGACCGGATCGGCAGCCTCGAGACCGGCAAGGACGGCGATGTTGCGCTGTTTGACGGCGATCCTTTCGAGTACACGACGCATACCACCGGCACGATCATCGGCGGCCGCCTCGTCAGCGACACGGTGCGCTGATCTCGCTGTTGCGCCGCCTCCAGCGGCCTATTCCCGGAACGTCGCGGTGACGGCATCTGCCAGCGGCTTGAGGAGATAGGAGATCACCGTCCGGCTCTCGGTCCGGACCTGCGCATCGACCGGCATGCCCGGAACGAGCTCGAAATCCCCGAGCGTCTCGTTGTCGCGCGGGATGCGGATCAGGCCCTCGAAATAGAGAATCCCGGTCGCCTCGTCCTGCAGGGCATCGGCCGACACCCTTATCACTTCACCGGGTATTTCCGGGGTCTCCTGCGCGCTGAAGGCGGTGAAGCGCAGCGTCGCCGGTGCTCCCGCGCTCACCTTGTCAATGTCCCGCGGCGCAATGCGCACGCGCGCGACAAGCTCGTCGTCTTCCGGCACAACATGCATGATCGGCTCGCCGGCCCCGATCACCCCGCCGATCGTGTGGGTCTTTATGCCGATGATCCGGCCGTCGCGAGGCGAGACGATGTCGAGCCTGCGAAGCTGGTCGCGGGCCGAGATACGCTGCTCGGACAGTTCGGCGATCTGGGTCTGCACGTCCTGCAGTTCGGTCAGCACAGCCTCGCGGAACCCTTCGGTCAGGTGGTTGAGTTCAAGCTCGGCTTCGCCGATCTGCACGCGTGTCGTGGCGACTTGCGCGATCAGCGCTTCGCGTTCGCCATCGAGACGGGCCTTGTCGCGCTGCAGGGCGAGGACGCGCGGCTTCGGGCTGAGTCCGCGATCCAGGAGAACCGACAGGTCGGCGATCTCCTCGCCGATCAGCGAGGCCTGAAGCTCGTTCGCCGCGATCTCGTTGCCGACGCCGGTGATGCGGGCCTCGAGTTGCCGGATTCTCTGGCGCAGCAGGCTGACCTGCGTCCGCCGGGAGGCGGCGCGCGCCCTGAACAGTGAGGCCTGGGAGAGGAGTATGTCGGCGAGTTCGGCATTGTCGGCAAAATCGGCATGGGCCGGGTCGAGGACCGGCTCGTCACGATCGTCCCGTTCGGCGAGCAGGCGCGCCTCGCGGCCGATCAGGCCCATGAGCCGGGCCTCGATGCTGGCGAGCCGGGCCTGCGTTGCCGTGCCGTCGAGCGTGAGGAGGGTCGCGCCGGCCTCGACAAGATCCCCTTCGCGGACATCGATCCCGGCCACGATGCCGCCTTCAAGGTGCTGGATCGCCTGCTGGCTGCTCTCGACCACGATGCTGCCGGATGTCAGGACCGCCCCCTCGAAGGGGGCGAACACGGACCAGGCCCCAAGGCCGCCGAAGACGAGCGTGACCATGAGCCACCCCGTGGCGGCATAGCGGCCGGCCCGCGAGCGGCGCTGCCCGTCCGGCCCGTCAGTCATGCGCATCCCCCCGGCCGACGACCGAGATGCGGCTGCCGACGGCCTGGCGTGGCGAAATCCCGGCCAGCACCTCGTCGCGGTCGCCGAACGCGCGCTGCTCGCCGCCATCCAGCATCAGGAGTTTGGTGCAGTGGATGATCGCATTCGGCCGGTGGGCGATAATGATGACCGTGGCGCCTCGCGTCCTGAGACCGGCAATCGCCGCCTGGAGCGCAACGTCGCCGGCATGGTCGAGATTGGCGTTCGGCTCATCGAGGACGACGAGCGCCGGCTCGCCGAACAGGGCGCGCGCAAGGCCGATGCGCTGCCTCTGGCCCGCCGAGAGATAGGCGCCTGCCGATCCGATCTGCGTATCATAGCCGTCCGGCAGCCGAAGGATCATGCCGTGACAATCGGCAGCCTGTGCGGCGGCTATGATCGCAGAGTCCGGCACATCAGGCGCGAACCGGCCGATATTGTCGCGCACCGTGCCGGAGAACAGGTCAACCTCCTGGGGCAGGTAGCCGATCTGCGGGCCGAGCGTGTCGCGCGGCCAGGCCGACACGTCGGCGCCATCGATTCTCACCGTGCCGGCCTGCGGACGCCAGAGGCCGCCGGCAAGGCGCCCGCGGGTTGCCTTCGCGGCGGCGCTCGGGCCGATGACGCCAAGCACCGTGCCGGGGGCAATCTCGAAATCGATATTGGCAAGGACCGGCTTCCTCGCGCCGGGCGGTCCGGCCGAGACCTGCTCGAAGGCGAGTCGTCCGGCAATCGCGGGCAGCTCCGTTGCGGCCGGATTGCCGGCCGGGATGTCGAGCGTCCGGCGCAGCGAGGTCCAGGCCTCCCGGGCGAGGGTGACAGAGCGCCATTGCCCGACAAGCTGTTCGAGCGGCGCAACCGCCCGGCCCGCGATGATCGAGGCGGCAACCATCGCTCCCGGCGTCGACAGGCCACGGATCGACAGGTATGCGCCGAGCCCGAGGACTGCCGACTGCAGGAGGAGCCGGAACGACCTGCTCCAGGCCGAAAAGCTGCCGTTCCGGTCGCCAGACGACACCATGGCCGCATCCGACCGGTCGAACTCGTCACGCCATTTCGCCTTCAGGCTCCTTGCCATGCCGAGGGCGGCGATGATTTCCGCATTGCGGGTCATTTCCCGGGAGCGGGCGAGGGCGGCCTGTTCGAGCTGTTCGGCCTCGAGCGTCTTCTTCCGGGTCAGGATGCGGTTCATCGCCGCGAGCGCCGCAAGAACGACGGCCCCTGCCACGGCCAGCGTCCCGTAGGCCCAGTGGATGAGGAAGAGGAGGGCGAAGAACAGGATTGCAAACGGCGCGTCGAAGGCGGCCTTGAGAGCCGGGCCGGCGATGAAGCGGCGGATCATCCGCAGGTCGCGCAGGGAATTGTCGCTGACCTCGCCCGGATCGGCGACCTTTGCGGCAAGGGTCGCGTCGAGGGCGGCGGTCGCAAGGCGGCCCTCGAAATTCGATGCGGTCGCCGACAGGATGCCGCTGCGGACCCAGTCGAGCATGGCGAGCGCGGCATAGAGCCCGGCGATGAGCAGCGTCAGCGCAACAAGGGTTGGGACGGACTGGCTTGCGAGGACCCGGTCGTAGACCTGCAGCATGTAGAGCGGGCCGGTCAGCATCAGCAGGCTGATGAACAGGCTGAAGCCCGCGAGGTTGACGCCGGCGCGGCCTAGCCCCCAGCCGGTCCGAAGTGCAGGTTCGTTCGCGCGCAAGATTGCCAAGCCTCAACCCTCGCCGTGGCGGTGGACGGTGTCCTAGCGGGAAATACGGCGGCTGGCGACAGAAAGCGCGACCGTCATGAAACATTGATAAAAGCGGCACTCCAGCGCCACACAAATGCGGCTAGTTTTGCCATCAATGAATGGTGTCCTGCAAGAATCGTTCCCGGCAGGCAGAAAAGCTGAGGATGTCTGACATGCTGCGAATTTTCGACGAAACGTTCGGCGCGTTTGCCGGGACCGGGTTTTCGCCCGCGCCGCTTGCCGGGCAACTTGATTCCGACATCTACAGCATCACCGGGCTGTCCGACGGCGACCTTGCCTTCGGCGGCACGGCGACGGCCGGCGACTTTGCCCGCGGCCTCGACCTGGGCGGCGGCGTGTCGACCGGGGGCATCTATGCGTTCGATCTCGGCGGCGACATCGCCTTCGGCTTCCAGGCCGCCGGCACGGATCTGACGCCGGGGACGATCACCCTTCGCATCGAGAATGTTTCGGGCGCGGAGCAGTCGGCCTTCACGCTCGCCTATGACCTCCTCTTCAACAATGATGCCGAGCGCGCCAACAGCCTCAATGTCGAGATTTCGACCGACGGCCTGACTTTCACGCGGCTGTCCGCCCTCGACTTCGTGTCGCCGGAGGCGTCTGATGCGCTCGGTTTCCAGTCCGTGCGCCAGACGGCGACATTCACGACCGCGCCCGTTGCGGCGGGAGGCGCGCTGTTCGTGCGCTTCGTCACCGACGACGTCTCGGGCGCCGGTTCGCGTGACGAGTTCGGGCTCGACGACATCGTCGTCGAGGTCGCGGGCGGGGCGGTGCTGCCGGTTGTCAGGATCAACGAGATCCGCATCTCCTCGTCCGGTGCGAGCGACGATGTCAGCAATTATGTGGAACTGTTCGGCACGCCGGGAACCTCGCTGGCCGGGCTCACCCTTGTCGTCCTGTCCGGCGAATTCCAGCCCGGGCAGGTCGATTTCGCCTTCCGCCTCGATGACGTCACCTTCGACGAGAACGGCATCGCGCTGATCGCCAATGCCGCAATCGCCACCGCCATCGCGCAGGCCGAACTCGAGGCAAGCGACCTGACCGCAAGCTTCGACCTGTTCGGCAGCCCGACGAGCTTCCTCCTCGTCAGCGGATTCACGGGAGCGGCCGGGGACGATCTCGATGCCGACAATGACGGCGTGCTCGACGGCACCTTCTTCGATGCCCTCGTGGACAGCGTCTCGCTCACCGACGCCGACGCGACGCCCGACACCAATTACAGCGACACGATCGTCGGGCCGGATGGCGCGTTCGCGGCGGCTCATGTCTTTCGCCCGGCCGACGGCGCCGGAAGTTTCGTCATTGGATCGTTCGGCGACCTCTCGGCCGATACGCCGGGCACCCTCAATGCCGTCGTGCCGCCGCCCCCTCCGCCTCCGGCACCGGTCTCGCTCGTCATCAACGAGGTCCTGTTCGACCCGGCGGCTGGGGCTGACGGCGATGCCAACCGGGACGGCATCCGCGACGCGGCGGCCGACGAGTTCATCGAGATCGTCAATACCGGCATTGCGGCGGCCGACATCTCGGGCTTCACGCTGTCGGACGATGACGGCGGGGCGTTTGTCTTCCCGGCGGGAACGATCCTTGCGCCGGGGCAGGCGGCGGTCCTCTTCGGCGGCGGCACGCCAACCGGCGATTTTGGCGGCGCGCTCGTGTTCACTGACGACGGCACCATCGGCACCGGCCTTGCCAATGGCGGCGACATTGTCGAACTGCGCGATGCATCGGGCACGCTGATCGACAGCTTTGCCTATGGCTCCGCCGGGGACATCGTTGGCGGGTCCGACCAGTCGGTCACCCGCGATCCTGACCTTTTCGGAGGCTTTGCCGATCACCTCGATGCCGAAGGGGCAGGCGGCGCGCGTTTCTCGCCCGGCACGCGGGTCGACGGAACGCCGTTCGGCCCCGGGATCATCTTTGCCGAAAGCTTCGAGGCGGCTCCCGGCACGACCTATCTCCTCTCCGCCCAGTTCGATGACGGCGGTTTTGACTTTTTCGGCCGCTTCGCCGCCCCCGATACAGCCAATGCCGCGCGCGACGATTTCACCGCAGGGTTTGACGGCGGCTTTGCCATTTTCGGGCAGGATCATGACGGCGACGGGTTCCCGGCGACACAGACCATCTCCTTGCCGGGCATCGACATTTCCGCCGTTGCGGCGAGCGATCTTGCCTTTTCGGTCGCCCTCGGCGCCCTCAACAGCGCGCCGGCTTTCCTCAACTACGAGGCAGGCGACGGGATCCGCGTCTTTGCCACGATTGATGGCGGCGCGCGCACGCTGGTGGCTGCCTTCGCGGCGCCAGCCGGGGGCGGGGACCTCAGGCAGGATACCGACCTTGACGGCATCGGCGACGGGACAGTGCTGACCACGGCGCTCGGCGAGTTCCTGATCGACCTGCCGGACGGCGGCAGCCTGCTGACGCTCGACTTCGAGCTGACTTCGACGGACAGTTTCGAGCCGCTGGTCGTGGACAATGTCCGGGTTGGCGACGCGAACGCGCTCGCCGCGGATGACGGGCCCGCGCCCCGCGAGTTCATCGCGGCTGCAATCTTCGACATCCAGGGCGCTGCACACATCTCGCCGCTCGCCGGCGAGGACGTTCGCACGACCGGCATCGTGACGACCGTCACGACCAACGGCTTCTACCTGCAGGACGCGGCGGGCGACGGAAACCTGTCGACCTCCGACGGCATATTCGTCTTCACCGGCGCCGCGCCCGGCGTCGCGGTTGGCGATGATGTCACCGTCGAAGGGGAAGTGCAGGAGTTCCTGCCCCAGAACAATGCCAACAACCTCACTGTCACCAACATCGCCGACGTGTTCTCGGTGACCGTGAACTCTTCGGGCAATGCGCTGCCGGCCGCCGTCATCATCGGGGCGGGGGGCTTGCTGCCGCCGACCGAGACCGTTGTCAGCCCTGACGAACTGCCCGTCGACCTCAACAACCCGGCCAGCGTCGCGACCAACCTCTTCGACCCGGCCAGCGACGGGGCCGACTTCTACGAAGCGCTCGAAGGCCAGCTCGTGACCATCTCGAATCCGCAAGTCGTCGGCGAGACGAACAATTTCGGCGAGATTTTTGTCGTCGCCGAAAATGGTGCCGGCGCAACCGGGATCAATGCGGGCGGCGGCATCCAGTTGACCGCAAGCGACGTGAACCCCGAGCGCATCCAGATCGACGACGCGCTGTTCGCCGGCGGGTCCCCGGGGGTCAGCGTCGGCGACCGGCTTGCCGACATTACCGGCGTCGTCAGCTATAGTTTCGGGAATTTCGAGATCCTGCCGACGGTTGCTCCCGAGGTCGTGGCGGCGGCGGCGAACGCGCCGGAGGTAACCTCGCTCGTCACCAGCGGCGGCAACCTGTCGATCGCGAGCTACAATGTGCTCAATCTCGATCCCAATGACAGCGACGGCGACACGGATGTCGCCGACGGACGTTTTGCAGCGATTGCCGAGCAACTGGTCAATAATCTCTCGTCGCCGGACATCATCGCCCTGCAGGAGGTCCAGGACGGCAGCGGATCGGTCAGCGGCGACGGGGTCCTGTCGGCGGCCGCCACGCTGCAGCTCCTGATCGATGCGATCGCGGCGGCGGGCGGACCCCGCTATGAATTCTTCGAGGTTGCCCCGGAGAGCGAATTTGCCACCGGCGGCGAGCCGGGCGGCAATATAAGGGTCGCTTATCTCTACAATCCGGAACGGGTCTCGCTTGTCGAGGACGAAAGCTTTGCCCTGACGCCTGACGTGCTGAGCGCGGTGGGGGCCGATCCGTCGACATTCGCCGGCACGCGGTCGCCGCTCGTCGGCACGTTCGAGTTCGCCGGGGAGCAGGTCACGCTCGTCAACAACCACTTCACGTCGCGGGGCGGTTCGGACGCGCTGTTCGGGGCCGACCAGCCGCCGACCTCCGGCGGCGAGACGCGACGGCTCGAGCAGGCCACGGCGATCAGCGCCTTTGTCGCATCGCTTCTGGCGGCCAATCCCGACGCCCAGGTCAGCGTGCTCGGCGATCTCAACGAGTTCGAGTTCGGCACGCCCCTCGGCATTATCGAGGGCACGGCGAACGGCGGCCCGCAGGTCCTGTTCAACCAGGTGTTCGACATCGACGAATCCGCCGACCGCTACAGCTTCAATTTCGAGGGCAATTCGCAGCAGATCGACCACCTGCTCGTGACCGCCAATCTCGACGCGATCACAAGCTTCGACACGCTCCAGCTCAATGTCGGCCTCTTCGGGGCGATTGCCAGCGATCACAATCCGCTCCTCGGGTCGGTCGCTTTCTTCGACAATTCGATTGCCGGCAGCGACCTTGCAGACCGCCTGTTCGCGACAAGCCTCGACGATTTCATCGAGGGCAATGGCGGCAACGACCTTATCTTCGCCGAGGGCGGCGACGATTATGTCAATTCCGGTGATGGCGACGACACGGTCTTCGCCGGGCTTGGCGACGACAGGGTGGATGGCGGCGCAGGCGATGACAGGATTTTCGGCTCTTTCGGCAATGACCGGCTGAACGGCGGCGACGGCAATGACCGGCTCGACGGCGGCCTTGGCGACGATGTCCTCTCCGACGGCGCCGGCGATGACCATGTCCTGGGCGGCCTCGGCAATGACCGCTTCATCCTCGGGTCCGGCAATGACACGATTATCGCGGGTTTCGGCCAGGACACGGTCGAGGCGGCTCCCGGATTCGGCAATGACCGCGTGGCCGGGTTCAACACGCGCACCGACCTGCTCGACCTGACGGCCTTCGGGATCAACGGCTTGCAGGATGCCCTTTCTGTCGCGACCCAGTTCCGCGGCTCGACCGTGTTCGACTTCGGCGACGAAGGCGTCCTGACCCTGCAGGGCGTGCGGCTCGACCGCCTGACGGATGACAACTTCGTCGGTGGCGACGGGGTCCTGGCAACGGCGATCGCTGCTGATGCCTTCGTCTTCGGGGGGGCTTCGGGCAAGGCCGCGCTGCTTCAGAACCGGTCCTTTCCGACCTTCTTCGAGGGCGGCTCCGGGTTCAGTGCCCGGGGCGCGGACAATTCTGCGCGGGCCGAGTTCGCCTTTGACGAGTTCGTTCAGGACACGGCGATCCTGCAGGACCATTTCGACTGGGACGCCCTGGCCTAGAGCGGTTTAAGTTTCAGCGGAAGCATATCCTGCGTTGACGATGTAGTT
>CAYSED010000059.1:0-15710 GCA_964429935.1 uncultured Hyphomonadaceae bacterium
CGTCCTTGCCGCAGCAATCTTATGGATGCGCTGAATGTCGATTCAGCCTAGAGCGCTTTCGACTTCAGCGGAAGCGCGACAAGCGACCAAGGGTCGCCCGGCGCCCCTGCGCCGCCCCCGCGGAGCCCTCGGCGCCAGCCGACTGGCGTGAGCGAAAAAAACGACGACCGATTCCGTCAAGGACGGAAACGGTCTAGCGCGGGGCGCGCTTGGCGAGGATGCGCTGCAAGGTCCGGCGGTGCATGTTAAGCCGCCGGGCGGTTTCCGAGACATTGTGGTCGCAGAGTTCGTAGACGCGCTGGATGTGTTCCCAGCGGACCCGGTCGGCCGACATCGGGTTTTCCGGCGGTTGCGGCTTGTCGTCGCGGCGGGCGACGAGCGCCTTGATGATGTCCTCGACCTCGGCGGGTTTCGACAGATAATCGACGGCCCCCGCCTTGACGGCCGCGACCGCCGTCGCGATGGCGCCATAGCCGGTGAGAATGACCGCCCTCGCCTCCGGCCGGTACTTGTGCAGCACCTCGACGACATCGAGACCCGACCCGTCGGCAAGGCGCAGGTCGAGCACGGCAAAGGCGGGCGGGTTCAGCCGGGCGACATCGCGCGCCTCGGACACCGTCGAGACCGCCGAGACGAGAAAGCCGCGCTGCGCCAGGGCGCGGGCCAGGCGCTGGCAGAACGGACCGTCGTCATCAAGCACGAGACATGAGCGGTCGGCCACATCCGCAAGAAATTCGTGAACTGATACAGGGTGATCCATAGGGCCCTCTCCGGGTCTCTGCTAGTTCAATATGGGCGTTTCCGTCTGCGGGTCCAGTGCCGCGCGCGGCCAGATCGCCTGGACCACGGCTCCGTGCTCCGGCGACGGACGGTTGCGCATGGCAATGCGCCCGCCCGTGCGCTCGACCAGAGTCTTGGCGATGAAGAAGCCGAGGCCCATGTCGCCGCCGCCCGCCTGCGCCGCACCCCGCTCGGAAACATAGGGCTCGCCGAGCTTCGGCAGGATCTCGGCCGAGAAGCCGGGGCCGTCATCTATGATGGTGACGGCATAGTCCTCGGCATTCCATGACGCCTCGATCGCGACCTCCGTCTCGGCAAAGCTCACGGCGTTCTCGATGAACGCGCCGAGGGCATGCAGGACTTCGGGGCTGCGCGCGACAATCGGCAGCGTCTCCTCGCCGCCGGCTTCGCGCCGGGTGCGCACGCGCACCTCGACCCCGAGCCCCTTGTGAGGGGCCGAGGCCTCCTCGACAAGGGTCGAGAGCGGCATCTGGGCATGGATGATGTCCCCGGCCTTGCGCTCCTGTGCCAGGGTGCGAAGGATGTTCCGGCAGCGCTCCGCCTGCTCGGCGAGCAGGGCGACATCCTCGGCATGGGGACTGTCCGGCGGCAGGTCGCGGGCCATTTCCCGCGCCACGAGGTGAATGGTCGCGAGCGGCGTGCCAAGCTCATGGGCTGTCATGGCCGCCATGGCCCCGAGCGCCGACAGGCGCTGTTCGCGCGCCATCACGACCTGTGCCGCGTCGAGGGCCCGGACGAGCCGGGCCTGGTCATGGCTGAGCCGCAGCGCGGTGAGGGCAAAGAACAGGACCCCGACGGCAAGCGCGGCATACTGGCCCCACTGGAACAGCGCCGGCAGGGCAAGGTCCGCGCCGTCGCGCCAGGGCAGGTCCAGCGCATAGGCCGGCATGCTCGCCGCGATGCCGAGGACGAGGACGGCAAGCGTTGCGGCATAGATCGGCCGCAGGCTGACCGATGCAACGAAGACCGGGGCGATCAGCAGCATGAGAAAGGGGTTGGCGAGCCCGCCGGTGGCCGCGATCAGGGCCGCAAGCTGGAGCGTGTCGAAGGCGAGCTGGGCAAAGGATTCGCCTTCGCTGGCAAGGCGGCGCGTCTGGAAGGCGGTGGCGAGAAACACGTTGAGCCAGGCGGAGGCGGAGATGATCGCGAGGCAGAGCGCCATCGGGATGTCGAACCCGAGAAGCGTTCCGACCATGATGACGGCGGTCAACTGCCCGAGGACGGCGATCCATCGCAGGCCGACGAAGGTCCGCAGCCGCGTCCGCCCGAGCGCCGCCCCGACGCTGCCGAGGCCTTCTGCCGGCAGCATGAAGAGGGCGTCAGGGAGCCGGGGGTCCGAGTGGGTCGAAGGGCGGGGGGTGGCCATGGAACATGCGGCAAGCGGTCCCTTGCGCCAAGGGGGTGCGGACGGCATATCACTTTCATGCGACCAAACCTCATGCCCCTCGCCCTCGCCGCCATGTTCGCGGCGTGCAGCGAAGGCCCCCGCGCGGGAACGGCGGCAGGCGGCGCGGCGGCGGACTGCGCGACACGCGCCTATGCCGAGATCGGCGGACCGGTCGCCCTCGTCTCGTCCACCGGGGCGGCCGTGACCGAGGCCGATTTCAAGGGACGGCCGAGCCTTGTATATTTCGGCTTCACCTATTGCCCGGACATCTGTCCGGCGACGCTCGTGACGATCGACCGTGCGCTCGCCATGCTGCCGGACGGCACCGAGCGCCCGCGCACCATCCTGATTTCCATCGACCCCGAGCGCGACACGCCGGAGGCCATGGCGTCCTATATCGCCTCGGATGCCTTCCCGGACGACCTTGTCGGGCTCACCGGCTCGCCGGAGGCCGTCAAGGCCGCGGCCGACGCGTTCAGGACCGGCTACCAGCGGATCGAGACGCCCGACAGCCTCGCCGAATACACGATGGACCATACCTCGATTGTCTACCTGATGGATGCCGACTGGACGCTTGCGACGTTCTTCACGCACGAGGCAACGCCGGAAGACATGTCCGCCTGCCTCGCCCGGCACCTCGCGTCCTGACCCGCCCCCAGGGGCCGTTCAGCGGCCTGATCCCTTGCCGTGAAATTTTTCGTTAACCTTCAGGGCGCAGCCTTGTCGCACACACTTGCTGCGCGAACTGCTTTGCACCTTCCGCAACTTGCTCATATGCTGCAGCGCACACAAGAAGGGGGGCACGGACATGCTCTACAGCCTGGTCGAAATGAACCGCGCCGCGATGGCTCCCCTGCGCCTCGCGGCGAGGGCCTCGCAGGCCTGCCTGTCCTCGCCGCTGAACCCGCTGGGCCAGTCCGAGCTAGGCCGCTCCATGCTGGCGGCGGCTGACGTGTTCGAATCGGCAACGCGCCATTACGGCAAGCCGGACTGGGATCTGCCGACCACGCGGGTCAACGGCGTCGATGTCCGCATCACGCCGAAAACCATCTGGTCGACGCCCTGGTGCCGCATGGTGCATTTCAGCCGCGATGCCGGCGACCTGCTGAAGGCGCGCGGGGACAAGGCCCGGCGGCAGTCGCGGCTGCTCATCGTCGCCCCGCTTTCGGGACACTATGCGACGCTTCTGCGCGGCACGGTCGAAGCCTTCCTGCCGACCCACGAGGTCTATGTCACCGACTGGACTGATGCCCGCAACGTGCCGATCTGGCTTGGGCGTTTCGACCTTGACGATTATATCGAGCATATCCGGGACATGCTGACCCATCTTGGCGGGGGGGCGAATGTCCTTGCGGTCTGCCAGCCGGGCCCGCCGGTGCTTGCGGCTGTGTCGATGATGGCAGAGGACGGCGACGCGGCCCTGCCCGCGACGATGACCTTCATGGGCTCGCCGATCGATGCCCGCCAGTCACCGACCGTGCCGAACCGGCTCGCCGAGGAACGCTCCTTCGCCTGGTTCGAGAAGAACATGATCCACACCGTGCCGATGCCCTGGGCCGGGGCCATGCGCCGCGTTTATCCGGGCTTCGTGCAGCTCTCCTCGTTCATGAACATGAACTGGGAGAACCATGTCCACGCCCACTGGCGCTTCTTCAATCACCTCGTGTCGGGCGATGGCGACAGCGCCGACAAGCATCGGAAATTCTATGACGAATACCTATCTGTCCTTGATTTGACAGAAGAATTCTATCTGCAGACGATCTCCCGCATCTTCCAGGAACACCATCTCGCCCGCGGGGTGTTCAAATTTCGCGGCCGGCCGGTGAAGCCGGAAGCGATCCGGTCCGTCGCTCTGATGACGGTCGAGGGCGAGAAGGACGACATATCCGGCATCGGCCAGACGCAGGCGGCGCATGCGCTTTGCCGGAACATTCCGGACGACATGCGGCTCGACTATGTGCAGCCGGATGTCGGCCATTACGGCGTGTTCAACGGCTCCCGGTTCAAGACCGAGATCGTGCCGCGCGTGAACGAGTTCACCGGCAGGTTCAGAAACGCGAAGGCCGAAGAGGCCGCCGCCGAGCGGCTGCGCCAGGCCGGATAAGCTGCCGGACAGATCGCCGGGTGGGACAGGCGGTGGGACACCGGGTGGGACAGGTGGGACAGGTGGGACAGCCAGGGCCGTTTCAGCTCGCCATCGCCCGCATCATGAAGAGCGGAACCGAGCCCTGTTCGGTGACGGCCCAGTCGAGCGGCTGGTCATGCGCCTCGCAGGGCAGGTCATCCATCATCTGCGCCTTGTAGGCGATGACGCAGGCAAAAGCCCGGCCTTTCGACCTGAGACGCTCCAGCGCCTTGTCATAATGCCCCTGCCCGTAGCCAAGGCGCGTGCCGGACGCATCGAAGCCGAGCGCCGGGACGAGGACGAGGCTCGGGGCCGCGAGCGGGGCCGTGTCGGGGGGCTCGGACAGGCCGAACGGGCCTTCCACCAGGGGCTCGCCGGGCTCCCAGAGCCGGAAGCTCATGCCGCCGCCCGGCTCGAGACGCGGCAGGCAGAGCGCGGCGCCGGCGAGCGCCAGCCGGTCCATCAGGGGGCGCGGCGAAAGCTCGTCGCGGATCGGCATGTAGCCTGCCACGACGGGACCATAGCGGTCGAACAGTTTCATCGGGAAGACATCGGCCAGCCGCTCGGCCGCATCCGGATCGCGCGCGGCCGCTTCGGCGCGAACCTTGCGCAGGATGCGCCGCATGTCGTCTTTCGTCGGCTGGCTCATGGCATCCAAAGTCTGTCAGG
Source organism: uncultured Hyphomonadaceae bacterium (assembly GCA_964429935.1). Taxonomy (GTDB): domain Bacteria; phylum Pseudomonadota; class Alphaproteobacteria; order Caulobacterales; family Hyphomonadaceae; genus CALLCD01. Next base: position 4,983 of record CAYSED010000059.1, read on the forward strand.
AAAGTCGTTAATGTCCGGTAATCCCCTTTCCTGCAAGGTACCGAATGGCGGCGACAAAATCATGACGGCAACCGCGAACGCCGGACGGGATTTGTCATTCCCATCGACCCAGCTTGCTAGGTGGGCACCGTGTGTCCGGGACCACGGTCCCGGCCAGGGACAGTTCCCTGATGGTAATGTAAGGTCGCTGGAATAAACTTCCCGCGCCGCGCGCCGCAGCCGCCGCCATGGCCAATGTAAGGAAGGCGGACCGAAAAAGGAAGCGGCAGGTCACACGGGGCGCGAGGACGGCCGCCCCAGGGGCACGGCGAAATCCTGCAGGTCCGGGACCCGGCCAAAGGCGATCTTTGCCCCGGCATATCCGCCCGGCGGCTCGCGCCGCGGGCCGACCGAAACGACGCACGCCTCGTAGCGCGCGTTCAGGCTGTCCATGGCATCGGTCAGGCGTTCCCAGCGGACCCGCTCGGCATGGGCCGGTTCCAGCTCGAAGAGATCGGCGCTCGTGTCTCCGGAGCGGCTGAGCCCGGACAGCATCACCGAGACCTTCCTGAGGCGCTTCGGGCGCAGGCGGTCGATCCCGTCATCGAAGAGCCGGGAGGCGGCGCGCAGGAAGGTCCGGTCGTCGCGGGCGGGCTCAAATCCGTGCCCGGTGTGCCAGGTCCGGTCATCGGTGGTCGCGAAAGAGATCGAGACGGCGCTTGCCAGATAGCCCTCCCGGCGCAGGCGGCGGGCGGCCTTGGCGGTCAGCAGGCGCAGGCAGTCCCGGGCCCGCGCGGGGGTTCGCCAGTCCTGCGACAGGTTGCGGCCATGGCCGAACATGCGGCGCACGGTTTCCGGCCGGGAAACGGCGAGGCCGCGAAGCTGCGCCCAGAACCGCTCTCCCTCGACGCTGCCCCAGATGTGGCGGGCATGTTTCGGGGCAAGGTTCCAGAGGTCCATGACGGTCCTGACGCCCGCCTGCGCGAGGCGGGCCTCCATGCGCCCGGCAATGCCCGGAAGGTCCGTCAGGGCGAGGCCGGCGAGCGGGCCGGGCAGATCCTCCGGCAAGAGGGCGACGAGCCCGTTCGGCTTGTTCATTTCCGCCGCCACCTTGGCGAGGAACTGGTTCGGGGCAAGGCCGATCGAGGGCGTGACCCAGGGGCCGATCCTGTCCCGCAGCCCGGTCTGGATCGCGCGGGCGATTTCAAGGCCCCGCTGGCGTTCCGAGCCGACGAGCGCGCATTCCATCTCGTCGATCGACCAGATCCTGCGGACCGGGAGATGGCGGTCGATCTCGGCAAGGATCCGGTGGTGCAGCCGGACATATTCGTCGTGGCGGGCGACGGGAAGGACAATGTCCGGGCAGAGCGCGCGGGCCTCGGAGATCGACATGCCCCGGCGCACCCCGGCCGCCTTGGCAACATAGCAGCAGGCGATGAGGCTCGTATGCTCCGACCGGAGCGGGAGCACGCCGACGGCACGCCCGCGCAGGCCCGGGCAGAGCTGCTTCTCCGCATTGGCAAAGAAGGCGTCGAAATCGATGTAGAGCGATTCGATCGTGGCAGGCTGGCGCATGGGTCCTCCTGCACGGAACATAAAGTGAACAAACGGCCCGGTCAACAGGGCTTTCCCGGCGGGCCCGGGGCGGCGGGAAATTGACAGGGGCACCGGCAAGGGCCTATCAGGAAGGCGTGGTGATTTGGCCGGTCGGCTTGCAGCCACGTTAAACAAGTCGCTAAAAGGCCGTGCGGGACCAGCAGCCGACAAGGCGCGTTCCCGCCTCCTCACAGGCGGCGAGAGACGAACGGAGGCGTGCCTTGCCGATCAGGATTCCCGACACCCTGCCCGCGCGGGACGTGCTCGTGCGTGAAGGCGTCGCCGTGATGGCCGACAGCGATGCCATCCGCCAGGACATCCGCCCCCTTCAGATCGGCCTTCTGAACCTGATGCCGGACAAGATCCGGACCGAAACCCAGATCGCCCGCCTGCTCGGGGCAACGCCGCTCCAGGTCGAACTCGCGCTCGTCATGGTCGATGGCCACACGCCGAAGACCACGCCGGCCGAGCACCTCATCAGCTTCTACCAGTCCTGGGAGGACGTGCGGCACCGCAAGTTCGACGGTTTCATCGTCACCGGCGCGCCGGTCGAGCACCTCGCCTTCGAGCAGGTCACCTATTGGCCGGAACTGACGCGCATCTTCGACTGGACGCGGACGAACGTGCATTCGGCCTTCTTCATCTGCTGGGGCGCGATGGCGGCGGCCTGGCACTTTCACGGCGTGCCGAAACATGCGCTCAACGAGAAGGCCTTCGGGGTCTACCGCCACCGCAACCTGAACCCCGCCTCGCCCTATCTCTCGGGCTTCTCGGACGATTTCCTGATCCCCGTCTCGCGTTGGACCGAGGTGCGCGCCGCCGACCTGGCGGGCAAGCCGGAGCTAGAGATCCTGATGGACAGCGACTTTACCGGGCCATGCCTTCTTGCCGAGCCGGCGCACCGCAACCTCTATGTCTTCAACCATATCGAATATGATTCCTCTTCCCTGAAAGAGGAGTTCGAGCGCGACCGCGCCGCCGGCAAGCCGGTGCGCCCGCCGCACGGCTATTATCCGAACGAGGACACCTCCGCCCGCCCGCTGAACCGCTGGCGCTCGCATGCCCATCTCCTGTTCGGCAACTGGGTGAACCAGGTCTACCAGACCGTGCCGTTCGACCCGGCGAAGATCGGCACGCCGTAGCCTGCCGCTTGCCGGGGCCCTGAAATGCTTCCATCTTCGGGCAAGGCGAAAGGCGGCCATGACCTATCAGAGCTTCACTGACGAACCCGGCCATGTCGCCGAGCTGCGCCGCCAGGTCTCGCGCCTCGCGGCTGCGCGCCTGCCGCGCGAGAAGCGCATAAGGCTCGACCGCGAGCATGCCTGGGACCGGGACGATTTCCGCGCCCTCGCCGACCTTGGCGTCATCGGCCTGACCATTCCGGAAGCCCATGGCGGCGCCGGACAGGACGTGGTGGCCGCCGCTGCCGTGATTGAAGAGCTCTGCCAGTTCGGGACCTCGCTGGCAGGGCCATACATCCACGCGGCCTTCTATGGCGGGATGAACATTTCCGAGAACGGGTCGGATGCGCAGAAGGCCGAGATGCTGCCGAGGATTGCGCGCGGCGAGATGCTGCTCTGCTACGGCCTGTCCGAGCCGAATGTCGGCGGCGACCTGCCGAGCGTTGAAACGAGGGCGGAGCGGACGGGCGGCGAGATCATCGTCAACGGCTCGAAGCGCTGGTGCACCGGGGCGGACTGGTGCGATTACATCTATTGCCTCGTCCGGTCCGGGTCAGCAGAAGCGCGCTATCGCAACCTCTCCTTCGTCCTGATCCCGACCGATGCGCCAGGCATCTCGATGACGCCGATCCGGCATTCGAACCTGCGCTATACCGCATCCATGGACGTTCATTTCGACAATGTCCGCCTGCCCGAAAGCGCGATTGTCGGCGGGCCGGACATGTGGGACCGGGGCTGGGACCTGCTGGCAGGACGCGCCCTCGATGTCGAGAAGATCGAGATCACGGCGGTTGCCTTCGGCATCGCACGGGCGGCGGCTGAAGAAGCCTGGACTTATGCTCAGGAGCGCGTCCAGTTCGGCAAGCCCATCGCCCAGCACCAGGCGATCCGCCACAAGCTCGTTACGGTGCGCACGAAGCTGCAGGCGGCGCGCCACATGCTCTACCACGCCGCCTGGCTCGCGAGCGAGAAGCGTCCGTGCTCGGTCGAGACGTCCATGGCAAAACTCTTCGTTGCGGACACGGGCGTCGAGATCGCGCTGGCCTGCCAGCAGGTGATGGGCGCCTATGCCCTGTCGGATGCCTATGACATGGAGCGCCATGTCCGCGACCTTCTCGGCATGCCGATCGTCGGCGGTTCGTCCGACATTCAGAAGAACAATCTCGCGAGCTTGATGCGGCTATGACCCTGCAGGCCGACGCATCGCCAGAACTGTCCTACGCGTCCTATTTCGAGGACCCGGTCAAGCGGCGCTTCATCCGCACGGTCGAGCGCCTGTCCGGCCAGCCCAAGATCAAGAAACTCTACGATCATTACCGGGAACACCTTTCGCAGGACGTGCCCTTCTTCGAGGCGGCGATGCGCCTGCTCGATCTCGATGTGCGCTTCTCGGCCAGCCGCCATGCCGAGATGCCGAAGGACGGCCCGCTCGTCGTTGTTGCCAACCATCCGTTCGGCGTGCTCGATGGGCTTGTCATTTCCTGGCTCGTCAGCCTGCGGCGGAATGATTTCAAGGTGCTGACCAATTCGGCGCTCGACGGGATTCCGGAGGCACGCCCCTATCTCCTGCCGGTCGATTTTTCGGGCACCAAGGAGGCCACCGAAGCCAATGTCGCCATGCGCCGGGACGCCATGGCGCATATCAAGGCAGGCGGCTGCATCATCGTCTTTCCGGGCGGCGGCGTGGCGACGACGCCGCGCCCGTTCGACCGGACCGCCGTTGACGATTCCTGGAAGCCGTTCACGGCGAAACTGATCACGCATTCCAATGCCAGCGTGACGCCGGTCTATTTCGAGGGCCAGAACTCGCGCCTTTTCCAGCTTGCGAGCCATGTCTCGCTCGAACTGCGTCTCGCCCTCGTCTTTCGCGAGGTGAAACGGCGGATGGGCAAGGCGCTGCCCGTCGCGATCGGCGAGACGCTGACGCCCGAAGCGCTCGCCGCGGCTGGCAAACGGCGGGACCTGATGGATTATCTGCGTGAAAAAACCTACGCCCTTGCTGGTCCTGAACGCCACGAGCGATACCGCCGCGCCGGCGTCCGCTTCCAGCAGAAGAAACCGAAAGTGTATCGCTGAGGACGAAGATCATGGAAAGTTCGCAACAATGGATGGAACTCTCGCAGATTGCGTTCAATCTCGTCGCCAGCATCGGTGTCCTTGGTGCCGCGCTGAAATACACACTGCTGTCTGGCGGCGCGAGACGGCACACCGAACTCGCAATTAACTTTAGCTACCTGACAAGCGTCAATGGCGAGAACCAGTTTGAAATATTCTTGCGCATTGACAACAAAGGCATGCAGCTTTTGGAACTTTACAATGTTTTTCTTCACGCCCAAGAAGCAGTTTCCGGTCAATCGTCTTGGTCTTATACATTTGACAATATAGTGGAGAAAGCAGACCAGAAAATCTGGCTTCACTCGGGAACAGGAATAAATATAGTCAAAATTGTCAAAGTGCCGTCCAGTATTGACCTCTTGGAGATCGAGCTTGTGGTGCCTTACTTGGGCAAGCGGCTCGATCGATCTTGGAGGGGTTCAGAAATCGCAAGCGTATCAGACTACAATTCGATAAACAGGTTCTACTCAACGGCCAGACTCCTGAACGCCACAAACCCTTTGGCAGCACCAGGAGGACGCAGTGTTCGATCTCCCGGAGAGGCTCCCTAACATGAAACGGAATCGACAAAGCATGGAGGCAGAGGCCCGCGACATCCTCGCCAACGCCATTGCCCCTTTGCACCTGTCCGAGCAGCGGCTGGACGAAATTAGATCCCAGATTGCCATGCTCCGGGAACCTGGCATGCCGTCCCTTTCTAGGGAACTGATTGCTGAGCGCAGGGCCGAGGCCAAAACAGACTGATTATCGTCGTATTCGAAGCATCGACCATTCTCGCAGGTGTGCTGCATCAGGTGACACCGACCGGCGAAAGGTTGCAGGGCTTCCGGTTTGCCGGTTTGGGCGCTAGGATAATCCATGGCTGACACGTTTCACGAGACCGATACGCTGGCCGCCGCCCGGGCCTTCGGGCCGGAGCTTATGCGCCGCGCCGCAGAAATGGACGAGGCGCGACGCCTGCCGGCTGACCTTGCCGCCCGGCTCGCCGAAGCCGGTTTCTTCCGCCTCGTGACGCCGGCCAGCCTTGGCGGGATCGAGGCGAGCCCGCGGCGGATCGTCGAAACGGTCGAGGCCCTCGCCGAGGCGAACGCGAGCGCGGCCTGGTGCGTGATGATCGGCGCGACGACGGCGCTCAACGCGGCCTACATGGACCATGAGACTGCGGCGGCGATCTATTCGGACCCGGAGGTCATCACCGGCGGCGTCTTCGCGCCGATGGGCATGGCGACGGACGAGGGCGACCATTACCGGGTCACCGGCCGCTGGCAGTGGGGCTCGGGCTCGGCCAATTGTTCCTGGCTCTGCGGCGGGGCCGTGATCCTGAAGGACGGCGAGCTGCAGCGCCTGCCGAACGGCATTCCGGATGCGCGGATGATGGTCTTTCCGGCCTCGGACGCGATGCTGCATGACACGTGGCATGTCGCGGGGCTGAAAGGCACGGGGTCCGGCGACATCTCGGTCGGGAACATATGCGTGCCGAAGACGCGTTCCGTCTCGCTCGTCATGGACCGCCCGGCAGAGCGCGGCGCGCTTTATGCCTTCCCGGCTTTCGGCCTGCTGGCCATGGGCGTCGCTGCCGTCGCCCTCGGCAATGGCCGGGGCGCGCTCGAGGCGATCCGGACCCTCGCCGGACAGAAAAAGCCGCAAATGTCCTCGAAGACGCTCGCCGAGAAACAGGTAACGCAAACGGATTATGCGAAGCTCGAAGCCTCCCTGCGCAGTGCCCGGGCCTATCTCTTCGACGAGATCGACCGCACCTGGGAGGTCGCGCGTGCGAGCGGCGAGATTCCGCTTGAGCGCCGCGCCGATCTTCGCCTTGCCTGTACGCACATGGTCCGCACCTCCGCCGAGGTCTGCCGCACGGCCTATGACATGGGCGGCGGCGCGGCGCTCTTCCTCGACAATGACCTGCAGCGCCGGGTGCGCGACAGCCTGGCGATGACGCAGCATGTCGCGACCGCGCCCGGCACCTATGAACAGGTCGGGCGCATTCTTTTCGGCCTCGACACGTTTGGCGGCATGATCTGACCGGAGCCGGCGGTGCATGCGGGCGCGCATCGGTCCGGGTCCGGTGCGGGACGAAAGCGTCTCAAGGCCCTGGCAGGGGCCTGCGTTCGCGGTCCGGTTTGGCGAGCCGGACGGGCTTCGGGCCTGGACGCAGCCGTTCGATCAGGATCGTCCCGATGATATGGGTGCCCGCAAGCACGACGCCGCGCACGGTGCCGGAAATTTTGGACCGGCCGATCCGCCGCCGGTAGCTGACCGGCACTTCGGCAACGGCGAGGCCCGCCTTCAGGGCGCGGACCTGCATCTCGACCGTCCAGCCATAAGTCGGCGCGCGCATGGCGAGGCGCTCATAGGCCTCACGCCGGATCGCCCGGAACGGCCCGAGATCGGTATAGCCCGCGCCCCAGAGGCGGCGCATGAGGAAACAGGCGAGCCGGTTGCCGAAGCGCTGCGGCAGGGTGAGCGAGCCCGGCTCGGCGCGCCCGAGGGTCCGCGAGCCGATCACCAAGTCGGCATTCCCGGCAAGAATGGGCGCGAGCAGCGCAGGCATGTCGTCCGGCATGTCCGACCCGTCGCCGTCGAGAAACACGAATATGTCCGCGTCCCCGGCGGCGGCGACCCCGGCAAGGCAGGCGCGGCCATAGCCGGCTTCCGGGACCGACACCACTTGCGCGCCAGCCTCGCGGGCCTGGTCGGCTGTTGCGTCGGACGAGCCATTGTCGGCAACGATGATGCGGGTCGCAAGGTCCGGGATGGCGCGCACGACCCCGGCAATGGCGGCTTCCTCGTCGAGCGCCGGAATGATGACCGCGATGCGGGGCCAGGACGTATCAGGCATGTTTGCGTCCCCCCTGCAGCCAGTTCTCCGCCGCCAGGATGGCGAGCGGGACGCCAAACGCGACCGGAACCACGCCCCACTGGTAGATCGCCGCCTCGTCGCCGAACAGGAAGCGGAAATAATAGAGCGGCGCGGCCACGACCAGAGCAAGGAACCCGGCGCGCGGGACGAACGGGATGAACGCGGCAAGCCAGATCTGGTACCAGGGATAGCCCGTCGGCGAGAGGAAGATCAGAAGTGCGGTGACCACCGCCAGCGCAAGCGGCAGGTCGCGCCCGTCCGGCGCGGATTTCACGGCGAAGACCAGCGCGCCGCTTGCAACCATTATCGCAACGAGTATGCGCGCGGCACGGTCCGGATCGGCAAGGCCTGCAAGCACGCCGTCAGCCAGAACCGCGAACAGGAAGCTGTGCCGCCGCCAGCCCTCGGAATAGGCAACGAGCCCCTGGTCGGGATCGCCGAGGGCCGGGGCAAGCTGCGGCCACAGGAGGAACCCGGCGACAGCGAGGAAGATGGCGGCAAGGCCCGCGACCTGCCAGGGCCTGAACAGGCGCGTGCGGATGAGGGCTGGGGCGAGAAGAACCGGCCAGAGCTTCACAGCCGTTGCGCCGGCCAGCACGATGACGGCGAGCCGCAGCCGGTCCAGCCGCGCGAGCGCCAGCGCGGCGACGAGGAACGGCACAACCAGCACGTCCATGTGCCCCGAATTGAAGCCCTCGAGAATGACGACCGGGTTCCACCAGTAGAGGCCTGCCCAGAGCGGCGAGCGGCCGAACAGGGTGAGCGTCCAGCCGATCAGGGCGAAACTTGCAAGATCGGCGGCCAAGAGAACTGCCCGCCAGGCGTCGAGGCTGAACGGCGCAATTCCGTGGGCAAGGGCGAACGCGCCCTGTGCGAGCGGCGGGTAGATCGTCTTGAAATAGGGATAATTGATCCGCCAGTAGACGAGCGGGGCTTCGGCGGCGAGGTCCTGAAGCTTAGCCAGGTCCGGGTCGCCGGAGCGAGCCTGGACCTCGCCGAGGCGATTGACCGGTGTCGCATCGGCCGGGGCGTGGGCGTAGGGGTCCGCCCCGGCGGCGACCACGGCCCCGTCCCAGAGATAGCGGTGCCAGTCATCTTCCAGCACGGGCAGCGAGCCGAACATGACGAGGCGCGCGGCAAGGCCGATGACGAAGATCGCAGCGAGTGTGCGCCGCGCATCCGGCAGTTTCGGAATAAGCCATGCGAGCGCCGCACAGGCGAGGCCGAGCCCGGCGGCGAGCAGCACATAGTCGGTCAGCGGGGTGAGGCCCGGGGACCGGCCATAGGGAAAGCCTGCAGAGAGAAGCCGGACGAGGCCGCAGCCCGCCGCAAACAGCGCGCCGAGGCCTACAAGGACTGCCGCCGGCCACCGCATGGTTGAGCTTTCCGGTCCGCCGGGGACCGCGATGCCGGCCTCGCCCGGCCGACGGCCCGCCTCCGGGCCTGTCACGATCCGAAGCTGCCGCCGCCCCCGCCGACAGCGCCGCCGCCCGCCGATGGCGCAACGCCCTGCTCGCGCAGGATCAGTTCGTCCGAACGGTAGCTGAATGACCGTGTCCGGATGTCCGTTGCCGCCGCGAGGCCGGACGCGGTGTCGGCATCTGCCAGCGTTGCGAGGTGTGCGACGAGGGCCGTCCGGTCGCCGCCGAAAAGAGCGTCCTCGTGCCAGACGAGAAACTCGGGGATCTCGGCCGTGCCCCGGCGGACGCGAACGCCGTCGCGGCTGTTGACGAAGTCCCGTCCGAGGCGGGCAAGGTCTTCGCGGACCGTCGCGCCATCAAACCCGGCTGGCGGCAGGGACGCGCCGCCGCGCGTGCCCTGATAGAGGCCGAAGACGATATCCGGTGTATCGGCCCAGTTGGCGAGAAGGATGCCCCGCTCGATGTCGTCGATCGAGAGCGGGTGGCCGTCGACCGTGACGCGCTTTTCGGTCCACATGTCTCCGGGCTCTGTCGCCGTACCGCGCGCCTGCGCCATGCGCCTCCGGGACCGGCTATCCGACATGGCCTCGACCACGAGCACGTTGCGCGTGTTCAGCCAATAGGCGAGCTGGTCGTCGCGGCTGAGGCCGGACACCGGCACGGCGGCGAGATAGCCGACATAGTCTTCGAGGAAGTCCATGCCCTGCCGGCCGGTGGCGGCATAGGCGATCTTCAGCCGCCCGCCCTCCTCGCGCCCGAAGGCCTCGTTGAAGACCGCGATCGGCCCGTAATCGACCGCGAAGGCCGAAGTCGCCGCCGGCGTCGTCAGGCTGGCCGGAATGGCGGGTTCGCCGGTTTCGGCAAGGGCCGGTGGCGAGGCGAGGACAGGCGCGAGCAGGGCAGCGAGCAGGACGGATCGGACGGCGGGGCGGGCCATGGCAGGTGTCTCCCTGAAACTGGTTTTGCGAAGTCTAGGGTGTCTGCCCCGCCCGCGACACACACATTGCACACTCATTGCGCTCACATCTTTGTCACCGGCAGGCGCGGCTTTCCGCCTCGCCACGCTTGGCGCAGCGCCTCATCGTGATAGAAACCCGTAATAGTCCGCTCCCAAGAGACCCGCCGCCATGACCGTAATGAGTTCCGACGACAAGCTGTCCGGCCTGAAGCCGAGCGTGAAGATCAAGGTCCGCGAGGCTTTCGGGCTCGACACGGACATGGTCGTGCACGGATTCCGCGAGAAGACCGAATATGTCCCGGAATTCGACGAGGCCTACCGGTTCGACCCGCAGACGACGCTCGCCGTGCTCGCCGGGTTCGAGCACAATCGCCGCGTCATGGTGCAGGGCTATCACGGCACGGGCAAGTCGACGCATATCGAGCAGATCGCCGCGCGCCTGAACTGGCCGACAATCCGGGTCAATCTGGACAGCCACGTGTCCCGGATCGACATGGTCGGCAAGGACGCAATCATCCTGAAGGACGGCGTCCAGGTCACCGAGTTCCGCGAAGGCATTCTGCCCTGGGCCCTGCAGCGCCCGGTCGCGATCGTGTTCGACGAATATGATGC
>CAYSED010000060.1:0-15366 GCA_964429935.1 uncultured Hyphomonadaceae bacterium
TCGTCCTTGCCGCAGCAATCTTATGGATGCGCTGAATGTCGATTCAGCCTAGGGCTCGATCGAGGAGCTAATTTTCGGACAGAGCGGTTTCCCCGAAATCGGGATTGCCTTAAACATCTAAGTCGTCGGACCAACGAGCCCGCAATTGCCCGACATGTGTTGTGCTACAAAAGCGCGTGAAAATGTGTAACATTGGTGGTCATTCATTTCTATACTGCATTGATATTATTGACTAAAAAATCTAATTGCGAGCCCATCGCCCGCTCCAAACGACATTCCATAAGGCATTACACAGCGCGAAAGCGGCTAGCCTTGGCGCTCAGGGTGCGGCGGCCTATAAGCTTGCCCATCGGGAGCCGCTGTCATGCAGGTACATTTCTTTGGCAGGATCGCTGACGCCATGGGCGGTTCGGTTGCGGTGGAGGTGCCGGAGCTGGGACTGACGATTGCGGGCCTGCGCGGGGCGCTTGCGGCGAGGCATGACTGCGACAGCTTGAAGGACCTGACGGTTCGCGCCGCGGTAAATGATGTGATTGTCGACGAGGCCTGCCCGGTCCGGCCGGGTGACACGGTCGCCTTCATGAGCCCCCTGTCCGGTGGCTGAGCGGGACGCCTTGCCGGTGGCGGTGTCGGTCGAGCTTGCCGGCCGGGAGATTGATGCTGGCATGGAGATCGCGCAGCTTGGCGGCATGGCCTCCGGGGCAGGGGCGGTCGTCACGTTTGCCGGGCTCGTGCGGCCGGAAACGAAGGCTGGCGAACGGCTTGAAGCCCTGGTCCTCGAAAGCCATCCGCGCATGACGCTCCGATCCATGCAAGCCATCGCGGCCGATGCCGCGCGGCGCTTCGAGACGCTTGCCATCCGGGTCGTCCACCGGCACGGCGCGATGGAGCCCGGCGAGACGATTGTCTTTGTCGGGGTCGCGAGCGCCCATCGCCGGGCCGCGTTTGAAGCCGCCGACTATCTGATGGACCGCCTCAAGACCGAGGCCGTGTTCTGGAAGCGCGAAGAAGGCGCGTTCGGCCGCCGCTGGATCGAGCCGACACAGGCTGACGCGGCAGACCGGCAGCGCTGGCTTGACGACGGAGACAGCGTGCCGCCTTCTGGCCGGGCGACAGGTTCGGAAGGCAAATGACATGACCCGGCTGACCCATCTCGACGAGGCTGGACGCGTTCACATGGTGGATGTCGGCGACAAGCCTTCATCGATGAGGCGCGCGGTCGCGAGCGGCGTGGTCAGGTGCGAAGCGGAGACGCTGGCACGGGTCAAGTCGGGCGATACGCCGAAAGGGGCGGTGCTGACGACGGCCGAGCTTGCCGGCATCATGGCCGCCAAGCGAACCTCCGAGCTCATCCCGCTCTGTCATGCCTTGCCGCTCAGCAAGGTCTCCGTGACCATTTCGGCGGACGAGGACCTGCCGGGCTTCCGGCTCGTTGCCGAGGCGCGGACGACCGGCCAGACCGGCGTCGAGATGGAGGCGCTGACGGCGGTCTCGGTCGCCGCGCTGACACTCTATGACATGCTGAAGGCCGTGGATCGCGGCATGGCCATCGAGGCGATCCGGCTCGAGGCGAAGTCTGGCGGAAAGTCAGGCGACTGGGTTCGTCCGTGAGTCTCGCCCTGGTGACATTCGACGAGGCGGTGGCGGCCCTCTGCGCCGTGGCACAGCCCATTGGCGCCGAGACAGTTCCATTTGCCGAAGCGGCGGGCCGGAGACTGGCTGAAGCCCTTTCGGCACGAACTGATTCCCCGTCGCGCGACCTCTCTTCGATGGACGGATATGCCGTACGCGAGAGTGATCTCGTGGTCCTGCCCGCGAGCCTACCCGTTGCCGGGGAGTTCTTTGCCGGCCATGCGGGCGGGCTTGCCCCGCTTGAGCCGGGAACCTGCGTGCGCATTTTTACCGGCGCGCCGCTGCCTCACGGAGCAGACCGGGTTGTCGTGCAGGAAAATGTTCGACGGGACGGCGCTTTCGCGCATTTCGAGAGGCCGCACGGCGAGGCCCGGTTCATCCGCAAGGCAGGGTCTGATTTCAGGGCCGGGGACATGCTGCTGGAGGCGGGCACGCGGCTGCACTGGCGGGCGTTGACGACGGCGGCAGCGGCCGACCGGGCGGAACTGCGCGTTTTCCGCCAGCCGCGGGTCGCCCTGATCGCAACGGGCGACGAGCTCGCTGCGCCCGGCACAGCATTCAAGCGGAACGGCGCGATTCCGGACAGCGTGTCGCTCGGTATCGCTGCTTTCGTACAAGGGCAGGGCGGCGTGGTTGTCCGGACTGCGCACCTCGGTGATGATCCTGATCTGCTTGCGGCGGAAGCTCGTCAGGCACTTGGCGCGGCGGACCTTGTCGTGATGCTGGGCGGGGCGTCTGTCGGAGACAGGGACCATGCGAGATCCGCCTTTGGCCATGCGCCCGACTACATGTTCGCCAAGGTTGCGATCAAGCCCGGAAAGCCGGCCTGGCTGGCGCGGGCAGGGGACAGGCTGGTCCTCGGACTGCCGGGAAACCCGACCTCCGCGCTCGTAACGGCGCGGCTGTTTCTCGGGCCGCTGCTTGTTGGTCTGGGGGGAGGGGACCCGGCCGGACTGCTGCGATTCGCCCCGGCGGCCTGCGAGGACGCGGTTCCTCCCGCCGGAGACCGCGAGACGTTCCTGCGCGGGCGTCGGACGACGGGCGGCGTCTCAATCCTGCCGGGCGAAGACTCCGGCAATCAGCGGCTGCTCGCCCGGGCCGACTGCCTTATCCGGCTCCGGCCGAACGCGGCTGGCCAGCCGCCGGGGAGCCCGGTTCAGGTACTGCCGTTCGATTGACACGTGTGTTCCTGCCGGAAGGTCCGTGCCCGGCCGTCATGTCGACGGAACCGACAAGTCGGTTCGAGAGCGAAACGGACATATCCAAGACTTCAGCGCTTCATGGATGCACGGTAACAAATTTCCCATAAGTAAAACTGTAGTTACGAAAGTTATATCTGGCTGTCATATTTTACTTATTTTCAATAATGCCAGTAAAAATCGGCTTACGACAGCACATATGATCTAAATGATGTAATCTATGAATGCCTTTGTGTCATTGGAAAGTAAATATACATCATCTGTCGCAAATCTGACACAAGTTTATTGAGCCTTAACTGTTTAAAAACCGTCATGAACGTGTGCCATAAGCCCGAATGTGGGGTGGGGCGGCCGACAGACTCGGTCGTTTCATTCGCGCCATTTTTTTGTTCCACACGATACATCCCGAGGGGCCCACCATGAAATTGAAGAAGAGCCTGCGTTTCGCCGTCATGATGGGCGTCGCTTCGATCGCGCTTGTCGCCTGTTCCGATACCGAGATTGCGACGCCTGGAACGGTTGTCATTCCGCCAGCTCCTCCGACGGCCCCCCCGCCGCCGCCCCCGCCGCCGCCCGCGACCGGCTTCGCTGCCCGCTCGACTGAACCGCAGAGCCAGGCTGACTGCCCGACCGGCACGAGCTTCGCTGCGAACGTGGCCCTTCCGATCAGCGGCCAGATGACGAATTTCTGCTCGCTGACATCCGGCGGCACGGCCAGCGCCGCGACCGGCGGCACCGGCGGCGGCACCGTCGCCCGCGCCGGGACGATCACGGGCACCATGAACATTCCGCTCTCTGCCGACCCGATCCTCATTCAGGGCACCGTCTTCATCGGCGATCCGGCAGGGATGTCGGCCGACGTGACCTTTGCCGCCGGCCAGACCTTCATCTCGGCCAGCCAGGAAGGCGTCGTGGACCTTCTCGTCGTGTCGCGCGGCTCGACCCTGACGGCCGTCGGCACGCCGACAAACCCGATCGTCTTCACATCGGCTGAAGACTTCGAGGACGACCTGCAGCCGAACGGCACCAGCGGCACGGGCGATTGGGGCGGCCTTGCCATCAATGGCGCGGCCCCGCTCAACGAGTGCACGGTCGATACGGCCGCGACGCCGGGATCGGCGGCCTGCCAGCAGAACGGCGAGGGCGGCTCCGGCGTGTTCGGCGGCGACCAGCCGGCCGGCAGCTCGGGTTCCTTCCAGTATGTCCGCGTCCAGCACGCCGGCTTCCAGTTCACGTCGACCAACGAACTGAACGGCATCGCGCTGCAGGGCGTCGGCTCCGGCACCCTGTTTGACAGCATCCAGGTCCATCGCGGCGCGGATGACGGCTTTGAATGGTTCGGCGGCACGGTCGATGCGACGAATCTCGTGGTCACGGGAGCCGGCGACGACTCCTTCGACTGGACCGACGGCTGGGTCGGCAGTCTCCAGTTCGGCCTCGTCATCCAGGAGCCGGGCGACGACAATGGCATCGAAGGCGACAATAACGGCGACACGTCGGCAGACGCCATGCCGCGCTCGACGCCGCGCCTGTCGAACCTGACCCTGATCGGGGACGGTGCCGCAGGCGAAGGCATGCAGCTCCGCGCCGGAACCGCCGGGGACTATGCCAACATCATCGTCACGAACTTTGCTGAAGGCTTCGAGTTCGGCGCAGCGGGCACCGGGCCGAGCCCGACGGTGAACTCGCTGTTCGTGGCCGGCAACACGGCCAACCTCGTCGGCGGCGCGCAGACGCTGTTCGACGCCGGCATGAACAATGTGCTCGGCGGCGGCACGTCGCTCGACGGCGTGCTCCCGGGCGCAGCCGAACTCGCGCTGACGGCGCGTGACCCGCAACTGGTTGATGCAGGTTTTGCTCCGGCCATGTATGTTGGCGCGTTCGGACCTGACGACACGGCGACCGACAACTGGACGACCGGGTGGACGATCGACATTCCGGGTGCCGAGCCTCCGGGCTGCCCATCGGGCACGGTTGTGGACGCGGCCGATGCCCCGTCAACCTTCCCGGGCCGCACCGAGCAGTTCACCTGCGTCCTTGACGGCACGATCACCGAGGACATCCGCCTGACGGCAGGCAATCTCTACCGGCTTGACGGTACGGTCTTCATCGGTGCGGACGGCCTTGCCGATCCGGCTGCCGGCGCGCCGACCGCTTCGATCACGATCGATCCGGGCGTGACGATCTTCGGCAATGGCGCGGCAGGGGATGTCGATCTTCTGGTCATCTCGCGCGGCTCGCAGATCTTCGCCAACGGCTCGTCGATTTCTCCGGTGGTTCTGACCAGCCGGAATGACCTCGACAATGGCGGCGTCATCCGTCCCGGTGTCACGAACGAGATAGGCGGGCTCGCGATTAACGGCCGCGCGCCTCTGAACGAGTGCACGATAGACACGACGGCTGTTGCCGGTACAGCGGCTTGCGCCCAGAACGGGGAAGGCGGCTCCGGTCCGTTTGGCGGCGCCATCGCCAACGACAATTCGGGTCGCGTCAACTTCCTGCAGGTTCGTTATGCCGGACAGATTTTCTCCGGCACAAACGAACTGAATGCCATCGCGCTCCAGGGCGTCGGCAGCGGGACCGAGCTTGACTTCATCCAGGTCCTCAATGGCGGGGACGATGGCATGGAGTGGTTCGGCGGCACTGTCAGCGTCAGCCACCTTGTGGTCACGGGGGCGAACGACGACTCCATCGACTGGACGGACGGCTGGATCGGCTCGCTTCAATACGCCATCGTGGACCAGACGGCTGCCCGCTTCCTTGTCGGCGACAATGGCATCGAGGGCGACAATAACGGCGACACGACCAATGACGCCCTGCCGCGCTCGCGCCCGATCATCACCAATTTTACCCTGATCGGTGACGGTGCGTCAGGTGAAGGCGTGCAGGTCCGGGCGGGCACTGGCGGGGCTGTTATAAACGGCATCGTGACCAACTTTGCTGAAGCCCTGGAATTCAACCCGCCATCGGCAGCGGCGAGCATCACGCCGGACCCAATCCTCAACTCGGTTGCCTTCTCAGGCTTGCAATCGCCGGTGCTGGTCCTTGGTGTTCTTACAGGCATGCCGAGCATTGATCTTTTCAATGCCGGAGCCAACAACCGCAACACGGCAGCCAATACGCTGACGGCCCCGACCGGCTTCACCTCGACGATTGTCCCGGGTGCAAACGAAACCGAGCCGGCCATCACCGCGGTCAATCCGGTGACGGTCTGCAACACGGTGTTCACCGGAGCCGCGAGCTCACCGTGCGCACAGCTTGATGCAACCGACTATGTCGGCGCACTCGAAGACGCAGGCGACCTCTGGTTCGCCGGCTGGACCATCGGCCTCTAGGCCTCTGCATACCGGGCCGGGCGCAGCGAAGGGGCTGCGCCCGGTTCACTGTTCAAGATTTTTCGAGTTTTGCCTGAGGGGTTTCAAGGTGCAAAAGACCAACACGATCTACAAGACGGCGGCAGTGCTTTTGGGGACGACCGCTCTTGTCTCCGTTCAGTATGCAGCGGCACAAGAGCCGCAACCGGTGCCGCAGGCCGAGGAAGACGAAGAAGCGGTGCTCGGCCCGGTCATCGTGCGCGGGCAGTTCATTCCCGACGAAAAGCGGTCCACTTCGGAAATCACGAGCGTTCTCGACGAGGAATCCTTCGCGCGGACGGGTGACGGCGACATTGCCGGGGCCCTGTCGCGCGTGTCCGGCATCTCGATCAGCGAAGGCAAGTTTGTCATCGTTCGCGGCCTGAACGAGCGCTATTCCTCGGTAACGATCAACGGATCGCCGCTGCCGAGCCCCGATCCGCTCCGCCGCGTCGTGCCGCTCGACCTCATTCCGACCTCGTTCCTTGGCGGGGCGCTCGTCCAGAAGACGTTCTCGCCGCAATTTTCCGCCGAATTCGGCGGCGGCCTCGTCGAGCTCCGCACGAAGGCGATTCCCGACGAATTCTACCTGAACATCGGCGCCTCGGTCGGTGCGGACACGGTGACCACGGGACAGGACGGGCTCCTGCATGACGGCGGTGACACCGACTATTTCGGGTTCGATGACGGGACGCGGAACGTTCCCGATGTCGTCCGCGACGCCGTGTTCGGGACGACCGGGCTCGACACCGGGTTCATCAATGCCAACCAGGACGCCATCGACGTTGCGCTCGGCGTGCCCGAAACGCTCATCACCTTCATCGATGACCGGCCGCCAAACCATGGCTTCTCGACGGAGTTCGGCGGGTTTGTCGACCTGACCCCTGAGATCAAGGTCGGGGCGAACTTTGCCGTGAACTTCAGCAATGACTGGCAGACCCGCCAGGGACGCCGCGAGCAGGGCCTGACGCAGACAGCGCTGAATGCCGACAGCCGCGCCTTCACGGGCGACTTTTCGGGCCTTCCCATCGTGGCAAACCTGTTCGACTTCACGAGCACGACGCAGACGACCCTTCTCAATGCGCTCTCGGCGTTCGGCGTCGAGATCGGCTCCGACCACGAGATCACCTCGACCACGTTTGTCCTCCGCTCGACCTCTAACGACACCCGGCTCGAGCAAGGGGTGATCGTCGAGGAGTCCGGCACCGAACTCCTGATCGAGAATTTCGAGTTCATCGAAAGCCAAGTCTGGCAGACTCAGCTTGCGGGTGACCATGTCTTCCCGACCCTCTTCGGCCTGGAAGTGGACTGGCGGGCGGCCTATGGCGAAGCCCTGCGGGACGCCCCGTTCCGCCGGTCGCAACTCCGTGCCCGGTTCACGCCGGACAATGGCTTCGCCCTGCCTTTCGCGCCAAGCTTCTCGGTCGGCAGCATCGGGGACAGCGCATCGCTCGCGTCCTTCTCGTTCCTTGACGACCAGAACATCGATGCCGGCATCGATTTTCTCCTGCCTTTCCGGGTTCTCGACAATGCAGTCGATCTGAAGTTCGGCTATGCCTACACAGACAAGGAGCGCGACTCGCTTGTTCGCGAGTTCACCTTCAGCCAGGGCGACGAGCCGTTCACCGACCAGCTTGCCGCCATCCGCAACGATGTCCTGTTCTCGCAGGCCGTGGCGGGGACCGGCGTGTTCGACTCGAACTTCATCACGAACCCGATTTCGCTCGACAACGCCGTCTCCTCGCTCGAGGTCCAGGCGGGCTATGTCGGCATCGACGCCGAGATCACTTCCTTCTTCCGGCTCGCCGCCGGCCTCCGCTGGGAGGGCAGCGACCAGCTCACCACCGCGTTCGCGACCTCCCTGCCGGAAGCGACCCTGTCGCAAAGCCTGATCGACGGCGACTTCCTCCTGCCAAGCGCGACGCTGACTTGGAACCCGGTCGGCAACCTGCAGCTTCGTCTCGGCTATTCGGAGACGATCACGCGCCCGCAGTTCCGCGAACTGACCCCGGCGACCTTCTTCGACGACAGCACGGACCAGCTCTTCATCGGCAACCCGTTCCTGCGCAATACCGAGATCGAGAACTATGACGCGCGCTTTGAATACTATCTCGGCCGCGGGCAGTTCATCACGGTTGGTGGGTTCTACAAGGACATCGCCAATCCGATCGAGATGACGACCTCGCAGATCGGCGGCGAGATCGGCCAGACCTATGTCAACGCTCCCTCGGCCGAGCTTTATGGCGGCGAATTCGAGTACGAGCAGACCTTCGACATCGGCAATTTCACGAGCCGTCCGCTCCTGAGCGACAAGGATTTCGTCTTCAAGGTTAACTATACCTATTCGGACTCCGAGGTGAATGCCGATGGTGATGTCGTCCAGTCGATCGTCAGTTCGGCGACCGGCGCGGTGGCGAATGTCGTCAGCGGCAATTCATTTATTGTCGACGGCCGCCGCCTGCAGGGGCAGTCGGAGCATTTGTTCAACCTCCAGTTCGGCCTCGAGGATGAATCGACCAATGGCAAGGCGACGTTCCTCCTCAATTATGCCTCGAGCCGCATTCGCCAGACCGAGAACGTCCTTTCGGGCATCATCGCGCCGGCGGTTGAAGAGAGCCCGCCGGTCCTCCTCGATTTCGTGGCGAGCCGCGACTTCGTCACCTTCGGGCAGACCTGGTCGCTCGAACTGGCCGTGCGCAACATTGCCGGGGACGACTACCAGGCCGTGCAGAACTTCGATGACGGAACGCAGGGCCAGTTCGACGTATACGATCTCGGCCGGGAGTTTACCGGCAAGGTGACCCTGAAATTCTAGTACGCGAGTCCGCAGAAGCCCTCCGGATTATCCATCCGGAGGGTAGCGGCGGGTTACGGGGCAGATGAACGGGAATCGTCACAAGATCGTTGCATCACCTACAAAAAACTGTGCGGACTGCCTGCTAACCGACAGGAGCTTAAGTCGGGAATCGGCGCATGTCCGGATCGGAATACGAGCAGTCACTTCTCGCGAGGATCGAGCGGCTGGAACGGCAGGTCTCCTTGCTGTCCGCCGGGAAAACCGAGATTCCCTCCGAGGTCACGGCGGCCATCGCATCAGGTGACAATCCGGTCCGGGCGATACGCCGGTGGCGGCTGATGACGCAGAAGGAACTTGCCGACCAGGCCTTTATCGGCGTCAATCATGTGTCCCGCATCGAGAACGGTGCCCAGTTCAACATGCGCACGGCACGGGCCCTGGCGCTGGCGCTCAATGTGCGGATCGATGACATTTCGTGAAACCTGAACAACCATCGCCTCCGGAAGGGACTTTCACGGTGCCCGAAACCGCTCGCGCATCAGGATTCTTCGCTTCCGTGCTGAAAACTTGCAGGTAAATGCATCGCTGGCGGGGAATTTGCACGTACTTGCTGCAGGGGATTTAACGTCTTCGGGTGAAAAGGATGAGTGCGCGGAACCTTGTCGCATGCCAGAATGATGCGCTGGGCAAGGCCTGCACAACAAGTTTGAGGAGTGGTCACGGATGACCGGAAGAATGGCTCTTTCCCCCAAGGTTCTCCTGGGCCCGTCCCGGACTGCCCTGGAAATCCTTCTCGTTATCGCGCTCGCCGCGCTGCTCGCCCGCAGCGTCTGGCTCGTGCTGTCGCCGGAAAGCGTGGTGCCGGTCATGGCCTCTCCGGTCTCCGGGACCTCCGGGACGGGTGCCACCCTGCAGGGCACGCCGGTCGACCGGAACATCCTCGTCGGCACGAACATGTTCGCGCGGACCGCGCCTGAGCCCAAGGCCAATGCAGACGATCTTCTCAGCGCGCCGGAGACGAGCCTCAATCTGACGCTTGTCGGCTCGCGCGCCAATGCGCTTGACGGCCGTTCGGGCTCGGCAACGATCATCATTCCGAATGGCGAGCAGAAACTCGTCTTCGTCGGCGGCGAGGTGATCGAGGGCGTCGAGCTGGAGCGCGTTTTCAACGGGCGCGTGGCGATCCGCTCGCGCGGCCAGCTCGAAACCCTGTCGCTCCGCGAGAATCGGGAACGGGCCTTTCTCAGCGTCGAGGAACCCGGCGCGGTCGCGCCTGACCCACCGTCTCCGGGTCCGGCCGCACAGGAGGTGCGGATCGTTCCCGGCCAGGTGTCGGCCCGCAAATTGCTGGCGGAGAATGCGCTCTCCCCGGTGCGGGACGATTACGGCGTCTGGGGATACAGGATCACGCCGCTCGGAAACAGCACTAGCCTTGCGAATGTGGGATTGCAGGGCGGGGACATCATTGTCGAGATCAATGGCGAGCTGGTCGCAGATATCGACGCCGCCGAACTCAACCGGATGTTCCTGAATGTCAACACGGTGGAATTGTCCGCCGACAGGGGAGGCGAGCCGGTTGACCTGTCTATCACGTTCGCCGAGGAGTCTTAGTATGCGTTCCAGTTCAATGGCCCTGCTCGCGATCCTGCTGGGATCTGGCGCGCTCGTTCCCGGCGCTGCGGCCCAGGCTGCGCGCGACGACCAGCATGTCATCAATCTCGCCGACGTCGAGGTCGCGGCCTTCATCGACGATGTCGCCATGCTGACTGGGTACACGTTCATCGTGCACCCGAGCGTCACGGGCCGGGTCACGGTGAGTTCGCAGACGGAATTGTCAACTGCCGACCTCTTTCAGGTCTTTCTCTCCACGCTGAGGGTTCAGGGTTTTGTCGCCATTCCCGACGGGCGCGGCGTCTACCGCATCGTGCCGGAGGACGTGGCGGCCTCCGAGGGCAGGTTTGGCAGCGCCGCCCCCTCCGGCTTCGTCACCCAGGCGTTCCGGCTAGAGCATTTCAGCGCGGTCGAGGCAGCGAAGATGGTCAAGCCGCTTCTCGGTCCGCAGGGGCGCGTTGTCGCCAGCCCGGCATCGAATGTGCTGATCGTCGTCGAATACGGCTCCAACATGGGCATGGTGCAGAACCTGCTGACGGCGGTCGACAAGGACGAGGCTGTCACCCGCACGATCGCCCTCCAGACGGTTCCTGTCGGCGAGATGCAGGCGATCCTCGCCGAGCTGCAGAACATAGGAGGCGAAGCGGAACGCAGCATTGCCGGACGGCTGTCGGCCATTGCATCCCCGGCAAGCAATTCGATCATCCTGAGGGGCGAGGCGGGCGCGGTCGAGCGCGCGGCGGCGCTGGTCGCCGAACTCGATACGAGTTCGCCGCTGCGCAAGGACACGCGCGTCCTCAATCTCAGCCATGCCGATGCCGTGCTGATCGAGCCGATCCTGCGCCAGATCGCCGAGTCTGAAGCGGCCCAGTCGCCCGAAGGCGGCGCCAGCGGCGTTTCAACAACGATCGCTGTCCACGAGCCCACCAATTCGGTCATCATCAGCGCCGCGCCGGACACGCTGGGTGCCATGCAGAGCATTGTCCAGGAACTCGACGTGCGCCGCCGCCAGGTTCTCGTCGAGGCGATCATCGTCGAGGTTTCTGACACGGTTGCGCGCGAGCTTGGCCTGCAATTCCTCGTGTCAGGGGAGGATGGCAACATACCGTTCGCCTCCTCGACCTTCTCGCGGGCGGCCCCGAACCTGCTCGCGCTGACCGGGGCCCTGACCGAGGTTGGCGGGGCTGGCGTGGATGGGAGCGGATCCAACGTCTTTGAACAGGCGGCCATTGCCTCTTTGCTCGGGCTCGAAGGCGGAACCTTCGCTTTCGGCGGGCAGAGCGGCGAGACCCTGTTCGGCGTCGTCCTCAACGCGGTGGAGCGCGACACGGAGTCGAACCTCCTGTCGACGCCGTCCGTCATGACGCTCGACAATCATACATCGACCCTGTCGGTCGGCCAGGAAATCCCGATCACCTCCGGCGAGGTGCTTGGCGATGCCAACCTCAATCCGTTCCGGACGGTCGAGCGCCGGGAGATCGGCGTGCTGCTGACCGTGACGCCGAAGGTCGGCGAGGACAACACGATCCGGCTGGACATCAACCAGGAAGTCTCGAGCATCGCGAGCGCCATCGGCACGGTCACAACAGACTTCATCCTCAACCTGCGGCAGCTTGAAACGAGCGTCGTCGTCGAGGACGGGGAGATGATCGTGCTCGGCGGCCTGATCGAGGCCGAGGACGTGCTCGAGGCAGATAAGGTTCCGCTGCTCGGCGACATTCCGGGGCTCGGCCGCCTGTTCAAGTCGGACGCGAAGTCTCGGCGCACCTCGAACCTGATGATCTTCATACGGCCGACTATCGTTCGCAATAGCCGCGATGCAAAGGCGGTTACCGACCGCAACTACAATTTCATACGCGCCCAGCAGATCATCGCCAATGAAGACGGGCGGTCATCCCTCGATGACTATACGCGCAATCTCCTGGGGGCCGAGCCACCGGCCTTTCCCGGGACCGAGCCCGCCGTGGAGACACCGGCCGGATGAGCGATGCGGCACCTGCCATCGGCTATGCCTTCGCCCGCGACAAGGGCGTCCTCGTCCTGCCGGACCGCGACAGGCTCACGCTCGGCGTTCGCGAGGGGGCTGACCCCTTCAGCCTGCTTGAGGCGCGCCGGGCCCTTGGCCGGGCGTTCGAGATCGAGCGACTGAGCGCGGAAGCCTTCGCGCGCCAGCTTCCGGTCGCCTATGCCAGGGCTGATCTTGTCGGACAGGACGAGGCGGCGGCTCTGGCCGGCCAGGACGATCTCGCGAGCCTCGCCGAAGGATTGCACAAGACCGCCGACCTGCTCGACGGCGACGACGATGCGCCCGTGATCCGGCTCATCAACGGCCTCATCTATGAGGCGATCAATCGCGGCGCGTCCGATATCCATATCGAGCCCAACGAGGAAGAGCTCTCGATCCGCTACCGGATCGACGGTGTGCTCTCGAAGATCCTCAGCCCGTCGCGCCGCCTTGCTACGCCGCTGGTCTCCCGCATCAAGGTCATGGCACGGCTCGACATTGCCGAGCGGCGCATCCCGCAGGACGGGCGCATTGCGCTGACCGTCGGCGGGCGGGCGGTTGACGTGCGCGTGTCGACCCTGCCGTCGCGCTATGGCGAACGGGTGGTCCTGCGCCTCCTCGACAAGGCGCGGGCGCACATGAGCCTCGAACTGCTCGGCATGCCGGCCGAGGCGCTCGGCCGCTTCCGCAAGGCGCTCGCTGAGCCGAACGGGGTGATCCTCGTCACCGGGCCGACAGGGTCCGGCAAGACGACCACGCTCTATTCGGGCCTCGCGCTCCTCAACGATGGCCAGCGCAGCATCCTGACCATCGAGGACCCGATCGAATACGGCCTCGACGGCATCGGCCAGACGCAGGTCAACGACAAGGTCGGCATGACCTTCGCCGCCGGGCTCCGCGCGATCCTGCGCCAGGATCCGGATGTCGTCATGGTCGGCGAGGTGCGCGACATGGAGACGGCCCAGATCGCCGCACGGGCCTCGCTCGCCGGACGGCTCGTGCTCTCGACAGTGCACACCAATTCGGCGGCTTCGGCGATCACGCGGCTGCGGGACATGGGAGTTGAATCCTATCTCCTGTCCTCGACGCTCCGGGCAGTGCTTGCCCAGCGCCTTGTCCGCAAGATCTGCCCGGACTGCCGGGAATCACATGTTCCGGACGCGTCGGAGCGCGAGGCAGCCGGCCTGAAGTCGGCCGACGCGGTGACCTTCTGGCGGGGAACGGGGTGCGGCTCCTGTGCGCGCACGGGTTATCTCGGCCGGATCGGCATCTATGAACTGATGATCGTCGACCGGACCCTGCGGGACCTGATCCATGATGATGCTGACGAGCGCACTCTGGAAGCCCATGCCTTCGCCGAACATGATACATTGTTCCAGAGCGGCATGGCGCGCGTGATCGCGGGCGAGACCAGTCTCGAAGAGGTGATCCGCGTCAGCCGCCGCGAAGGAGAGGACAATGCCGACCTATGAATATGTCGCGCTTGGCCCGGACGGACGCAAGGCGAACGGCGTCGTTTCGGCAGACACGGCGCGGGCCGCAAGGCGCGAGCTCCGCTTCCGCCAGCTAACGCCGCTGACGCTGTCGGAGGCCAGCGAGGAAAAGAGCAGCCAGAAGATCCGCAAGGGCGGACTGTCGTCGTCGGACCGGGTCATCATCACGCGCCAGCTCGCCATGATGATCGGGTCAGGGACGCCCGTCGAGGAAGCCCTCGGCGCCGTCTCGACCCAATCGGAGAAGCCTGGCGTGCGCCGCCTTCTCGCCTCGATGCGTGACCGGGTGTCCGAAGGCCACAAGCTTTCGGAGGCGCTCACCGATGCCGGGCGTGCCTTCCCGCCGCTCTACCGGTCTGTCGTGGCTGCGGGCGAGGTATCCGGCAATCTCGGACAGGTCCTGGGACAGCTCGCGGTCTATCTCGAAAAGTCGCAGAAGACCCGCCGCAAGGTGCAGACGGCCATGATCTATCCGGCAGTGCTCGCGTGCGTCGCGCTTGTCGTGATCTCGCTTCTCATGGTGTTCGTCGTCCCGAGGATCGTTGCGCAGTTCGATGCCTTCGGCGATGACCTGCCGCCCCTGACACAGATGGTGATCGGCCTTTCCGCTTTCATGCGCGACTGGGGCATCGTGTTCGGCCTTGCGGTCGCAGGCGGCGTCGCCGGCTTGCAAAGGCTGTTGCGCCGGCCGGCGATCAAGCGCCGGGTCGACCGTTTCTGGCTCGGCGTTCCGGTGATCGGCAAGCTCGCCCGGACGACCAACAGCGCCCGGTTTGCCCGGACTTTCGCCATGCTGCTGGAGAGCCGGACGCCGCTTGCCGAAAGCCTTGTGGCCGCAAGGGGTTCGCTCGGCAATCTCGTCTTTGTCGATGCGCTCGAAGGGGTCATCCGGAATGTGCGCGAAGGCATGGCACCGGCCACCGCCCTGTCGAAGGCGGGCGTCTTTCCGCCCATGCTGACGCACCTTGCCGCGAGTGGCGCAGCGAGCGGAAACCTGCCAGAACTGATGGCCAAGGGTGCAGACTATCTGGAGGATGAATTCGACGGGGCTTCGAGCATTGCGCTCGGCCTGCTCGAACCCTTCGTCATTCTCGTCCTCGGCGGCATCGTCGCGATGATCGTCCTTTCCATCATGCTGCCGATATTGCAGCTCAATACCATTGCCTTTGGCTGAACGAGGAGAAAACGCATGCTGAAACGCAAGGAGAGACCGAGGAACCCGCAAGCTGGCTTCACGCTGACCGAGATCATGGTCGTGGTCTGCATCCTCGGCCTT
>CAYSED010000061.1:0-15268 GCA_964429935.1 uncultured Hyphomonadaceae bacterium
GATAGCGCCGGCCCCACGCGCCCCATTCGGCTTCGGCGGCCGCTTCTATGTTCCCGCCGCTCGTGCCGGGCGGCAGGACGAGCCGGTAGAGCGCGCGGAAGAGCTGCCCGTCGGTCAGCCGCCCGGCTTCTTCCAGCGCCTCGATGCGGATCGTCGCTTCCGGCCCGAATGCGCCCGGCGTGCCGATGCCGTCGGCTTCCTTGTCGAGCCGGGCCCGGATGACCCCGCGAATGCTGCCAAGCGCGATCTCGTCGCCGATCCCGAGGCCGAAGTCTTCGAGGAGCGAGGGGGTCGCGGCAATGCCCCAGAGGCCGTCTCGGTATTCGAGCGCCTCTGCGAGGCTCGCCGCTCCGGACACGACATCCTCGCCGATCAGCGGGTGGGCCTCGTCGACGCCCCGGATGTCGACCTGCCGGCGGCGCTCGCCTGCTTCGCCCATCAGGTTGAGGTCGATCAGTTCGGACACCTCGCCCTGTCCGCGCATCCAGGCAAGCTCGTCCGGCGCAGCGCGGCGCTGGCGGGCCATGAACATGGCGTCGCCGCCGAGCAGGGTGCGCGCCTCCGACTGCAGCCCCCGGCTGAACCCTTGCGTCACCGAGCCCGAGGCGGCGATGGCAAACACGCCGAGTGCGATGCAGGCAAGATAGATCGCAAAGCCGCGCACGCCCCCGGCGAGCTCCCGCGCGGCAATGGTCAGCGCCAGCCGGTTCATGACAGCTCGCCATCCATCATGTGGACGATCCGGTCGGCGCGGGCGGCAAGGCTCGCATCATGCGTCACAAGCACAAGCGTCGCCCCGCGATCCCCGGCAATCCGGAAGAGCAGGTCGGCAACGGCGCTGCCGGTCTTCGTGTCGAGATTGCCGGTCGGCTCGTCGGCGAAGACAAGGTCCGGATCGCAGGCGAGCGCCCGGGCAACCGCGACCCTCTGGCGCTCGCCGCCGGAAAGCTGGCCGGGATAATGGGTCAGGCGCGGGGTCAGCCCGACGGCGTCGAGCGCGGCTTTCGCCCGGGGCAGGGCATCCGGCTCGCCGGCTATCTCCAGCGCGGCGCGGACATTGTCGAGCGCCGTCATGGTCGGCAGGAGATGGAAGGACTGGAAGACCAGGCTGACCCGCCCGCGCCGGAGCCGGGCCAGCTCGTTCTCGGATTTGCCGGCAAGGTCCGTGCCGAGCAGTTCCACCGTGCCGGACGTGGCCTGTTCGAGCCCCGCGCCGACCGAGATGAGCGATGACTTGCCGGAGCCCGACGGGCCGACAATGGCGACCGAGTCGCCCGGCCGGCAGGCAAAGTCGACCCCGCGCAGGATCTCGACCGGGCCGGACGCCGATGGCAGGGTGAGCGTGATGCCGGTCAGGCGCAGGGGATCGGTCATGGACGCGTCGGGACTTTCGGTTTCGCCCGGGCGCGGGGACTGTTGCCGGGCCGGGGCCTTGGCCCTATGACTTATCGAGAAACGAGAAATGGACAAGGATGCGACACCAAAAAATCTTTGTGACGGCTGTCCTCGCGCTCGCCCTTGCCGCCTGCGGCGGCGAGGCAGGCGCGCCACCGGAGGGGGCGGTCACCTTGTCGGCCGTTCCGGACCCCGCCCTGCCGCCCGTGACCCCGGCCCCGGAACCCGTTCCGGACGAGGACGCCTATGTGATCGTCATGCTCGGCGACAGCCTGACGGCGGGCTACGGCCTGCGGGAAGAGGACGCGCTGCCAGCCCAGGTCGGCAGGGTCCTGAATCCGGAATACAAAGTCCGCATGGTGAACGCAGGCGTTTCCGGCGACACAACCGCCGGCGGCCTTGCCCGCTATGACTGGAGCGTCGCCTCGGCTGATCCGGACCTTGTCGTCATTGCCCTTGGCGCGAATGATTACCTGACCGGCGTCGACCCGGACCGCACGCGTGCCAACCTCGCCGCGATCATCGAGCGCGCGCAAGGCGACGGGGCCGGCATCCTGCTCGCCAGCGTCTCGCCGCGTTCGGCCCGGATCAATGATCCGCGCGCTGCTGAGTTTGCCGAAATATATCCAGCCCTCGCGGAGACCTATGGCGTCGCCCATTTCGAGGGCCTGATCGACGCGGTCCAGGTGCGCCCAGAATATCTCCAGTCCGACGGCCTCCACCCGACCGCCGAAGGCGTCCGGGTCGCCGCCGAACCGCTCGCCGGGGCGATCCGGGTCTTTCTCGAAGACTAGGCCATTCGGAGCGCAAAGGTGCTTCCGGGGCCCATCTCCCGCAATCCGACGCGCCGCTCACCCCCCTTTGTCATCCCGGAATTTCGCAAAGCGAAATATCCGGGACCCAGATTCCTTTCAGAGGTTGTATTTCCGGGTCCCGGATCGCCTTTGGCCTCCGGGATAAGAGAGTGGGGTGAGCCCCCAATTAAATCGATCCCACCCCCCATCCACCCCGCCGCCTCGAAGCGGCGACCAGCGCGACTGGATGCGTAGGGCGGGGTTCACCCCGCCACCTGCCAACCCGATGCCGCAATGGCGGGGTGAACCCCGCCCTGCAGGTGCTGTCCCACCTGTCCCACCCCTGTCCCACCGGGTGTCCCACCTGATACTTTATCCGGCAGGTTCAGGTGAGGCTGTCACAAGATATCGGGGTCGTCTTCGCGGGGCGCGAGGGCCGAAAAGTCGAAGACGCGCGGGTCCTGCAAATGCGACAGGCGGACATTGCCGAGCGCACGGGCCATGGCCGCCTTCATGCCGGGCTGCTCGGCCTCCCACTGGTTCAGCCGCTTCGCCATGGCGACCCGCTGGAGCCCGTCCTGCGAGCCGCAGAGATTGCACGGGATGATCGGCACATCGAGCGCGGCGGCATAGCGCGCAAGGTCAGATTCCGGTAAATGAATCAAGGGCCTGAGCACCGTCACGTCGCCCGCGTCATTGAGGAGCCGCGGCGGCATCGAGGCAAGCCGGCCGCCATGGCCGAGGTTCAGCATGAAGGTCGCGAGCGCGTCCTCCCGGTGATGGCCAAGCACGATCGCCTCGCAGCCTTCCTCCCGCGCGACCCGGTAGAGTATCCCCCGGCGCAGGCGCGAGCAGAGCGCGCAATATGTCTTGTTTTCAGGGATCTTGCCGGTAACGATCGAATAAGTGTCCTCGGTCACGATCCGGTACGGCACGCCAAGGCTCTCGAACCAGTCAGGCAGGACCTGGGCCGGAAAGTCCGGCTGGCGCTGGTCGAGATTGCAGGCGAGCAGGTCGACGGGCAGGTCGCCGTGGCCCTTGAGGTCGAGGAGGATCGCGAGCAGCGCATGGCTGTCCTTGCCGCCGGACAGGCAGACGAGCCACCGCGGCCGGGTGCCGGGCGCGATCATGCCATAGCGCGTGATCGCATTGCCCGCTTCGCGCTTCAGCCGCTTGCGCAGGCGGTTGAAATTCGTCGTCGCCGGCGCGCGGGCGAACAGCCGGCTGGCGCTCGCGCGCGCGTCGAATGAAAGCGTGTCCATGGGTGGAGGTGATGCCCCCCCGCGCTGCAAAGCTCAAGCGGCTTCCTGCGCCGTCCCGGTCCGGGCACGCACGTCGAACGCGCCCCGCGTCCGGTTCGCCAAGGCCACGAGCGAGAGCATGACCGGCACTTCGACGAGCACGCCGACAACCGTCGCAAGCGCCGCCCCCGAGGTCAGCCCGAACAGGCTGATCGCGACGGCAACGGCCAGCTCGAAGAAGTTCGACGTGCCGATCAGCGCGCAGGGCGCAGCGATCCGGTGCGGCACTTTCCAGGCCCAGGCGGCCCCATAGGCGATCGCAAACATGCCATAGGACTGGATGAGGATCGGCACGGCGATCAGCGCGATGACGAGCGGCCGGGCAATGATGACCTCGCCCTGGAACCCGAAGAGGAGCACGACCGTGCCGAGCAGGCCGATGATGGACCAGGGCTTCGCCGCAGTGATGAAGCGCTCGACGTCCGCCGGTCCGCCTTTCCGGGCAAGATAGCGCCGCATGGCGATGCCCGCCGCAAGAGGCACGACGACATAGAGCCCGACCGACAGGACGAGCGTCTCCCAGGGCACGGCCAGGTCTGTCACCCCGAGCAGCAGCGCCACGATCGGCGCGAAGGCGAATACCATGACGGCATCGTTCACGCTGACCTGCGCGAGCGTATAGGCCGGATCGCCCCGCGTCAGTTGCGACCAGACAAAGACCATGGCCGTGCAGGGCGCTGCCCCAAGCAGGATCAGCCCGGCAATGTAGCCGTCGGCATCGGCAGGCGGAATAAGATCGGCAAAGACATGCTTGAAGAAAACGACACCGAGCGCAGCCATGGTGAACGGTTTGACGAGCCAGTTGACCACCAGCGTGATGACGAGGCCTTTCGGCTTCTCTCCGGCCTGCCTGAGACTGGCAAAATCGACCCCGATCATCATCGGCCAGACCATGGCCCAGATAAGCACCGCAACGACGAGGTTCACATTGGCATATTCAAGCGCCGCAAGGGCCGCGAACACAGCCGGGAAAGCGAGCCCGAGGCCGATGCCCGCAAGGATGCACAATGCGACCCAAACCGAAAGATAGCGCTCAAACACGCCCATGCCTGTTTTCCCTTGTCCTCAGCAGCCATGCAACTCGGCGGCGGCGAATACCGGCGCGCAGACTTCCGGGCGGCCCTCGCAGCAGTCTTCCATGAGGAAGAGGATCAGTTCGCCGACCGTCCTCGTATTGGCATTATAGATGATCGACCTGCCGTCCCGCCGCCGCGAGACAAGGCCTGCATCGCAGAGGATGCCGAGCTGTGCCGACAGCGTGTTTGCCGGAATGCCGGCGTCAGCGGCAACCTGCCCGGCCGGCAGGCCTTCCGGCCCGGCCCGGACAAGGCGGCGGAACACGCCAAGACGACTTTCCTGCGCGAGGGCGGACAATTGGCGCAGGGCGGCTGAAGATTCCATATTTCCGGAATACTGGAAATGAAGGTTAGGTCAAGCCGCTCTGCTTGCCTCGGCTGCCCGTTGGACGGGCGCAAAGCTCCTGCGGTGCTCCGGGCAGGGGCCGAGGCGGGCGAGAGCTTCGGCATGGGCGGGCGTGCCATAGCCCTTGTGGGCGGCAAAGCCATAGCCCGGATGGGCGGCGCACAGGCTGGCCATCACCCGGTCCCGCGCCGTCTTGGCAAGTATGGATGCCGCCGAGATCGCCGGTTCGGTCAGGTCGCCTCGCACGATTGCCCGGGCCGAGGCCGGCAGGCCGTCCGGCAAATCGTTGCCGTCCACGAGGATGAACTCCGGTACGAGGCCGAGACTGGCAACCGCCCGGCGCATGGCGAGATGCGTTGCCTGGCGAATGTTCAGGGCATCGATCTCGGCCGCGCTCGCCCAGCCAAGGCCCCAGGCGCGGGCTGAAACCCGTATTTCGGTCGCCAGCCGCTCGCGCTGGCGCTCGCTCAGCTTTTTAGAGTCCGTGAGCCCGTCAATCCTGCGGGCCGGGTCGAGGACCACGGCACCGGCCGTCACCGGCCCCGCCCATGGACCGCGACCGGCCTCGTCCACGCCGCAGAAAAGGTCTAGGCTCGTCATTCAGAAAGATCATCCCGATTCCGGCAAGGAGACAAACATGCCCGAAACGCGCGCCATCCGCATGAGGGTCACGGGCGGGGTCGACGTGCTTGCCGAAGAGGCGGTCATCCTGCCGAACCATGGCCCGGGCGATGTCCTGATCCGCAACACGGTTGTGGGCTTGAATTTCATCGACACCTATCATCGCACCGGGCTCTATCCCGTGTCGCTGCCCTTCACGCCCGGCGTCGAAGGGGTCGGCGTGGTCGAGGCCGTGGGCTCCGAGGTCAGCCGCCTGAAGCCCGGCGACCGGGTCGCCTATCTTGGCGGCGGGGCCTATGCCCATCATGTCATACAGCCAGCCCGTGTAGTCGTGAAACTCCCCGACGAGGTGAACGACGAGGATGCCGCAGCGGTCTTTCTCAAGGGGCTGACAGCGTGGATGCTGCTCTTCGAGGTCTGTCGGGTGCGTCCCGGCGATGCGGCGCTAGTCTGGGCGGCAGCGGGCGGTGTCGGCTCGCTGCTTGTTCCGTGGGCGGCCAGCATGGGCGTGCGCGTGATCGCCGTCACGTCGACCGGAGAAAAGGCGGCCCGGGTCCGGGCGAACGGGGCGAGCGAGACCGTGCTGTCCGGCGAGGATGTCGCAGCGCGCGTGCGCGAGCTGACCGGCGGGCAGGGCGTCGCAGTGGCCTATGACAGCGTCGGCAGGACGAGCCTCGACGCCTCGCTCGGGGCCCTCAGGACGCGCGGCCATTTCGTGACCTATGGCAATGCCTCCGGCCCGGTCGCCCCGGTTCCGCCCGGCCGTCTCGGCAGTGCCGGCTCGATCACGATGACGCGGCCGAGCCTCTTTCATTATGTCGCCACTGAAGCCGACATGGCGCGCGGTGCCGCCGCCCTGTTCGGGGCCCTGCGGACCGGCACGCTGAAGGCCGATATCGGCCAGCGCTTCAGGCTGTCGGAAGTAGCGCGCGCCCACACGGCCCTCGAAAGCGGCAAGACCGTCGGCTCGACCATATTGGTGGTGTGACAGTCGGGCTTCATGGAAAGCGCCTTGCACCTGTTCAGGGAACCAGCGCTTGAGCGCGGAAATTGCAGGAAAATTTCACTGAAAACTTCGGGCAAACTTTCCGAACGTTTAAGCGCAGTGTCGTAAATGCGACATCATGAAGCATGTTTTTCTGTCCAGATTTCTTCGCGACCGGCGCGCCAATATCGCCATCACCACGGCGATTGCCGGTCCGGTCATCATCGGTTTCGCCGGGCTCGGGGTCGAGACCGGGTTCTGGTATTTCCTGAACCGCAAGGCGCAATCGGCCGTCGATGTCTCGGCCTTTGCCGCCGCGCTCGAAAAGCGGGATGGCCAGACCGACGCCTACGCGAAGTCTGTCGGAGAGGGCGAGGCAGCCCGGCTCGGCTTTGTGGTGGACGGCACCACGGCCGTGACGATGAACCTGCCGCCAACGTCCGGCGCTTTCCAGAACCCGCGCGCTGTGGAAATGATTATCAATTACCGGGCACCGCGCATCTTTTCGCAATTGTTCAGCAGTGACCCCGTAACCCAGACGGTGAGGGCCGTTGCGGCCTTCCAGGAACCGGGACGCGCGTGCCTCCTGGCCCTTGATACCGCCGCGTCCGGCGCGCTGACATTCTCCGGCGCTTCGAGCATCGAGCTCACGGATTGCGAGGTCATGTCAAATTCGATTGCGCCGGATGCCGTGTCGCTTGGCGGTTCAACCAATGTCCTGACACAATGCATCAATTCGGTCGGAGGCATAGATTATGGCGGCGGCGGTGCCAGCGTCACCCTGACGACTTGCGACGAACCTCGCACCGAAATCGGGCGCGCTAAAGACCCCTATGATGATGTCGTGCCGCCATCGACCGCCCGCCCCTGCCGGAACCTCAACAATGGCGGCGGCAATACCGGCGTGCAGACGATCCTGCCGGATGCCGACGGCGTGCGCCGCTTCTGCAACGGGCTGAACCTGAACGGCGACTATGTCTTCGCGCCGGGCACGTACATCGTTGAGGGCGATTTCGATATCCGCGGCAATTCCGTCGTCGCCGGGACCGACGTCTTCTTCTATCTGACCGACGGTGCCGAACTCAATTTCAACGGCAATGCGACCGTGAACCTCGTTGCGCCGTCGCTTGGTCCCTATGCCGGCATCCTGTTCTATGGCGACCCGGCTGACACCGAAGCGCAGCACGTCCTCAACGGAACCCTCAATTCCGGGCTCACCGGTGCCATCTACACGCCCTCGTCCATGATTACCCTAAGCGGCAATTTTTCCGGCATTGACGGCTGCCTGCAGCTTGTCGGGGGAACTGTCGAGATAACGGGCAGTGCCGCCTTCAGTTCGGACTGCAGCATGTTCGGCATCCGGTTCGCCGAGGTTCCGGGCAGCGTAACCCTGGTGGAGTGAAACGCATGTTCAAGGTCATACGAAATGAGCCGAAGGGCTTAGGCAAGAGCGAGAGCGGCAGCGTCGCGATCGAGTTTGCCTTCATTGCATCGATTGTCGCCGTGCTCCTGACCGGCATCATCGACGTCGGGATTCTCATCTACAAGCGAAACGACATGACGACGGCCGTGCAGGCCGGGTCCCAGTATTTCATGGTCGGCGGGCGCGATGCCGCAGCGGCCCGCGAAGTTGTCCTTGTCTCCTGGAATGACCGCACCGAGGAAAGCACCGTCGACATTAACAGGATGTGCTATTGCGACGGCGTCGAGGCCCCCTGCACGCAGAACTGCCCCGATGGCTCCCTGCCGGTGTCCTACCAGCAGATCAGTGCGACCGCCGTCTACCGGGGCATTTTCCGCGACTATTCCTATACTTTCGCCGACGACATTCGTATCCGCTGACATGACCGGCACATCCTTCTTTTGCAAAGTCGGCACCTGGCGGCGCGATTCCAGCGGGGCAACGGCACTCGAATCGGCGCTGCTGCTGCCGCCTTTCCTCATTCTGGTGATCGGCACGATGCAGGTCGGCATTGCCATGGATCGCGGCAACACCGTGCAATACGCCGTCGAGCGGGCCGCAAGGTCTGCGGTCATCTCCGCGTCTCCGACCGAGGCGAGCGTGCAGGCGGTCAGCGATGACATTCTGCGGCGGCTCGGCAAGGAGAACATCGACCTCGACCTGTCATTCGAGGTCGACAATTCCGGGCGGGTGCCGCTTGCCCGCATCCGCGCAAGCTACAGCCATGTCGTCAGCGTTCCGGCCCTGCCGTCCTTTACGGTGAACTACCCGATCGACGTGACCGTGCCGCTGCGGGGCGCTTCCTGACCGCCGCCCCGGACCGCGGCCGTCAGTTGGCGACGCCCGTGGCCTCGAGCTCCAGCAGCAGCGCCGGGTCGATATAGAAGTCGCGGTCGCGGGTTTCCCGGCTCGTGTCGCGCCATTTGACCGCCCAGTGCAGGTGAGGCCCGGTGACGCGGCCGGTTGCGCCGATCTTGCCGACCGGGTCGCCGGGGGCGAGCACGTCCCCAAGCTCGGCTTCGACCTCGGACATGTGGAGAAAGATCGAGACGAGCCCGTGGCCATGGTCGAGAAAGACCGTGCCGCCTTCATAATAGAGGTCGTCCTCGGCGAGCGTGACGACGCCTGCGGCGGGCGCGACCACGGGCGTGCCCGTCGGGGCGGCGATGTCATGGCCGAAATGCGGGCTCTCTGTTGTCGGGCAGCCTTCGGTGACATATTTGCGGACATAGCCGAACGGGGATGAAACCGGGCCTTCGGAAGGCACTATGAAACCGTCGAGTGCGCCGCGCCCGGGATGGAAGCGCGCCCAGCCATCCTGCTTGATCTCCCATGAACGGGCGGCATGGGCCTTCTGTTCCGGCGTGCGCGCATCGATCTTGTCGCAGTCGATACCCGTCAGGACGGAAGTCTCGTCCCGGCGTTCGGCGACCGGGAGGGCAAAGGTGGCCATTTCGCCTGACGGGGCTCTGGCCGTGACGGCGACCTCGCTCCCGGCCATGCGGCCAAGCCCGAAGGCGACGGCCCCGGTCTCGTCGGTGGCGAGCGACGTGTCGCCGAGCGTGAAGCGCGTTCCGGCCGGGCCCGTGCAGACGACGAGCCCGCCCTGTTTCAGGGCTCCGCCGCAACGGGCCTGTGCCAGCGCTGCCGGCGGCGTCGCGGGCAGGCCCTCGGGGCCGCCCGGCGGCGGCGGACCTTGCAGGCCGATCATGAGCGGGAGGGCGAGCGCGATCAGCATCGGCGGCCGGGCGTCAAAGCTCGGTCTCCCGGCCAATTTCGCGGGCGAGCGCGGCGGCCGCATCAACATAGGCTTCCTGGCGGTCGACGCTCCAGTAGCGCAGGGCCTGCAGGGGGATCTTCCGGCCGGTGACGGCGCAGGTTACGAAGTCCCCGGGCGAGAGCACCTGAAGGTCGGCGTCGAGATAGCGCACGCGGGCTTCCCCGGGCAGTTTGGCGGTGCGGGTCAACATGCGGCCCTTATGCCGCAGAACGGGCGCGGCGCAAAGATGCCGGCTGCCGAAGACCGGACCGTCACGGTGTCCGAAAGAAAGTTTTGTTTCGCTCTTTGTTCTTGTGAACAAAAGTGGTACGGATGGGTCCTGGACGGAAAAGACGGCACGCCTTGCAAAGCGGCAGGCACCGGTAGAAGATGGAGACGAACATGACCAAACCGGCATTGCATGTGGTGAACAAGGAAAGCGGCGTGGACAAGCAGAAAGCGCTGGAAACGGCCCTTGCGAATATCGAGCGCTCGTTCGGCAAGGGGTCGATCATGCGTCTCGGCGACCGCGAGGCGCTCGACATCGAATCGATCTCGACCGGATCGCTCGGGCTCGATATCGCGCTCGGCATAGGCGGCCTGCCCAAGGGCCGGGTCATCGAGATCTACGGCCCGGAAAGCTCCGGCAAGACCACGCTCTCCCTGCATGTCATCGCCGAAGCGCAGAAAAGCGGCGGCGTGTGCGCCTTCATCGATGCCGAACATGCCCTTGATCCGTCCTATGCAGCCAAGCTCGGGGTCGATCTCGATGATCTCCTGATCTCGCAGCCGGACACGGGCGAGCAGGCGCTCGAGATTGCCGACACGCTGGTGCGGTCAGGGGCAGTGGATGTGCTCGTCATCGATTCGGTGGCGGCGCTGACGCCGCGCGCCGAGCTCGAGGGCGACATGGGCGATTCGCTGCCGGGCCTGCAGGCGCGGCTGATGAGCCAGGCGCTGCGCAAGCTCACGGGCTCGATCTCCAAGTCGAAGACAATGGTCGTGTTCATCAACCAGATCCGCATGAAGATCGGCGTCATGTTCGGCAATCCGGAAACGACGACCGGCGGCAATGCGCTGAAATTCTATGCGTCCGTCCGCCTCGACATCCGCCGCATCGGCGCGATCAAGGACCGCGAGGAAGTGATCGGCAACCAGACGCGGGTGAAAGTCGTCAAGAACAAGGTCGCCCCGCCATTCCGCGTGGTCGAGTTCGACATCATCTATGGCGAGGGCATTTCCAAGACCGGCGAGCTGATCGACCTTGGCGTGAAGAGCAATATCGTCGAGAAGTCGGGGTCCTGGTATTCGTTCAATGGCGAGCGCATCGGCCAGGGCCGGGAGAAGACCCGGCAGTTCCTGAAGGAGAATCCGGCCGTGGCCGACGCCATTGAGGAAGCCGTGCGCACGCGGGCCGGCGTCCTGTCCGACGAGATGCTGGTCGGCGAGGATGACGGCTCCGAACCGGAGCTTGATGCAGCCGCCGAGGGCTGAACCGGCCCTGCGGCACAGAAGCCATGGGCGGTAGGGCGCACCTCGGTGCTTGGCGACGCCCTGCCGTCCCTTTATATCGGCGGTTCGATGAAGTCCTGACAGGGTGTTCACAATCCGGGTCAGGCGGGCAACAGGGCGACCCATGACCAGTGTCAGCGAACTGCGCGAATCTTTCCTGTCCTATTTCGAGAAGGAGGGCCATGTCCGCCGCCCGTCGGCCCCGCTCGTGCCGCAGGACGATCCGACGCTCCTCTTCGTCAATGCCGGCATGGTGCCGTTCAAGAACATCTTCACCGGCGTCGAGACCCCTTTTGCGCCGCGGGCGGTCACCTCGCAGAAATGCGTGCGCGCAGGCGGCAAGCACAATGATCTCGACAATGTCGGCTACACGGCGCGTCACCACACTTTCTTCGAGATGCTCGGCAATTTCTCCTTCGGCGACTATTTCAAGGAGGACGCGATCCGGTTCGGCTGGGATCTTGTCACCCGCACGCTCGGCCTGCCCAAGGACCGGCTGCTGGCGACCGTCTATGCCGAGGACGACGAAGCCGCCGCGCTCTGGAAGAAGATCGCCGGCCTGCCCGACAGCCGGATCATCCGCATCGCCACGTCCGACAATTTCTGGTCGATGGGAGATACGGGTCCCTGCGGTCCCTGTTCGGAGATCTTCTACGACCACGGCCCGCATATTCCAGGCGGCCCGCCCGGCAGCCCGGACCAGGACGGCGACCGGTTCATCGAGAGCTGGAACCGCGTCTTCATGCAGTTCGACCAGGCCGCCGACGGCAGCCGGACCCGCCTGCCCAAGCCGTCGATCGATACCGGCATGGGGCTCGAACGGGTCGCCGCCGTGCTGCAGGGCGTGCACAACAATTACGAGACGGACCTGTTCGGCGCCCTCATCAGGGCGGGGGAAGATGTCTACGGCACGACGGCGTCCGGCGAGCGGCTCGCCTCGTTCCGCGTCATTGCCGACCACCTTCGCGCGTCGGCCTTCCTGATTGCCGACGGGGTGTCCCCGTCGAACGAGGGACGTGGCTATGTCCTCAGGCGCATCATGCGCCGGGCGATGCGCCACAGCCACCTTCTCGGGGCAGAGGAGCCGCGCATGTTCAGTCTGACCCCCGCCCTTATCGGCGAAATGGGCAAAGCCTATCCCGAACTCGGCCGGGCCCGGGCGGCGATCGAGGCGGCCCTCGAACAGGAAGAGGACCGGTTCCAGCGCACCCTCGGTCGCGGCCTTTCGCTTCTGGAAGAGGCGATCGGGGAACTTATCCCGCCTGCCGCCCTGCCGGGCGAAACGGCGTTCCGGCTCTATGACACCTACGGGTTCCCGCTCGACCTGACCCAGGACATCCTGCGCGGGCGCGGCCTCGCGGTCGACGAGGCTGGTTTCACGCAGGCGATGGAGCGCCAGCGCGCCGGGTCGCGCGACGGGCAGACGGGCTTCGGGGCCGCCGGGTCGGACAAGGTCTGGTTCGACCTGCTGGAGCAGCACGGCCCGACGGCTTTTTTGGGTTATGCCGAGCATCGCCGCGAAGCTGTCCTGAAGGCCATCATCGTCGGCGGGAAGGGAGTTTCCTCGCTCGCTGCCGGCGAGGCGGCGGTCGTTTTCGACGCAACGCCCTTCTATGCCGAGAGCGGCGGACAGGCCGGCGACCGGGGCGAGATCCGCTTTGCCTCCGGCGCGCGCTTCATTGTCCGGGATGTCCAGAAAAAGGCCGGTGGCCTGCATGTCCATATCGGCGAGCTTGCCGAGGGACGGATTGCACCCGGCGAGCGGGCGGAGCTCGTGATCGACACGGGCCGCCGCCAGCGCATCGTCGCCAATCATTCGGCAACTCACCTCATGCATGCGGCGCTGCGCAGCGTGCTGGGCGAGCATGTCACGCAAAAGGGATCTCTCGTCGAGGAAGACCGGCTGCGGTTCGACTTCTCGCATGGCGGGCCGATTGGCGCCGCCGAGATCGAGGCGGTCGAGGACCAGGTCAATGAGGTCATCCGGCGCAATGCGCCGACCGAGATCCGTCATATGGCGCTCGATGACGCCGTTGCTTCCGGCGCGCTCGCCATGTTCGGCGAGAAGTATGACGCAGAAGTTCGCGTTCTGTCGATCGGCGGCGAGGACCGTCCGGGCAGCCGTCCCTATTCGGTCGAGCTCTGCGGCGGCACACATGTCGCCCGGGCCGGGGACATCGCCGTCTTCGTCATCACGTCCGAGACGGGCGTTTCGGCCGGCATCCGGCGCATCGAGGCGGCGACCGGGGCGGAGGCCATCGCCTTCCTCAAGGGCCGCGCCCAGGTCGCGCTCGACCTGTCCGACCAGTTGAAAGTGCCGCTGAAGGACGTTGCCCGCCGCGTCGCCAGCCTGCAGGACGAACGCAAGCTGCTGGAACGGGAGCTTGGCGAAGCGCGCCGCAAGCTCGCCATGGGCGGCGGCGGGGCGGCCGCAGGGCCGGAGGAGATCGGCGGGATCAGACTGATCGCCCGGGTCGCAGAAGGCGTCGGCGGCAAGGACCTGCGCGGCCTCGTCGATGCTGCCAAGGCGCAGCTCGGTTCGGGCGTTGCAGCCTTTGTCGGCATTGCCGAGGGCAAGGCCGGGGTCTGCATCGGCGTCACCGATGACCTGATCGCGCGCTTCTCTGCCGTCGATCTCGTGCGCGCGGCAAGCGGGGCGCTCGGCGGACAGGGCGGCGGCGGGCGGCCGGACCTTGCCCAGGCCGGCGGACCGGATGCCGGCAAGGCCGAGGCCGCGCTCGACGCGGTCAGGGCGATCCTTGCCGGCTGACCGGGGGTGGCCTCAGGAATAACGGGCCATGACGATGTCGTCGAACAGACGGCCGCCGACATCGAACTGCCGCGTGCCGACCTGCCGGAAGCCCTCGCGGCGATAGAAGGCGACCGCTCGGCGGTTTGCCTCATAGGTTCCGAGGAGGACGCGCGGCGCTCCAGCCTCGCGGGCCGCCTCGATGGCAGCGTGCATCAGGGCAGGGCCGGCTCCCGAGCCGTGAAACCGTGACAGCACATAGAGGCGCTTCAGTTCGAGGTCTCCCGGACCCACGGGGACGGGCAGGTCCGGTCGGCAGAGGAGGGCATAGCCGATGGGGGCGCCTGTCCCGGCATGTTCGGCGAGCCAGGCCCGCGCGGCGGCCCCCGAGAGATAGTGTTCATACATTGCCCGGCTGTGTTCGCGCGTGCAGTGGGCGACCATGGCATCGCCCGGAATGTCGGCCGTGTAGCTCTCGATGAAGGTCGCGACCCCGATATGGCCAAGGCGCTCGGCATCTGCCGGGGAAGCAGGGCGCAGGACGTATGGGGCCATCGAGGTCATATTTCGGCTCTCATTCAAGACAAAATCTGGCCCTTGCGACTGCCGAAGGCGCGCTTCGCTCATGGTTCGACACGCTCACCATGAGCTCTCCCAGGACCGAACTTATGGTGAGCGAAGTCGAACCATCAGCTACCCAGAGTCCTCACCCCGGCTGAGGCGCAGAACATGGCCATCCCAGCCGGAGCCAGGCTCAGCTCTTTGCCATCGCCGTCTCGAAATTCCCGGCGACGGCTTTCAGGAACCCTTCGGTCGTCAGCCATTCCTGGTCCGGGCCGACAAGCAAGGCGAGATCCTTGGTCATCTGCCCGCGCTCGACCGTTTCGACGACAACTTTTTCGAGAAGGTCGGCAAAGCGGACGAGTTCGGGCGTATTGTCGACGCGTCCCCTGTGGGCCAGGCCGCGTGTCCAAGCATAGATCGAGGCGACCGAATTGGTCGAGGTGGCTTCCCCCCTCTGGTGGTTGCGATAATGGCGCGTCACCGTGCCATGGGCGGCCTCGGCCTCGACGGTCTTGCCGTCCGGCGTCATCAGGACGGAGGTCATCAGCCCGAGCGAGCCGTAGCCCTGTGCCATCGTGTCGGACTGCACGTCGCCGTCATAGTTCTTGCATGCCCAGACATAGCCACCGGCCCCTTTCATGGCGGACGCGACCATGTCGTCGCTCAGCCGGTGCTGGTATTCGCCGCCGAACCTCGCGAACTCG
>CAYSED010000062.1:0-15217 GCA_964429935.1 uncultured Hyphomonadaceae bacterium
GCGTCGTGTAGGGAAAGAGTGTAGATCTCGGTGGTCGCCGTATCATTAAAAAAACTGCGTCCTGATGCCGAACACGCCGAGGGGCGGCGGCATTTCGCGCAAGATCGCAAGCGCGGCCGACCGCAAGCGCCTGAAGACGATCACGAAAGGGCTGGAAGTGCCCCCCGGCATGGGTCTGATCGTGCGGACGGCCGGGGCCAAGCGCACCAAGACGGACATCAAGCGCGACTTCGACTATCTTCAGCGCCTGTGGGACAAGGTCCGCGACCTGACGCTCAATTCGATGGCCCCGACCCTTGTCAACGAGGAAGGCGGGCTCGTCCACAGGGCAATGCGAGACCTCTATGACAAGGACATCGAGGAAGTGCTCGTCCAGGGCGAGGCGGCCTATCGCGAGGCCAAGGACCTGACCAAGCTCCTGATGCCGAGCCAGGCCCGCAAGGTGAAGCAGTGGAAGGACCCCTCCCCGCTCTTCGTCGCCAAGAAGGTCGAGGACCAGCTCGATTCGATCTTCTCGCCGGTCGTGCAGCTCAAGTCTGGCGGCTATCTCGTCATCAACCAGACCGAAGCGCTCGTTGCCATCGACGTGAACTCGGGCAAGTCGACGCGCGGCCGCAATATCGAGCAGACCGCGACAACGACCAATATTGAAGCCGCCGAGGAAGCCTGCCGCCAGATGCGCCTGCGCGACCTGGCCGGGCTGATCGTGATCGACTTCATCGACATGGACGAGACGAAGAACAACCGCGCCGTCGAGAAGCGCATGAAGGAATGCCTGAAACTCGACCGGGCACGGGTCCAGCACGGCACGATCTCGCAATTCGGCCTGATGGAAATCTCCCGGCAGCGACGCCGGACAGGCGTCCTCGAATCGAGTTCGACGCCGTGCGAGAGCTGCAACGGGACCGGACGCCAGCGCTCGATCGAATCGGCCGCCCTGCAGATGCTGCGGGCCATCGAGGCACGGGCTGCCGGCGGCGGGCTGCGCAAGCTCAGCGTCGAGGCTCCCGGCGAGGTCGCGCTCTATCTCCTGAACAACAAGCGGGAAGCCTTCGCCGCCATCGAGGACGAGGCAGGCCTCGGCATTTCGGTCTCCTCGTCCGACGAGATGCTGCCCGGCGATTTCACGATCCATGCCGAAAGGGACCCGAACGCGCGGCGGGCCCGCAAGTCGAAACACCTCGTCGAAGGCGATCCGGACGATGACGACTTTGCCGCCCGCTATGCGGACGATGAGACCGAGGATGAAGCTGCCACGGGCGGGGAAACCGTCCCGGACGACGAGGGCGACGAGACCGGGATGCCGGCAAGGCGTGGCCGCAGCCGGCGCCGGCGCGGCAAGCGCGACGAGGGCATGAGCGCGGCGGCTGATGCCGACGGCGGCGATGCCGTTGCTGACGACGCCGACGAAGACGAGGACGAGGCTCACGGGGAAGCGGGTCCGCGCGAGGAGGGCGAGGACGCCCCGCGCCGCCGCCGCCGACGGGGCCGGCGAGGCGGCCGCAGGCGCCAGCGCGAAGACGCCATGTCCGACACGGCCCGCGCCGCTGCCGAAGCGACAGAGGCCGCCCTGGCCCTTCCCGCCATCGACAGCAAGCCGCCGACCGGCAAGGACCTGCCGCCCGAAGACGGCGGAGCCTATCTCGACGGCCTCTCCATGACGGTCGACGAAATGCTGGACGACGGACTGGACGAGACGCTCGACATGCGCGAACCCGCCGACAGCGCGAAGCCGGACCTGGCGGGCGCCGGAGACGAGGACCGCGCCGACGAACCGAGGCCGGCCAAGCGCCGCCGTCCCCGCGGCCGCCGCAGGGGCGGACGCGACCGCGCCCGGCCCGGCCGTGACGGAACGGACCAGGACCGGCCCTTGAGCGAGGATCCGGCGCTGGATGCCGGCGATCCTGCCGAGGCTGCAGACCCTGCAGGCGATGCACCCGCCGCTTCCGAACCTGCGCCGGCAATGGCCGAGCCGGTCGCCGCCATGTCCGCGCCCGACCCGGTCAGCGCCCTGGCAGAACCCGCGCCGGAGCGAGCGCAAGCCAGTCCGCCCGTCCCGGTGATCGAGGTCAAGGGCGCGGACGACCGCGCGCCGAAGAAGCGCGGCTGGTGGTCGCGCCGCTAGGCCGTTTACGTCCCTGACGGGATCAATCGCCTCTTTTTTTCGCTTGCGCCGGGCGGCGCCTGCCGCTTGGCCGGGTTTACGCCGAGGGCCGCGAACAACTCTGGGCTGGCCCCGGCTCAGGCGCGGCCGATGCGGCCCTTGGCGATCTC
The DNA here is from genome assembly GCA_964429935.1 of uncultured Hyphomonadaceae bacterium. Lineage (GTDB taxonomy): Bacteria > Pseudomonadota > Alphaproteobacteria > Caulobacterales > Hyphomonadaceae > CALLCD01. The sequence goes on from CAYSED010000062.1 coordinate 2,275, forward strand.
GTCGGCGATGAGGTTCGCGGGGCGGCCCTCGCTGAGGCTGCGGTCGAGGATCTCGCCCAGCGTCAGCATGAGGCGGTCGAGCTTCGCATTGACCCAGTCGAGCGAATAGGACCCCGATATCTCGGCGGCGACATTGATGATGCCGCCGCCATTGATGACATAGTCGGGCGCATAGAGGATGCCTCTCTCCCGCACCGCAGCCCCCATGGCCGGGACCGAGAGCTGGTTGTTCGCCCCGCCAGCGATGACCCGCACCTTCAGGCGTTTCAGCGTGTCCGGATTGATCGTCGCCCCGAGCGCATTCGGGGAAAATATGTCGGCCTCGGCATCATATATCTCGTCTGGCGCCACGATCGCCGCGCCGGTTTCGCTGGCGACGGCCTCGAGCGCACCGACATTCACGTCGGCGATCACGAGGCTCGCTCCGGCACGGGCGAGGTGGCGGCAGACATCCGCGCCGACATGGCCGACGCCCTGTACGGCGACCCGCCGGCCGGTCATGTCGTCCGTGCCAAAGGCCCGCCTGGCGCCTTCGAGAATGCCGCGATAGACGCCGCGCGCGGTCACCGGGCTCGGATCGCCACTCGCGGCGGCACCTGTCTCGAGACCGGCGACATAGCGGGTTTCTTCCGCCGCCGCCGCAAGGTCCGCCGGGCTGAGGCCGACATCCTCGGCGGTCCAGTATGTCCCGGCGAGGCTTTCGACCGCCCGTCCGAAGGCGCGGAAGAGGTCCGGCGACTTGCCGGTGCGCGAATCGCCCCAGATCACGGCCTTGCCGCCGCCGAGCGGCAGGTCGGCCATCGCGTTCTTGTAGCTCATCCCCTGGGAGAGGCGCAGCGCGTCGGTGACCATGTCGGCACCGGACGCATAGTTCCACATGCGGCAGCCGCCCGCCGCCGGTCCGCGCGCGGTCGAGTGCACGGCGATCACAGCGCGCAGGCCGGAGCGGGCATCGTGAAAGGCGTGCAGGCCTTCGTGGGCATCGAAGGACGGATGGTCGAACATGGCAGGAATGACCCCGGGACTGGAGAGCAGCGGAATGATGACCGCTGACTGTCACGGCTCCAGGGCAAAAACAAGCGTCAGGGTGCCATCTGACGCGTTCTTGTTCCCGGTTCCCCGGTCGCCCACGGCAGGGGCGGTGCGCCGGATGGCAGGGCAGCCGCCGGATCGCGCATGAAGGAAAGCTGGTCGGCCCAGACCGTCTCGGCCTGAAGGTCCCGCATCAGCATGTGGTAGCCGTTCTCGTAATAGGCCGTGCGGACATGCCGGGGCAGGAGCCGGGCCGTCCGGCGCATGAAGGATTTCGGGATGATGTCGTCGCGCGCGCCATAAAGCAGCAGCGTGTTCGGCGGCAGGGCGGGCGCGGCGAGATGGCCGTTTTCCATGACGCTGACGACGCCGTAGACTTGGTCGATCCGGTTCTCGAACGTGTTGAGCCTGTCCTGGCCGCGCCGGATCAACATTTCAATATTGTCCGACGGCGTGATGCGCTTGACCGCAAAATCGGGCGGCACGACGACCCAGCCGGGCCGGACCTTGGCCGAGGCCCAGAGGCTCGCCCGGTGGATCGCTGGCAGGCCGCCCCAGCCTCGCAGGCCCGGGCCGGACAGGATAAGACGATCTACGCCTTCCGGCGGCCTGTCTGATCCAAACGCGGTCATCGCCACGGCCCCGCCCATGGAGATGCCGACCACGCTGAGGACGGCGTCCGGATGGCGTTCGCGCACGAAACGCACGACCGTCCGCAAGTCCTCGCGCAGGATATCTTCCTCGGCCCAGCGTCCCCGGCCGACGGAGCGGCCGAAACCGCGCTGGTCATAGGCATAGGTCGTCACGCCCCGCTCGGCCCACCAGGGCGCGGCCATCTCGAAGGCGGCGGCATAATCGTTCATGCCGTGAATGCCGACGACGACATGGCCCGGTTCGGCGTTGCCCGCGGCCGGCCAGACAGTCAGCCCAAGGGCGGCCCCGTCGAAACTCGTCACGCGATTGAGGTCAGGCTGCAGCATGGGGACAGGTCTCTCCGGCAGGACAAGCGCGGCCTGGAATCCGCGCGTCGGGGCGCACGCCGCCACCCAGACGGCGATCAGGGCGATGACGCCAAGGCCTGCGAGACTGCGGAGCGCAAGGCGGGCAAGGTTTCGGCCTCGAACCATGGGTTCCTCTTGAGCCAGCCGCTGTTCCGCCAGGACGGATGCGGCAGGGCGAACGTGCCCTCCCCGGCATAGTCTCTCCATGCGCGTACCGTGTCGGTCAAGGTCCGGGCGCGGCGCTTTGCAAGATGCCAGGCATGGGCATGATTGCCGACGAGCAGCGTCAGCCTGATTTCCGGAAGCTGCGACAGGACTGCCTCCCGCCAGGTCGCCGCGCAGCGCTTCATCGGCGGCAGGTCGCCGCCGGCTTCGTCATTGCCGGGAAAGCAGAAGCCCATGGGCACGACGGCGACCCTCGCGGCGTCATAGAAGACGGCCTTGCCGATTCCCATCCAGTCGCGCAGGCGGTCGCCGGACGGGTCCGTGAACGGCAGGCCGCTCAGCGCCGCAAGATTGCCGGGAGCCTGGCCTGCGACAAGGATGCGCGCTGACGCCGACGCCTGCAGGACGGGGCGCGGAGGCCGCCGCATCTCGCCTGCGCAGAGTGTGCAGGCCCTGACCTCGGCCAGAAGGGTTTCGAGACTTGAGGAAGGGGCCATGCCGGAGCCGTCTTGCATGTCGTCAACTTGATGAGTTTCGCCCGCCATGCAACACGTCGGCACTGATTTTCAGACATTCGGAAGGTTCGCCATGATTCGCTCCCTCGCCGCGCTCGGCGCATTCGCCTTCCTCGCTGCGTGCGGCGGGTCAGATCCGGCACCGGCAACGCCGCCTGCCGGGACCGCAGACACCGGCGCGCCGTCGCTTCTCATGCCCCTGCCGTCGCAAACGACACCGGCCATAAGCGGCGCGGAGATCGCCGCCCGAATTGCGGCCCTTTCCGATGATACGTTCGAGGGCCGCGCACCCGGCAGCGAGACCGGCGAGGCGGCGGCGGAATGGATTGCGGCAGAGATGGCCCGGATCGGCCTCCAGCCCGGCGTCGGCGACAGCTACCTGCAGCCGGTCGGCATGGTCGAGATGACGCTCGGCGAGGCCGTGTCCGGCATCGGCTTTGCCAATGGCGACGAGCAGATCGACATCGAACTCGGGCCGGATGCGGTGATCTGGTCGAAACGCCAGACCGAGGAGACGCTCGGGTTCGAGGCGTCCGAAATGGTCTTCGTCGGCTATGGCGTCGTCGCGCCGGAATATGGCTGGAACGATTATGCCGGGCTTGATGTGGCCGGCAAGACCGTCGTCATGCTCGTCAATGATCCGGGCTTTGCCAATCCGGACGGCGATCTCTTCAAGGGCAAGGCGATGACCTATTATGGCCGCTGGACCTACAAGTTCGAGGAAGCCGCCCGGCAGGGGGCCGCCGGCGCGATCATCATCCACGAAACCGCACCGGCGTCCTATGGCTGGGATGTGGTCGAGAATTCATGGTCCGGGGCGCAGGCTGACCTCATCCGCGCCGATGCCGGGGCGGAACGGACGGTGCTGGAGGGCTGGGTTACCAGCGCGGTGGCTGAAAAACTGTTCCAGAGCGCCGGTCTTGATTTCGCCAGCCTCAAGGCTGCCGCCGCCGCGCCAGGCTTCACCCCGGTCGACATGGGCGAGCTGACCGCGACGGCTTCCCTCACGCAGACCATGCGCACCGTGCAGAGCCACAACGTCGTTGGCGTCATTCCCGGCGCGTTGCGGCCGGATGAATATGTCCTCTATGTCGCCCACTGGGACCATCTCGGACGCAAGGCGAGCGAGGACCCGACCGAGGACGTGATCTTCAATGGCGCGGTGGACAATGCCACCGGCACGTCTGCCATTCTCGAAATAGCCGAAGCCATGCAGGCCGAAAGGCTTGAGCGGTCTGTCCTGTTCGTCGCCGTCACGCTGGAAGAGTCCGGCCTGCTCGGCTCGGCCTTCTATGCCGAAAACCCGACCGTTGACCTCTCGCAGGTCGTCGCCGGGGTGAATATCGATGCCATGCTGCCGGTGGGCCGGACACGCGACATGACAGTGGTCGGCTTCGGAGCTTCCGAGCTTGAGGACATGCTGGTCGACATCACGGCAAGCCAGGGCCGCGTCATCGTCGCCGACCCGACCCCGGAAGCCGGCTATTTCTACCGCTCGGACCACGTGTCCTTCGCCAAGAAAGGCGTTCCGATGCTCTATGCCGATGGCGGCCAGGAAAAGCTCGACGGCGGCCTTGCAGCAGGCGAAGCCTTTGCAAAACAGTACACCGCCGAGCGCTATCACAAGCCCGCCGATGAATATGATTCTAGCTGGGACATGAGCGGCATCGCGGAAGACACGACCGCACTCTACCTGCTCGGGCTCGAGCTTGCCCGGTCCGAGGATTGGCCGGAATGGTATGAAGGCAACGAGTTCAAGGCGATCCGTGACGCCGCGCGGGTCGGGAACTAGGCCTTGTTGTCATACCAGCACGGCTTTCATGCCGGCAACCGCGCCGATGTCCTGAAACACGCTGTCCTCGATGCAATCCTGCGGTCCGCTGTCCGGGACCGCGACTCGCTCCTATACGTCGAGACCCATGCGGGGCGCGGGCGGTACAATCTCGAGGGCGACCAGGCGAAGAAGACCGGCGAGGCAAGGACAGGCGTACGCCAGCTCCTCGCCGGCGATGCGCCCAGGCCGCTCGCGCCATGGCTCGACATGGTGAGATCCTCCGGCATCAAGGCCTATCCCGGCTCCCCCATGCTGGCCGCCCGCCACCTTCGCGCCAATGACCGCATGGTCCTCTTCGAGAGGCATCCCGGCGAGCATGAAGCGCTCGCGGCGAACTTCAGGGACGAGCCCCGTGTCCAGACGCGGGCGGCGGACGGCTATGCCGGAGCCCTGAAGCTGGCGCCCCGCAGCGGCGAGCGGCTGCTCGCCTTCGTCGATCCGAGCTATGAGACGATGAAGGACATGGAAGACCTCGCCGACTGGGCCCCGCGCGCCCTACGCCGCTGGCCGGACGCGCTGATCGTTCTCTGGCTGCCTTTGTTCGCGGACGAGCGCGAGGGCGATTTCGGGGCCTATCTTGCAGGCCTGTCCGACGGCGTCATCGTCGGTGCGCGCTGGCCGGTCGATCCGCAGATGGAGACGGCCCTCTCCGGTTCAGCCGTCGTGGCCTATCATGTGCCGGAGGCGGCGGGCGAGCCGGCGCCGCAGGTTGCCGCGAGCCTGCAGTCCTGGTGGTCGCGTCGCCATCCCCCGGCCTGAGGCCGCAAGCGCCGTCGCCCCGGCCCGCCGGACCGCCTCAGGCGACCGAGCGCCCGGACGGGATCCCTTCTGCCGGCTCCGGCCGCTCGGCCGGCTTGTGCACCGCCTTCGGCAGCAGGACGACTGCCGACAGGCCGCCCGTGTCATGGTTCTTAAGGTGCACGTCCCCGCCATGCAGGCGCACGAGGTGCCGGCAGAGCGTCAGGCCGAGCCCGGTGCCGCCGCGCGCGTTGACCGGATCGCGGTTGACCTGGTGGAAGGCTTCAAAGACCTTTTCGAGCTGGCTCTCGGCGATGCCGGGACCGAAGTCGCGGACGAGGATATAGGGCTGGCCGAGGGCGGTGAGGCCGACCCTGAGCCGGATCGGCCTGCCGGGCCCGCTGAACTTTACCGCATTGCTGAGGAGGGCCGTCACGATGCGCTTCATGGCGAACCGGTCGGCGGCCAGGGACCCGATCTCCGGACCGATCCGGACCTGGATGCGCGCACCGCGCTCCAGATCGTGGTGCATCTCGGTCAGCCGGACTGCGTCATCCACAAGCTCGCTGACATCGACGATCTCGCGGTTCAGGAGATACTTGTCGAGCCCCATCTTGGAATAGTCGATAATGTCGCTCGTCAGGCGCAGCAGGTGGTCGCCGCTGCGATAGATATTCGTCGCATATTCCGTGATCTCGCCTTTCGAGAGGCGGATGTTCGATCCTTCTTTCATCAGTTTCGAGAAGCCGAGAATGATATTGAGCGGCATCATGAACTCGTGGCTCATCGAGTTCAGGAACCGGCTCTTCGCCTCGTCGGCCTTCTCGGCCTCGCTGCGGGCCGCGATCAGTTCGCGCTCGCGGTTCTTCAGCACCGTGACATCGGCGTGGATCGTCACGCGGCCGCCCTTGGCGGTCGGACGGTCAGTGCGCAGCACCCAGCGGCCGTCGGCAATCCGGTAGGGTTCGTCGGCCATGCCCTCGGAGGCGTCCTCGACATTCGGAAACCAGTCCCGGAAGCGGGCATTGGCGAGCAGCAGCCTGCCGTCGGGGCCGCGTACCGAGAAGGCATCGTTCAGCGACTCGATCGCATCGGTCAGGTCTCGCCGCGCATCGCCCGCTTCCATCAGCGAGGACACCATCCTTGCAAGCTGGCCATGGCTGTTGATGCTGCCCGCCACCATAGCGACGAGGAAGACCACCGCCATCACGGCAAGCATGATCGTCACTTCATCGGCAATCACGAGGCTGATGACGAAGCCTGGCAGCGCCGCCGCAAAGCCGAACCGGATCGTCACGCGCGGCAGGGGCGCAAGCAGGTTGCTGAGCCCGGCGACCATGCCGAGCTGCATGGCGAATATGAAGATGTATCTCGGGAAGTCATCGGCCGACGGAAGCAGAAGCATCGCCCCGCCCCATACGAGACCGAAGGCCATGGCCGTGAGTTCCAGCTTGCGCAGGAACCGGCCGCTGACCCTTTGCGGCATGGGCCGGCCCCGGAACCGCTGCCAGCCGACATATTGCAGCGCGGCCATTGCGGTGCCGAGCAAGGCCCAGGCGGCAACCTTCCACGGCTCGGCATAGAAGATCATGACGGTGCTGACCGCGATGACGGCAAACGCGCTCGACATGGCCATCAGCGGCATCTGGTTGACGGCGTGCTCCTGCTGCGCGCGCGCGATCTCGTTCTCCCGGTCGGTCTCAACCGGTTTAGGCGACCGCAGCAGGGCCTGCAGGGTCATGGGGGTCAACGGAGACGCGGACATCCTGACAAGCCTATCAGACAAGCCCTAAAAAACCGGAAAGGCTGTCGGCAAAAACGTGTTTGCGGTAGAGATCGGCCCCGGGTGGGTGACCGGGCGAAGACCGGCGGAAATGTCCTCGCGCACCGGCTGGCACGGGGCTGGCAGGGCAGCGAGGCTGGCGAGGCACAGGAGGCCGTTCTTGTCGCGCACGAAGATAGCGATCGTCGGTGCCGGACCGGCTGGCCTGAGCCTTGCCCGGCTCCTGCGCGAGCGTGGCGTGAGCAGCCTTGTCGTTCTCGAAGCCGCCGACAGGATCGGCGGCAAGTCCATGACGATCCGCCAGGGCGACACAGTCGCCGAACTCGGAACCTGCTATGCGACGCGCGCCCACCGGGTCACCAATCGCTGGATGAGGGAGCTGGCCGTGCCCACGGGGCGGCTCGGCGAAACGCGCTTCGGCGGCGGCGAGTTCATGGACTATGTCAAGGGCGGCGACGGCCCGTCCCTGCCGCTGCAGCTCCTCGCTTACCTGCAGGGCCGGCGCCGGATCGTTCGCGGACTGGCAAGGGCGCGCCCGTCCCCTGCCCTGCTCGAGGAAGCGGCGACGGATGTCGCAAGCTGGCTTGGCGCGCGAGGGCTCGGCAAGATCGACCGCTTCATGCGCCGTTCCGTCACCGCCCTCGGCTACGGCTTCCTTGACCAGACGAGCATGGCGCAGGCCACCCGCTGGGTCGATCTCGACCTTGTCCTCAGCGGGGCCCTCCGGCAGCTCACCATGCCGCTCGATGGCTGGACGAGCTTCTGGGAACGCGTCGCCGAAGGCACCGACGTGCGCACCGGCACGGCGATCCGGCAGATCGAGCGGACCGGAACCGGGCACCGGATCCTGACGCAGGGCGCAAGCCTGGAGGCCGACCATCTCGTCTGCGCGATCCCGCTCGATGCCTTCGCCGCGCTCGCCGAGCCGAGCCCGGCCGAACGGCTTGTCTGCGAAGGCGTCGCCTGGGACCGCTATGCGACTACGCTGTTCGCCGCGCAGGACTGGTTCAGCGGCCACACGGTGGAGGGCTGGCACGAGCCGCTCGCGCCCGGCGCACCGCCCGGCCAGCTCCTGTCGGCCCGGCTCGAGGGCGAGGAGGCGAGCCTCGGCGGCCGCCTCTATGTCGGCGGGCAGATCCCCGGCGACTACACGCTTGCCGAGCTCGGCGAGATCCTGCGCGCCGATGTCGCCCGACATGGCGGCCATGTCACGAACATCATCCAGCAATCGCTCTGGAAGTTCTTTCCCCGCTACCGTCCGGACGCCATTCGCGACGGGCTGATTGCACGCATGCGGGCCATGCAGGGCGAGCAGCGAACCTGGTATACCGGCGCGACCTTTTCCTTCGAGGCGGTCTCGAACATTACCAGTTTCAATGTCGGCCTCGCCCGGCGAATTGCACGCGCAGCGGAGGCAATGGCATGAACCTCTTTTTCCGGCTCGTGATCCTGTTCATCCGGACGCGGCTCCAGCGCGGCCGGACCGGCTTCTTCGAGACCCATACGCTCGGCTTCCGGGTCTGGCTGACCGACCAGGACATGTTCCAGCACATGAACAACGGCCGGTACCTGTCGATCATGGATCTCGCGCTCGTCCACTGGATGCTGCGCACCGGCACGTGGAAGGGCATCCGCGACCAGGGCTGGATGCCGCTCGCCGCCTACAAGGACGTGTCCTATGTGCGGATGCTGAAATTCCCGCAGGCCTACGCCGTCGAGACGACGCTCGTCGGCTGGCAGGACAGCTACATCATCCTGAAGCACGATTTCGTTTCCGGCGGGAAGCTGATCGCGGCCACGACGACGATCGGCCGGCTGGCGAGCGACAAGGGCGACAAGCCGACCATCGGGCGCGTGATCGAGGCCCTTGGGCTGGACGGGCTGGCTGCGCCCGCGCTGCCCGAGGCCTATCGCCAGCGCCTCGACCTGCTCGAAGGCGAGCGGGCGCGCGGGCGCAGGACCGGGCCATGATTCTCTTCCAGGGCGCATTATTCTACTTAATCGCGTATTTCGGCTTTACTTTTCGCCCGCGCCTCCGGTAGATGGAGCCATGGCCACGAACCTCCGGACGCATGAGTCTTCAGCCGAAACCCTGACCGGGATGCCGGACGGCCTGGCCCTCGAAATCGACATTCTCGACCGCGTCATCACCTTCCTCGCCGCGGCCCTGTCGGCGGCAGACGGGCGGTCTCCGGCGGACGTCGCAGCATTCTACCGGTCCGAAACGCCGCTTGTCATCGAGGATGGCCGGGACGCCCTCGCCCGGCTGGCGCTCGCAGCCCGCGACGCATCGAGCCGGGCTGGGTGCGACCAGGGCCGCTAGTCGATCGCCCCGCCCGCCGCGATCTGTTCGTTCATGTGCGCGATAAGGGCTGCAAAACCATCTTTCTGGATGATCGCGGTGAACTGGGCCCGGCGTTCGACATTGAAGGACAGGCCGTCGACCATGACATCGACCAGCAGCGGCGCGCCGTCGATCTGCAAGACGCGCCAGTCGATCCCGGCACGCTCCTCGCCATCGGCAGCAAAGAGTTTCGAGCGGACGATGAAGTCGCCGGGACGCCGCTCGACCACATCCGTGATCGTGACCGTACGGCTGACGAGTTCGTCGATCGAGTCGGCATAGGCCGCCGTGATATAGTCCGCAAAGAGCGAGTCATAGGCTGCGAGATCCTCGGCGCTGGCCGACCGGCGCTGTTCGGCAGACAGGAGGAAGCGCTGCATGCGGCGCGTCTCGAGGTCGCGCGCGAGCACGGCCCTGAAGCCGGCCTTGCGGGCCTCGTCGCCGTCCTCGCTGGAGGCTGCAAGGTTCTTGAGGTTGCTGACGAGGCGATCGACGAATTCCGTCGGCGACAGGGCCGGAAGCGGCGTGTCGACGACGATGCGGTCCGCCTGCGCCGTCGCCGCGAAGGCTGGCAGGAGCAGGCCGAGGGCACAGGCGGAGCCCGCCGCGCGCAGGTAGGCTGGCAAGGATGAAATCAACATATCGTCTCCGTCCGGGGCCGCAGCCCCACATGATGCAAGGCGACTTATGCAGCGGCGAACCTGAAGGAAACATAACACGCCGTTGTGCGCCAGCGTTCAGGCTGTGACAGGTTTGCGACGGCCGAACGTGTCGAGCATCCAGGGCTGGACGAGAATGGTGCAGACGAGCGTGAACGCGATGGCAAGGGTCAGGAGTATGCCCATGCTGGCGACGCCGCGATGGGCCGAGAGCATCAGTGTCCCGAAGGAACAGATTGTCGTCAGCGCGCTGAAGACGACGGCGCGGGGCGTCGAGGTCTCGTAGACCGCCGCCGCCGTGGCCGCGCGCCGCGCCCGGATGCCGAGATGGATGCCGCTGTCGGCCCCGACGCCGACGAGCAGCGGCACGGCGATGACATTGGCAAAATTGAACGGCACGTTGAGGAGCACGGCCGTTGCGGCCGTCAGGACCGCCGCGAGGACGAGCGAGAACAGGATCACGCTGACGAGAAGGGCATCGCGCAGGATGAGGACCAGGAGCGCTGCGACCGCGAGCCAGGCGACGACGACCGCGATCAGCATGGCGCGGGAGACGACATCGCCGGATTCGAGCACGCTGCGGGCCGACCCGGTCACGTTGGGGGCAACGGCCCTCACCGCTTCGACGAAGTCGCGGCGCGCCGCCGTGTCGCGCAGGTCCTCGGCCGGCTCGATCTGCAGGCGCAGCCGGCCGTCACTGGCGAGAAACCGGCTCGACAGGCTCGGAGGCAAATCTTCAAAGGCGACCTCGGAAGGGTAGATCTGCTGCTGGAGGCGATCATATTGCAGCCCCCAGAAGCGGAATATGTCGCCGGCAAGCTCGTCCCGGATCTGTGGCTCGCGCGCGGCGCGCTGCCCGAGCGCGTCGAGGGCCTGCCCGAGCCGGCCTGCAGCCGGGTCATCCAGCCGGGCAAGGTGGGCCGCGAGACGCGCCGGGGCGGCTTCGACCTGGTCCGCCGGGACATCGTCCTCGCCCTCGAAGACAAACCCGAGCCCGATGGACGCCCAGTCGATCGTGTCGAGCTTCTCGTACTGGTCTTCCGGGATAAGGTCCTGCGGCCCGATCACGTTGTCCACTTCCGGCAGCGCTTCCAGCACGGGGAGGATGGCATCGGCCTCCTCCTGGCTGTCGAGCAGCAGCGAGAGGTTGTAGGGCTGGCTGCCCTCGCCATCGAACAGCATGTCGAACGCGGTGACAGACGGGGCCTCCGGATCGCGCAGCGACATCGGGTCGGCGTCGAAGCGGACCTGCGGCAGGAGGAACAGGCAGGCGATCCCGAGAAGGATCGTGACCATGGCCATGACCGAGCGGACCGCGCCGCCATATTTCCGTTTCGGGCTTGCGGCCTGCTTCGGCGCGCTCCGCGGCTGCGGGCCGGAATTCGGCGGCAGCAGCGCGAACACGGCCGGCAGCAGCGAGACGGCGATGACATAGGCGACGAGAACCCCGATGCCGGAGACGATGCCAAGCTGGGTCATGCCCGTGAACTGCGTCGGGGCGAAGGCGAAGAAGGCGATCGCGGAGGTCGGCGCGCAGAGCGCGAGGGCGCTGCCGATCAGCCGGTTGGTCTTGAAGATCGCGGCGCGGCAGGGGCGCCCGAGCGTGCGCTCCTCCTGAACGTGCATGGCGAGGTGGATCATGAAATCGATGCCGAGGCCGACCAGCAGCACCGTGAACGCGACAGAGACGAGATTGAGCGCATCGTAGAGAAGGGCTGCAATGCCCCCGGTGATGAAGATCGTCATGACGAGCGCGGCGAGCGAGGTGATGACGAGGAGAGCCGAGCGCAGCGCGACCATGAGAAGGAGGGTGATGAGCGCAAAGGAAATGGCGAGCGAAATGCCGATGCCGTCCGTCACGCTCGCGAGTTCCTCGGTGCGCAGGACGGCATTGCCGGTGATCGCCGCAGTGACCTCGAAGTCGCCCTGCTCGACGATCTGCCGGACCGCCGCATCGATTGCGAGCACGGCGGGACGCGCCGGCTGCAGGCGCGACATGTCGAGCACCGGGGACACCGCGATCACCCGCTGATGAATGCCGTCACCCGTCTCGCCCTCCGGACGGAAGATGGCCTGCCAGGACAGCGGCGCCGGGTTTCCGGCCAGGCGGCGCTCGATCGTCTCCGAAAGGGCGTTCAGGGCCCGCTGCAGGGCCTCCGGCATTTCCTCGCCGGCCTCGACCGGCTCAAGGGCGTCGGCGAGCGCCAGGGACATCCTGTCGAGCGTCGGGTCGCGGCCGAGCCGCTTGATGAGCGGGGCAGCGGAGGAAATGTTCCCGAGCAGTTCGTCGAGTTCGTTGGAGTCGAGATACAGGAGCCCGTGGCGGACGAGAAACGGATCGACGCTCGCGGCGAAGACATCGGTCACGACATCGGTCCGCCCGCGCAGCATGTCTGCCACCAGCGCCGTGAACGCGTCCGCCTCGTCCTCGCTGCGGGCGCGTATGACGACGGCGATCCGGTTTTCCTCTTCGGTGAAGGTTTCCTCAAAATCGATCTGCGCCTGCCGGTAATCGAGTTTAGAGGACACCATCTGCGAGGTGTCAGAGTTCACGCCGAGCCCCGTGACAGCCGAATAGAGCCCGGCAGCCGACACGAGGACAAGGACCAGAATAACGGCTCTCGGATGCCGCATGACCCACGACATCCAGGCCCACAGGACCCCTTCTATGCCTGCCAATAGTCGAAGGTTCATGACCTGATGGGGGTTACTGCGCGGGAACGTCGAGCCGAGCCTTGACCCTAGACTGCACCGGGGGGGACTGTCCACCGGGCACCGCGTCCGGGGCTGCACTGACCATGCCTTCATACGCGCCAGCCTCGCCAGCGAGATCACAAACCATGATCCGGGCTTCGTCCTGCGGCCCGGGCAT
>CAYSED010000063.1:0-15120 GCA_964429935.1 uncultured Hyphomonadaceae bacterium
GGGCGGCGAACAGGACCTGACCGAGAATATCATTCATCTCGTTCTGGCGAAAATCGAAGGCGCGCCGGACAATATCAAGGGCGTTTCGCTCTTCGTCGTGCCGAAATTCCTCGTCAATCCCGACGGATCGCTCGGGCCGCGCAACAGCGCGACCTGCGGCGGCCTCGAGGAGAAGATGGGCATTCACGGCAACGCGACCTGCGTCATGAACTATGACGGCGCGACCGGCTGGCTCATCGGCGAAGAGAACAAGGGCATGCGCACCATGTTCGTGATGATGAACGAGGCGCGCCTCGGGGTTGGCATGCAGGGCCTTGCACAAGCCGAGATTGCCTACCAGAACGCCGCCGACTTTGCCCGCGATCGCCTGCAGGGCCGCTCGCTGACCGGTCCGAAGGCACCGGACAAGCCCGCCGATCCGATCATCGTTCACCCGGACGTGCGCCGCATGCTGATGGACAGCCGCGCCTTCATCGAGGGGGCCCGGGCCTTCTTGTACTGGACGGCGCTGCATGGCGACCTCGAACAGAAATCGCCGGACGAGGCGATGCGCCAGAAGGCCGGCGACTACATGGCGCTCATGACGCCTGTCCTCAAAGCCTTCCTGACTGACCGCGGGCTTAAGTCGTGCAATGATTCGCTCCAGCTTCACGGCGGCTCAGGCTTCACGCGCGAGTGGGGGCTCGAACAGTTCGTTCGCGACGTGCGCATCGCGCTGATTTATGAAGGGACGAACGGCGTCCAGGCGCTGGACCTCGTTGGCCGGAAGCTGTCGTCCAATGGCGGGCGAGCGATCTTCAGCTTCTTCGCCGAGATGGACGACTTCATCGGCGACAACCAGGGCAATGCCGGCCTGAAACCTTTCATCGACGGGCTGGCAACGGCCAAGGGCCAGCTTCAGGACGGCACGTCCTGGCTGATGCAGAACGGCATGACCGATTTCAACAATGCAGGGGCGGCCTCCACAGACTTCCTGCAGCTCTTCGGCCTGACGTCGCTCGCCTACATGTGGGCGAAGATGGCGAAGGTGGCGCAGGACAAGCTGGCCGAAGGGGCGGGCGAAACATTCTACCGCAACAAGCTCGTTACCGCCCGGTACTATTTCGAGCGCGTGCTGCCCGAAGCGTCCGGCCATCTTGCCAAGCTCAAGACCGGAGCGGCGACCATGATGGCGCTCGAAGACGCGGCATTCTGAGGCCGCCCGTATGCCCGATAGCGCCCGCATCACGGAAGTCTTCCCGAAACCGAGCCCGTCCTCGGTCTCGCTCGGCTTCAGGCTTCTGGCGCTAGACCTGACGGCGTGGACGACCCGGGTGCGCTTCGAGGGGCGGGCAGAATTCTGCAATCCGGCGGGTTATGTCCAGGGCGGCTACCTGTCTGCCATGCTCGACGACGCGATGGGCATGCTCGCCGGCATGCGGGCCGGAACGCGCGCCCTGCCGTCCACCATAGATCTGCACACGACCTTTTTACGCCCCGTGCGCGTCGGCGTGATTGAGGTTGCCGCGCGCCTGCGCAACATTGGCCGCCATATCATCTTCGCCGAAGCGGACCTTTACGATTCCCGGGGCAAGGACGCCGCCCGCGCCCGCGCCTCGCTCGCCCTGAACCCGATGAAAGCTCCCGGCCAACACGCGTCATCCTGAAGGAGACCTCCCATGACTGAAGCCTATGTCTACGACGCCGTGCGCACGCCGCGCGGCAAGGGCAAATCCTCCGGCGCGCTGCACGAAATCACCGCGCTGTCGCTGGCGACTCAGGCGCTGCAGGCAATTCGCGACCGCAACGAACTCGATACATCGGATGTCGATGACGTCGTGCTCGGCTGCGTCTCGCCGGTGGGCGAGCAGGGCGCGGACATTGCCCGTGTTGCCGTTCTGAATGCCGACTATGCCGAGACGACGGCCGGTGTGCAGATCGACCGGTTCTGCGCATCCGGGCTTGAAGCCTGCAACATGGCGGCGGCCAAGGTGATGACCGGCGAAGCCGACATGGCCATCGGCGGCGGTGTCGAAAGCATGAGCCGCGTGCCGATGGGGGCCTCGGGCGGGGCCTGGTCCTCCGATCCGTCGGTTGCAATCAAGACCTATTTCGCTCCGCAGGGCATCGGCGCGGACACGATTGCGACCAAATACGGGTTCAGCCGAGACGATGTCGATGCCTATGCCGTCGAGAGCCAGAAGCGCGCCGCGAAAGCCTGGGAGGAGGGCCGGTTCAAGCGCTCGATCATCGCAGTGAAAGACCAGATGGGCGGCACGCAGCTCGACCATGACGAGCACATGCGCCCGGATGCGACCATGCAGAGCCTCGCCGCCCTGCAGCCCAGCTTTGCCGGCATGGGCGCGATGGGCTTCGACGAAATCATCAAGCAGCGCTATCCGGAACTGGAGCGCATCGACCATGTCCACCATGCGGGCAATTCTTCCGGCATCGTAGACGGCTCGGCGGCGGTCCTGTTCGGCTCCAGGGAAATGGGCGAGAAGCACGGCCTGAAGCCGCGCGCCCGCATCCGCGCCATGGCCTCGATCGGTTCCGAGCCCGGCATCATGCTGACCGGCCCGACCTATGTGACCCGGAAAGTGCTGAAGAAAGCCGGCATGGAAGTTGGCGACATTGACCTTTACGAGCTCAACGAGGCGTTCGCCTCGGTGCCGATGCTGATGATGCAGCTCCTGAACATTCCGCACGAGAAGATGAACGTGAATGGCGGGGCCATCGCCTTCGGCCACCCGCTCGGCGCGACGGGCGCGATGCTGCTCGGCACCATGATCGACGAACTGGAACGGACCGGCAAGGAAACGGCGCTCGTGACGCTCTGCGTCGGCGCGGGCATGGGCACGGCGACGATCATCGAGCGGGTTTGATGGGCAAGGCCCCCCCTCCGTCGGCTGCGCCGACACCTCCCCCCGCGAGCGGGTGGAGGAAAGAGTCCGCTCGCAGGCCAGCCTTTTCCTCCCCCCACAAATGTGGGGGAGGTGGCCGCGAAGCGGACGGAGGGGGGTGTGTTGAAAGCCGATCCTGACATCCGCGCGTACGCCAAGACAAACCGGCGCAACCTGACCAGTGCTGAAGCGATCCTCTGGTCGTGCCTGAAAGGACGCCAGCTTGGATGGCAATTCAGGCGGCAACACCCTGTCGGTCGCTACATCGCCGACTTCGCCTGCGCCAAGGCCGGGCTGATCGTGGAGGTTGATGGCGCAACACATGGCAGCGACAGGGACGTGGCCTATGACGCCTCGCGCACCGAATTTCTAGAAAGCAGGGACTGGACGGTCTACCGCGTCTGGACCCAGGACATTTACGACAATCTAAACGGCGTCATCGAGGGGATCGCCGCGAATTTGCCGCCTCCCTTCATGGACAACGGCGACATCGAGGAGACATGAAAATGAACCTAGACACATTCACATTCGAGATCGACGCGGACGGCGTTGCCCATGCGGTGTTCGACGTGCCGGGGCGCAGCATGAACACGCTGACGGGCAAGGCCATCGCTGACATCATTGCGATCACGAAAGAGATCGCGACCAATGACAAGATCAAGGGCGCGGTCTTCTCGTCGGGCAAGCCGACCGGCTTCTGTGCTGGGGCGGACCTTGGCGAGATGGGCCAGCAGGCGGGCGGCAAGCCGGCCTCGGAAATGACCGAAGCGGAATTGAAAGCTGCCCAGTTCGAGCGCGGTTTCTCGCTCAACAAAACGCTGCGCGAGCTGGAGACCTGCGGCAAGCCGGTGGCGGTCGCGTTGAACGGGCTTGCCCTTGGCGGCGGGCTCGAAGTCGCGCTGGCCTGTCATTACCGGGTCGCGGCGAACGATAATCCCAAGATCCAGCTCGGCCTTCCGGAAGCCAAGATCGGCCTGCTGCCCGGGGCCGGCGGCACGCAGCGCTTGCCGCGCCTCATCGGCGTGCAGAACGCGCTGCAATACATCCTTCAGGGCACCTCGATGACGGCCGAGGAGGCCCGTGGCCTCGGCGTCGTGAACGAGCTTGCCCCGGCTGCCGAGACGGTCGCCCGCGCCAAGGCCTGGGTGCTTGCCAATCCGAATGCCAAGGCGCCCTGGGACGACAAGAATTTCAAGATGCCGGGCGGCGTCGTTCATCGCGGGCCCGGCGCAGGACAGGTGCACACGATGGCAAATGCCATGCTGGCGGCCCAGTCCTATGGCAATTATCCGGCGCAGAAGAACATTCTCTCCTGCGTCTATGAAGGCACGCAGGTGCCGATTGACGCGGGCCTGCGGATCGAGACGCGCTATTTCCTCAATACGCAAGCCCGCCCTGAAGCCAAAGCGATGATCCGCTCGCTGTTCCTGTCCATGCAGGCGCTCGGCAAAGGCGCGAACCGGCCAGAGGGCTATCCCAAGGCGGAGTTCAGGAAGGTTGCCGTCATCGGAGCGGGCCTGATGGGCGCAGGCATTGCCTATGTGCAGGCCAAGGCCGGCATCCCGACCGTGCTCGTCGATGTCTCGATGGAGAATGCCGAGAAGGGCAAGGATTATTCCCGCCGGATCGTCGAGAAGGACATTTCGCGCGGCAAGACCACGAAAGAAAAGGGCGATGCGCTGCTCGCCCTCATCACGCCGACAGATTCCTATGACGATGTGAAGGGCGCAGACTTGGTTGTCGAGGCCGTGTTCGAGAACGAGGAGCTGAAGGCGAAGATTACCGCGCAGGCCGAGGCCATGCTCGGCGATGACGCCGTGTTCGGCTCCAATACATCGACGCTGCCAATCACAGGTCTTGCCAAGGCATCGAAACGCCCGGCCAACTTCATCGGCATCCACTTCTTCTCGCCGGTTGAGCGGATGGGCCTTGTCGAGATCATCAACGGCAAGGAAACCTCCGAAGCGACGCTCGCCAAGACGGTGGATTATGTGCTCGCCATCCGGAAGACGCCGATCGTGGTCAATGACTCGCGCGGCTTCTATACGTCCCGCTGCTTCGGCACCTATACGCGCGAGGGCATGGAAATGCTCGCCGAAGGCATCAAGCCAGCGATCATCGAGAATGTCGGGCGCCAGTCCGGCATGCCGATGGGCGCGCTCGAAGTGACCGATTCCGTCGGCATCGATACGGCCCTGAAAGTGACGCAGGCGACGGCCGAGGCCATGGGCCAGGACGTCCAGTCCGACACGCGCACGCAGATGCTCGCCTGGCTCGTCGAGGACAATGGCCGCGTCGGGCGCAAGGCGGGCAAGGGCTTCTACGACTATAACGAGAAGGGCAGGCCGGAGCGGCTCTGGCCCGATCTCGGCAAGCAGATCGAGGTCAAGGTGGACGAGTGCCCGCCAGCGCTCAAACAGGAACTGAAGAACCGGTTCCTCGTGCGCCAGGCCATCGAGGTCGCCCGCTGTTTTGAGGAAGGCGTCATCACCGACGCACGCGATGCCGATATCGGCTCGATCCTCGCCTGGGGCTTTGCGCCCTATACCGGCGGGTGCTGCTCTTATATCGACCTGATCTGGGGCATCGAAGCCTTCGTCAGGGAAGCCGACCGCCTCGCCGACAAATATGGCGACCGGTTCCGTCCGAACGACCTGTTGCGCGACATGGCCGCCAAGGGCGAGGGCTTCTATGACCGCTTCCCGCCGGCGGAGCCGGAGAAGGCGGCGGCTTAGGGAAACCTGGCCCCGCCGCCCTTCGGGCACCTCCCCCCGCAGGCGGGTGGAGGAAAAATCGCGTGTTGCGCGAGACAGAGAGGGCGAATGATTCCGCCAGCGTGTTTCACCCTTGCCAGGAGCTCCACATGCCTGCCTTGTCCCTGCCAGTCCTTGCGCCGGTCGTCCTGCTCAGCCTGTCCAACATTTTCATGACCTTTGCCTGGTACGGGCACCTGAAGACGCCGGAGCGGGCGCTCTGGCTCGTAATCCTCATAAGCTGGGGCATTGCGTTTTTCGAGTATTGCCTCGCGGTGCCGGCCAACCGGATCGGCCACCAGGCGTGGAGCGCGGCCGAGCTCAAGACGATGCAGGAAGTGATCACCCTCGTCGTGTTCGCCGCCTTCAGCGTGCTCTATCTCGGCGAGTCGCTGACGCTGAACCATCTTGTCGGCTTCGCACTGATCGCGGCCGGGGCCTGGTTCGTCTTCGCAGGTCCGCTCGGGTGACAAAAAAAGGCCGGAACGCGAGCGTCCCGGCTTTTTTGTCATGTTCTGGCGCCTTGGCGCCCCGGATCAGCTCTCGACGATCGGCGTCAGGATGATCTCGACGCGGCGGTTGCGGGCGCGGCCTTCTGCGGTGTCGTTCGGGGCAATCGGGCGGGTTTCGCCAAAGCCGATGGCAGCGAGGCGGACCGGTGTCACGCCGCGGTTCTGCAGGTAGGACTGGACCGACTGGGCGCGCTGTTCGGACAGGCGCTGGTTAAAGTCCTCCGCCCCGGTCGAATCGGCATGGCCAATGATGTCGACGGCGGTCGACGGGAATTCTACGAGCGTGCTCGCGACATTGTCGAGCGAGCCGTAGAATTGCGGCTGGATGTTCGACTGGCCGGTGGCGAAGGTCACGTCGGACGGCATGTTGAGCTGAAGCTGGTCGCCATTGCGGACGACTTCGATGCCGGTTCCGGCGGTCTGCTCGCGCAGCTTGCGCTCCTGGCGGTCCATATAGGCCCCGACGCCGCCGCCGGCGATGGCACCAACCGCTGCGCCGATGGCGACATTGCGCTTGTCATTGCCGCCAAAGAGCGCGCCGATGCCGGCACCTGCTGCGGCACCGATCCCGGCCCCGGCCCCGGCCCGGGAGAGCTGGCGCTGGCCGGTTTCGGGATTTGTCGTGCAGGCGGCAAGCAGAGCTGAAGCGACTATAGCGAGTGTGATCTGTTTCATCTGAAGGGGCCCCTTTCATCAGGCTGATCGAACAGGATTCTAGGTTCGCAACCTGAACAGGTTCCGAACAACGGCTATCAAATCGCCGATTCGTGTGCCTTTTTCGTGGCGGTGCAGTGACAAGGCGGAGAGGTTGTTCTGTTATCGCGTTCTAGAACCGGTAGCCCAGTTCTATTCCCCACAGGCGCGGTTCGTTGACGAAACCGGTCAGGTTATTGAAATCGATGCCGCCTTCCAGGACATCGGTGCCGAGGAGATTTCGGACAAAGGCTGAGGCTGTCACGCCGTTGTTGCCTTCAAATCCAGCCCGGAGGCCGCCTTCCCAAAAGCCGTCTTCGGCGAACTCCACGCTTTCATAGAGGAAGAAATTGACGTCGCCCTTGTAGGCCCAGTCGGTGAAGGCGAAGAACTCGCCGCCCCGGACGGGCCAGGCATAGCGCGCGGTGGCGTTGAAGATCCATTCCGGCGCGTTCGGGAAATCATTGCCGTCAACAAAGGCATTGCCGTTGCCATCGACCGGATCAAGCACGCTGCATGGGGCCCCGCAGGTCGGGATGAGAAGGCCGGGGTCGCGCAGTTCGGTCTCGTTCCAGGAAAGCCCGGCTGTGGCCGTGAGGCCGTCGAACAGCACGGCTTCGATATCAGCCTCGAAACCATAGCCGATGCCCTTGTCGGCATTGAAAAGGGCAACCGTGTTTGTTGCGCCGCCGACGGAGGTGAGCTGCTGGTCGTCCAGTTCATAATAGAAGCCTGAGAGGTTAGCCCGCAACCGGTCTGCGAACAGCGTCGATTTCAGCCCGCTCTCATAGGAGGTGACGGTTTCGGAGTCGGCGATGGATACCTCGTCCCCGAAGACGAGGCGACCCTGGATAGACGGGGCGCGGAAGCCGCGCGCGATGCGGGAATAGACGTTGACCTCGGTCGTCAAGGCATAGGTAGCCGACACGTCCCAGCTCACTTCGTCGTCGCGCGTCGTGCCGGAGATCGGTCCGAGCGGTCCGGCATCGATCGGGCTTGTAAGGCGCTCGACCGAGAAGTCCTTCTCGTCATCGGTCCAGCGGACGCCGCCGGCAAGTGTCAGGCGGTCGCCGAGGTCATAGGCCAGCGAGGCGAAGAGGCCGACCGAATCGGTCTGCTGGTCGCGGATCGCGCGGCCGTTCTCGGGATTGCCTGCTGCAGAGCTGTCGAAGCTGAGCGAGGTGATGCGGACATCTTCATTGAAAAGGAAGATGCCGGTCTGGGCGCGCAAGGGGCCGCCCTTGTCATAGGCTAGGCGTATCTCATGCGTTACCTGGTCGAGATCGTCCACGTTTCCTGCGCTCTCCGACGGAAACGGGATCGAACCGGGCGTTGCGCCGCCCGGCAGGAAATTTGCGCCCGAGCCGCCGTCAATGTCGCCGCGCGAGTCTATCTCGGCCGTCTCGAAGCCCAGGATATAGGTCAGTTGCAGCGCATCGGAGATGTCATAGGTCGAGGTCCATGTCAGGCCGAACGCTTCGAGGTCCTGGTCGTTGAGGCCGTCGAGGGAAACCGTGTCGCGGTCGAAATTCGCGCCGAGGCCGCGCTCGCCCTGGTCGATGATATTGGCGCGGAAGACCCGGGCCGTGCCGTGGGTCGTGCGGCCGTGCAGATTGAAGAGGGTCGAGAAGCCGTCGCCGGGCTCGATCAGGAGCTGGAGGCGTCCGTTGAACTCCTCGAAACCTTCAAGTTCGTTCTCGATGCCTGTGAACGCATTATCGACATAGTCGTCGCGGCGCTGGTAGAGGCCGGACGCGCGGAAGGACACGCCCTCGGTGATGGCCGTGCCGAACGCACCCTCGACATCGACCTGGTTGAACCGCCCATAGGCAACGCGGCCATAGCCGCTTGTCCCTTCGGATGGCTTGACGCTGTCGAACTTGATGATGCCGCCCGGCGTGTTGCGGCCGAACAGGCTTCCCTGCGGCCCGCGCAGGACCTCGATCTGCTCGATGTCGAAGACAGCATAGCCCTTCAGGATCGGGTTCTCGTAGGGCACGTTGTCATAGACAAGCGATACAGGCTGGGTCGAGTTCAGGTCGAAATCGGTATTGCCTATGCCGCGAATGTAGAAGCGCGGGAAAGTTCGCCCGAAAGAGCTCTCGGCGTTGACGCTCGGGACCCGCGCCGAGAGAAACCTTATGTCGGCCCCGCCTGCGGAGATGTTGGCGAGCTTGTCCCCCGAGAGCGTTGTGATCGAGGTCGGCGCGTCCTGGACGGGTTCCTCGGCGCGTTGCGCGGTCACGGTGACCTCGTCGAGCCGGTAGTCGGCCTGCGAAACGGGCTGGGCCATGGCGGCCTTGCCAGCGAGGAAAGCAAAGACGCTCGCAGAGGCGAGACGGGCAGACTTGGCGGAGATCATGATCCGGGGTGCCTTTTTGATGCAGCGAGCGAGAGTTGTGCTTTAGTCGGCGCAGCGGCCGTGCGACAAGGATCAGAGGCAAGGTTCGCCGAGCCGGACGGGCAAAAGCCGTGAACCGTTGCTGCAGGGCAACAACAGGCGGCGGTTTGGCAGGAAAACAGGCATGTACACGCTCTATGGCGCAGAGGTCAGCTATTTCACCGGCAAGGCGCGCGCGTTTCTCGACTGGAAGAGGGCGGAGTACAAGGAAGTCGTGGCGAGCCGCGAGGTCTATGCCTCGGTGATCCTGCCGCGCGTCGGCTGGCCGGTCGTCCCGGTCGTTGCGTGTCCGGATGGCGAAACGCTGCAGGACACGTCCGACATCATCGACACGCTGGACGCGCGCCTGGGCGGATCATCGGTCTTTCCAGACGGGGCCGTGCAGAAGCTCGCCGCGCTGCTGTTCGAGCTTGTCGGCGACGAGT
Organism: uncultured Hyphomonadaceae bacterium; assembly: GCA_964429935.1. Taxonomy (GTDB): domain Bacteria; phylum Pseudomonadota; class Alphaproteobacteria; order Caulobacterales; family Hyphomonadaceae; genus CALLCD01. The sequence continues at coordinate 9,667 of CAYSED010000063.1, forward strand.
GGCTCGTCCTGCCCGCCATGCATTATCGCTGGATATACAATCGCGACTTTGCCTATGCCGAATTTGGCCGCTTGTCGGCCCCCGACGCTTCGCCGGAGGAACAGTTCGAGATCGGCAAGGCGAATGCCGTCCGTTTTGAAGGCTCGCTGCCATTCCTCGGCATTACGTCGGAGACGGGTCCGGCCATCGAGGCGGCATACCTGCGCTTCCTGGCACACTTCTCGGCGCATCTCGGCCAGCACGCCATGCTCTTCGGCGACCGGCCTTCGATCGGCGATTTCGGCCTCTATGGCCCGCTTTATGCGCATCTCTACCGCGATCCGGTGTCCGGCGAGGTCATGAAGGCGAAGGCACCGCTCGTTGCCCGCTGGGTCGAGCGGATGCAGACCCCGGCCCCCCTGTCGGGCAGTTTCCTGCCGGGCGGCGAGGTGCCGGGCACACTGATCCCGATCCTGGCGGACCTTCTGGCGGATTTCATTCCGGTTCTCGCCTCGGCGGCGGCGGCTGTCTCCGGCTGGGCGGCTGACAAGGTTTCGGGTGATCCTGTGCCGAGGGCGCTCGGACCACATCCATTCAAGATTGGCGACCTGGCAGGAACGCGGATGATCTTTCCGTTCAATCTCTGGATGCTGCAGCGCCCGCTCGACCATTACCGGAGCCTTGCCGGACCGGACCGGACAGCGGCGGACGCCTTTCTTTCAGCGATCGGCGCGCTCGGCGTTTTCCAGTCGATCGATTTTCCGCGCCTTGAGCGGAGGTCCTTCAAGCTGGTTCTTGCATAAGGGATCGCTCTACATCCAGGGGTTGAAGCGCGAGCTGGCGGGCTTTGGCGCAGGCCGCGCAGCCGGCTCGTCAGGCTTGGCGGGCGCTGCGGGAAGCGGGGCGGAATCAGGGACCCCTGCGTCTGCCGGTTGCGGCGGGCTCGCAGGCGGCGTTTCGCGCGCCGGCTCGGGGACGGCCATGCCCGTGGTGCCCTCATCGGCCTTGGGGGACAGGCTGGCCGGGGTATCAGCCGGAGCCGGGGTACGGTCCGGTTCCACCGGGTTCAGTCCAAGCCCGCCGAGCCCGCTGAGCGAGAGGACATCACTGGAGGTTTCGCTTGCGCGATGCGCCGAGGCGGGCAGGGGGCTGAGCGGCGGCACTTCGCCGGATCCGCTCTGTGTGCTCGCAGCCGAGGCTTCCGGACGGTATCGAGACAGGTCCGAGAAGCCGCCACTGCCACCGAAACCAGCATGAATGGCAGGGGCCGACGGGGCTGGCGGAAGCGCCGGGGGTTCAGTCCTTGAGGGCTCGCGAGGTTGCCCGGAGAGGGTGTCGGCGGGCGAGGCGGCAACTGCCAGGGGCAGTGTTTCGGCCATGGCGGGTGCGGGCCCATCCATAGAGGCGGCGGCATCCTCGCTTGCGGTCCAGCGCTCGTCTTCGCTCTCATTGTCGTCCGTGTCCCCGGAGATCGCACGGAGTGGCTCATCGGCCGGGCGGTCGCCATTGACATGGCGGACCATGTCCTCGACGGCGCGGCCGACATCCAGCTCCTCGTAATCCGGCTCGTCATGATCGGTCTCGAAGCCCGCAGGTTCTCCGGCGATGTTGCTGTCTTCCGGGGCGCTTTCGGGTTCGCTGCCCGCAACGGGTTCGGGCGAATAGGCGGCCGGTTCGGGATCGCTTGCAGCTTCCGGCACGTCCGCTTCGTCCGCCATCATGTCAGGCGCGGCATGGGCTTCGTCGGCGGCGTCTTCCAGCATGTCCGCTCCAGGCTCTACCATCTCGCTTTCGGACGGGGCGAGGCCGTCGGCCTCAAACACAGGCGTCTTGCCGACAGGTTCGGCGTCAAGCCCGCCGAGAACGGCAGAGATCGCCCCTTCGGTGCCGCGCGCAATGCGCTGAGCTTCCCGGCGCAAGGCCGCCATGGTCGCGCCATACGTCCCGCCGCCGTCATGCGGCGTGGCGGCAAGCTCGTCCGGGCTAGCGCTTTCCAGCTCCCGGCCGAGCGCATCGGTGAGGCGCAGGGTCGCCGGATCGCCCTGCAGGAGGACGCGGTAGCCCTCTGTGTCGAACACAAGCGTGTCATCCCGGTCGCCGGCCAGCCAGTCGATCCGCTTCTGGCCGGTCATTTCGGCAAGCCGGTCGATCAGTTTCTTGGTCGATGGATGAAGCATCTTGTCTACCGCCTTCAAATTGGTCCTGCTTTTGCAACCAGTCTTACGCGCTGGAGGCATGGTTTTCAAACGCCATCGGGGTTATCGCCAAGTGAAATGGCAGTTAGGCCAGGGATGTCGCCTGTCTCCGGCAAGGATAAGCCGCAAGCCATGCAGGGACCGGGCCAAGCCTGGGTCCGCCAGACCCCGGTACAGGATCCTCAGCGCCGCAGGTTGGCGGGCACCGGATCGGCAAGCGCGATCAGAGTATCAGAGGGCCGGGCGGGCCAGCTCAACTCGTATCGCACAAGCAGCGCGTCATGGTCCGACAGGGTGTGTCGGCCCTTGATGAGCGGGGCATCCGGGCGCTCGCCGGCAAACCAGGTCTCTATCCCGGTCACGCGGACCTGCACGTCACGGCCATGTTCCCAGCCCTGCCAGTCCTGCGTGTCAAGCCACGGCTGGCGGCTGGCCGCCTGCAGGCCGACGGCACAGTCCGGACCGGGTGACAGGCAGTCCTTCTGGACGATGCGTTGCGGAAGGCGTTCGGCACGCTCGAATGCCTCGAAGCGTTCCGGCGAACCCTTGGCATTGAAGTCGCCACCATAAATCAGGGGCTCGCCTGCGTCGCGCTGGGTATCGACAAAGGTTTCCATGCGGGCAACCTGCAGGGCATAGGCGGCAAGGCTGCGGGCCTCTGGCACGCCCGTCGATGTTCGGGCATTTAGGTGCGTGTTGAACACCTGCAGGGTGCCCGGCATGCCCGGAACCTCGATCTCGGCCCAGAGGACACCCTTGTTGGCCGCGCAGTCATAGCCGGCGCATTCGGATGCATAGAAGGGTGTGGTTTCCTTGCGCAGGATCGGCCAGTTGGAGAGAATCCAGAGCCCGCTGTCTGCGACCTTGCCAAGACCTTCGGCCTTGTCCCAGCGGCGGGCGTCGCGAAAGGCTTCGGGTGCCTCATCCGAATAGTCCGGCATGCGGTCATCGCGGGCGGGTCCACGCACCCAGTTGGGATAGCCGGCGAGCCCGATCAGACGCGAGGTCGAGGCGCGGAAGCCTTCCTGCAGGAGCACGATGTCCGGCCCGTTGCCAGCAGCGCGGGTCGCACCGAGCTCGGCGCCGATCAGTTCGAGGGCCTTTGTCCGGTCGCCGCGCAGGGGCCATGGCAGGGCAGCCACATTGTAGGTGAGCACGGAGATGTCGGTGGACGCCCGTCCGGTTGCGGGATCAAGGCGGACTAAAGGCTCGCGGGCGATCAACCGTTGCGGCAGGGGCGTTTCGAGTGGCCTGGGAGCCTGCAATCCCGCGCCTGCAGCAGCAAGTGCGAAGGCCGCAATGAGCCCGCCCCTCGAGAACATGGCGGAGAGGATGCCTGGCAACATGGTACGTCCCCCGTACGACGGTCGCTGCTACAGTCGCGGAAGCCTTGCCAATTGCCACACTGCCCCCACAACGTGATCGGGTACCCGCATTCGCATGCGGCTAATAGCTGGAAAAATATGATTTTTTTGCTGCAAATTTGCGTCGGTTGCTGTCGCAAAACCTGCCGGGAAAAGGGAGTATTACAGGCAGTCCCGTCACAAGCCTTTGGCATCAAGGAACTGAGACCGGTACTTCATCCGGAACCTTGCTTGCAGCGGGGCAACAGCGCGCTAAGAGCCCTCATGAAACGCTTTCTGACGGCCTTGTCCGCCCTGCCGACCGGCCATGTCAGGGGCAAGTTCAAGGGTCGCTCCTATGGCGTGACGGTCAGCCGGACCGCTGGCGGGCGCAATGTGAAACTGCTCGCGCGGGAACTCGGCGGGCGGGATGTTGTCAGTTTCAACCTCTTTCTGCCGTCGTCCGGCAGCGTGTTTCTCAAGCCCTGCGAGATGACGGAGGAAAAAGTCATCGCCTTTGTCGAGGGCTTCGTGCCGGATGAACCGGTTATCGAGTGACCAACCCCGGCTTTGCAACCGGGGCTGACAGGCAGTTCGGCAAGGCTAGCCCTAGCTGTAGATCTCGAACAGGCCGGCGGCACCCATGCCGCCGCCGATGCACATGGTGACGACGCCCCACTTGGCCTTGCGGCGGCGGCCTTCGAGCAGGAGCGAGCCTGTGCAGCGCGCGCCGGTCATGCCGAACGGGTGGCCGATCGAGATCGAGCCGCCATTCACATTGTACTTGTCCGGGTCGATGCCGAGATGGTCGCGGCAATAGAGGCACTGGCTGGCAAAGGCCTCATTGAGTTCCCAGAGGTCGATGTCGCCGACCTTCAGGCCGTGTCGCTCGAGCAGGCGAGGCACGGCTTTCACGGGCCCGATGCCCATTTCATCCGGGTCTACTCCGCCGACATTGAAGCCGACAAAACGGCCGAGCGGGGAGATGTTCCGGCGCGCGGCCTCCCGGGCTTCCATGACGACGACAGCGGCAGCCCCGTCGGAGAGCTGCGAGGCATTGCCGGCGGTGACATACTTGCCTTGCTTGACGATCTGGCCGCCGGAGAACACGGGCGGCAGGCCTGCCAGCGCCTCCTTGGTCGTTCCGGGGCGGTTGCACTCGTCCTTGTCGACGATGACCTCCTCGAGTGTCTCGGCACCGGTGTCCTTGTTGACGAGCTTCATGACGGTCTTCAGGGGCGCGATTTCCTCGGCCATGTAGCCCTTCTGCTGGAACTCGGCCGTGCGGCGCTGGCTCTCGGCGGAATACTCGTCCTGGGCGTCGCGGCTGATGCCGTAGCGGTCGGCGACGATTTCGGCGGTCTCGATCATGGTCATCCAGATCGCAGGCCACTTTTTCATCAGTTCGTCTTCGGTGTAGCGGTGCACGTTCATGTGGCCGCTGCGGGAGACGAGCGACAGGCTTTCGACACCGCCGCCGATCGTGACCGGCGCGCCTTCATTGATGACGGTATGGGCGGCATTGGCGATGGCCTGCAGGCCTGAAGAGCAGAAGCGGTTGATGGTCGCCCCGGCGGTCGAGCTTGGACAGCCGGCCCAGAGCGCGGCATTGCGGGCGACATTGTGCCCGGTCGCGCCTTCCGGCTGGGCCGTGCCGAGATAGACGTCTTCGACGGCATCCGGCTCGACCCCGGCGCGTTCGAGCGCGCTCTTGATCGCATGGCCGGCCATGGTGATGCCGTGCGTATTGTTGAGCGAGCCGCGACCGGTCTTGGCAAGGCCGGTGCGGGCAGTTGATACGATGACGGCTTCACGCATGGAAAAGCGCTCCCTGTGGCTGGCTTGTCGTTGCGCCGGACCCTACAGATTGAGGCGGCACTGCGCTAGGCTGAATCGACATTCAGCGCATCCATAAGATTGCTGCGGCAAGGACGACG
>CAYSED010000064.1:0-6239 GCA_964429935.1 uncultured Hyphomonadaceae bacterium
TCGACCCGGAAAGGAATCCCTTGCGATTCCGTCAAAGACGAAGACGCTCTAGATCACGCCCGCCGCGCGCAAGTCTTCCAGACGCTCGGGACCAAGCCCAAGAAGCTCGCCATAGACTTCGCAGTTGTGCGCGCCGAGCTCCGGGCCGGTCCAGCGGATCTCGCCCTGCGTCTCAGACATCTTGGGAAAGATGTTCTGCATGCTGACATTTCCCCAGCGCTCGTTCGGAACCTCGACAATGGCTTCGCGGGCGGCAAAGTGCGGGTCCTCCAGCATTTCCGGGGCGCGGTAGATGCGCCCGGACGGGACCGCGTTCTCCTCCATGAGCCCGGCGATCTCGGCCATGGTCTTCGTCCGGGTCCACTCATTGATGAGGGCGTCGAGCTCGTCCTGCCGCTCGCCGCGCGCGACATGGGTCGCATAGCGCGGATCTTCGGCGAGTTCCGGCCGGTCCATGGCCTTGGCGAGGCGGCGGAAGATCGTGTCCTGGTTTGCGGCGATCAGGAAGTCGCCGTCCCTGCAGGCATAGATGTTCGACGGCGCGACACCCGGCAGCTTCGAGCCCGACCGGTTCCGGATATGTCCGCTCACGGTATATTCCGGAATGGTCGCCTCCATGACATTGAGCACGGACTCGTAGATCGCCATGTCGATGACCTGTCCGCGTCCTGTCTTGTCGCGGTGGTGCAGCGCAGCGAGCGCGCCATTGCAGGCAAAGGTCGCCGCCAGCGTGTCGCCAATGGAGAGGCCGGCCCGGCTGGCCGGACGGTCCGGCTCGCCGCACAGGTGGCGCATGCCGCCCATGGCCTCGCCGACGGAAGCATAGCCGGCCCGGTGCGAATAAGGCCCGGTCTGTCCGTAGCCGGACACGCGTACCATGATGAGCCCCGGATTGATCCCGCGCAGCGCCTCGTAGCCGAGGCCCCAGCGCTCCATGGTTCCGGGACGGAAGTTCTCGATCAGGATGTCGGCCTTCGCCGCGAGGTCGCGCACCAGGGCCTGGCCCTCCGGCACGCGCAGGTTTGCTGTCACGCACCTTTTGTTCCGTGCACAGACCGTCCACCAGAGCGGATACTCGCCGCGCCCCCAGACGCGCAAGGGGTCGCCCGTGTCCGGCGGCTCGACCTTGATGACATCGGCACCCATGTCGGCGAGGAGCTGACCGCAATACGGCCCGGCCACGAGCTGGCCAAGCTCGACCGCCATTATGTCCGTCAGCGGACCTTTTCGTTCGCTCCCGCTCATCGCGCTGACACGACCCTCATTCTGCCGCCACCGGAGCGGGTCGCCTGCGCCAGACCGGCTGGACCGGCGCATCGAGCCCCGTGTCAGCCTTGCAGCCTGCCCGCAAGTCTTCGATCGACGGACCGAAATCGAACACGTCAAGCGCCGGGCGGCTGGCGGCCATTTCATCGCGGAGGGCCTCTGTCGCGGCCGCGTCGAGGTCGCCGCCCTCAGAGACGACGGCGCCGTAGCGCCGCGCGCCCTTCGGCGTGACGAGGCCGCGGCGCACCTCCAGTGCGACGAGTTCCGGGTCGCGCTTCAGGGGGTCGCCCCAGCCGCCGCCGCCCCAGGTGACATAATGGAGGAGGTCGCCCTCCTCGACCTTCACGTCATCGGTCTTCGAGCCGAGGATTTCCACGGTCCCGTCCTTCCGCGCGAGCTTCTTCCAGGAGCGCGCGCCCGGCTCCCCGCCATTGACGCCCCAGGGCGGAATGAACCAGCGATCGTCGTGGATGGAGATCGTGCCGGGCTCGGTGAAGCGGTAGACCATGTTGATGCCATTGCCGCCGCGATGGAGGCCGGCCCCGCCGGAATCCGGCTCGGACCCGTATTTCTCGATAATCATCGGGAAATAGCGCTCGAGGAACTCGTTCGGCACATTGGTGAAGCCCGGCCAGAGGGAGTGTCCGTCCGGCCCGTCGCCCATGGCCCGGCCGGGAATGCCGCCAAAGCCGATCTGGAAGAGCTGGAACCATTCGCCCGTCCGGTCATAGCCGGAGAACATGAGGTGCGGGCTCGACGAGAAGCCCGCCCCGTTGAGGAAGTCCGGCGTCTTCTGGCCAAGGAGCGCGCCGAGCACGTCGAAGATGCGCCCGAGCGCATGGGTGCGGCAGGACAGAGCCGCCGGGAATTTCGGCTTGAGGAGCGAGCCTTCCGGGATGCGCACGTCGACAAGGTCGTAGAAGCCGTCATTGAAGAGGATCTGCGGGTCGAAGACCATGATCATGTAGATGCCGAAGAACATCTTGAACATGTTCTCGTTGATAGAAGTTGATCGAGGAGTCCGATTGCGGGTCCGTTCCCTCGAAGTCGAGGATGACCTTCTCGCCCTCGCGCCACATCGTGCACTTGATGCGGAACGGCCCGGACCCCCGGCCATCGTCGCAGATATAGTCCTCGAAGGAGACCTTCGCTTCACCAATCTGTGTACTGATCAAATGCTTCATGGCGCGGTGGTTGCGGGCGAGGAGCTGGTCCATGGCGGCGACCACCGTGTCGTCGCCGAACCGGTCGCAGATCTCGCTGACGCCGCGCCCGGCGACCTTGCAGGCGGCGACGACGGCGTGCAGGTCCGCCCGGTACCATTCGGGCATGCGCGACTGGTTGCAGGCGATCCTGAGAATGTCTTCCTGCAGTTCGCCCTTGCGGTAGAGCTTGACCGGCGGCAGGCGCATGCCTTCCTCGAAAATGCTGCCCGCATCGGTCGGCAGCGAGCCCGGCACCTTGCCGCCGACATCGGTCATGTGCCCGAACATGGCCCCCCAGGCGATGAGACGCCCATTGCGGAAGACCGGCGCGATGACGAGCTGGTCCGACAGGTGGCTGATCGCCCCCTCGCAGGCATAAGGATCGTTAAGGAGGATGATGTCGCCCTCTTCGATCTTCCCGTCATAACCGCGCAGGAATCCGTCGAGGAAGGACCCGAACTGGCCGACGACCATGCGGCCTTTCGCATCGGCGATCATCGGGAAGGCGTCGCCCTGTTCGCGAATGCCGGGGGAGAGCGCCGTGCGGAACAGGGTCGCGTCCATCTCGACGCGCGCATTGCGCAGGGCGTTCTCGATGATGTCGAGGCTGACCGGATCGATGTCGGCCGGGCTGAACGGGGCGGGATTGGTTTCGACGATCGTGGCTGGCATGTCGCGCCTCCTCAGGCCGGCATCATCAGGATATTGCCGAAGGGATCGACGGCGGCGATGTCCCCGGCGAGGACGAGGGTCGTTGCGTCCATCTCGGTGATGATGGCCGGGCCCTTCACCTTGTCACCGGCGCGCAGGCGGGAGCGGTCATAGATCGCCCCCGGCTTCGGCCCGTCATCAATCCACATGTCATGGTCGCGCACTTTCGCCGCCGACGGATTGCCATCGCCCCTCGCGATCTCGAGCGCCGGGATCGCCTGTTCCCGGCCCATGGCGACGGTGCGCAGGTTCACGAGCTCATGCTCGGTTTCCATGTTGAAGGTGAAGAGGCGGCGGTGCTCGGCATCGAAGGCGGCGGCGACCCTGGCGATCCCCTCGCCGGAAAAGTCGCCGGGATCGACCGCCATCGGGATCTCGAAGGCCTGGCCGCAATAGCGCACGTCGATCTCGCAGCGGAGCGTCATGTCGGCCCGCTCGACCCCTTCGGCGGCAAGCTCTCCGGCGACCTGCGCGGCGAGCGCCTCGAAGGCCTCCCGGATCTCGGCATCGGTCGTGTTCGACCGCCGCTTCGAGAAGGACCGCGCCGCCTCGGCCCGCATCCGCGTCGAGGCATCGCCCAAGGCACAGAGGACGCCCGGCGAGTTCGGGATGATGACCGGGTAGGAGCCCATCAGCCGCCCGACCGCGCCGGCATGCAGCGGCCCTGCCCCGCCAAAGCCCATGAGGGCGAACTCGCGCGGGTCATAGCCCTGCTGGACGGAGATCATGCGCAGGGCGCCGAACATGTTCTCGTTGACGATGTCGATGATGCCGCGCGCGGCCCGGTGGAGATCGATGCCGAGCGCGTCGGCAATCGCCTGGACCGCGCGGGTCGCGCCCGCGCGGTCGAGCTTCATCTCGCCGCCGATCAGGCTTTCCGGCAGGTAGCCGAGGACGACATTGGCATCAGTGACCGTAGGCTTCTCGCCGCCGCGGCCATAGGCGACCGGCCCCGGGAACGTGCCAGCCGATTCCGGCCCGACGCGGAGGGCCCTTGTCAGGGCCGGCACATGGGCGATCGAGCCGCCGCCAGCCCCCACGGTCTTCACATCGAGCGAGGAAACCCGGACGGAGAGGTCGCCGACACTCGTGTCGCGGACGAGGCGGGGCTCGCCGTTCTCGATCAGGGCGACATCGGTCGACGTGCCGCCGACATCGAGGGTGAGAATGTTCCGGAAGCCGGCCCGCCTGGCGACCCAGAGCGCCCCGGCGACGCCGCCGGCTGGCCCGGACATCAGGAGGTTCACCGGCGCGGCGGCCGCCTTGTCGGCTGCCATCAGGCCGCCATCGGAACGCAGGAGCGAGATGCGGCCTTCCATGCCGAGCTTGCGCAGCTCGCCTTCGAGGTTCGCGACATAGCGCCCGACGACAGGCCGGACGGCGGAATTGGCGACCGTGGTCAGCGTGCGCTCATATTCCTGCATTTCCGGCAGGATGTCGGAGGAGAGCGAGACCGGAATGTCCGGCAGGATCTCGGCGGCGATTTCGCCGACGCGGCGCTCGTGCGCGCCGTTGAGATAGGAATTCATCAGGCAGACGGTGACCGCCTGCACGCCGCGCGCCTTCAGGACCGCGAGCTGGGCGCGGACATCGGCTTCGTCGAGCGGGCGAAGCTCTGCGCCTGTTGCGGTCATGCGGCCCTTGACCTCGACCGTGTTCTCGAGCTTCGCCATGGGTTCGGGCTTCGGCCAGATGATCCAGGCGGCGAGCCCGCCCGGCACGAGCGAGCGCGCGATCTGCATGACCTGCCGGTAGCCTTCGGTGACGACGAGGCCGACGGTTGCGCCCTTGCCTTCCAGAACGGCGTTCGTCGCGACGGTCGTGCCGTGGAGGAAATAGCGGATGGCGGACGGGGCGATGCCGGCTTCGGCGCATATCCGCTGCGTCCCCGAGATCACGGCTTCCGAGGGGTCATGCGGGGTGGACGGCACCTTGGCGCGCCAGGACCGGCCGTCGGCCTCGTCGAACAGCAGGAGATCGGTGAACGTGCCGCCGACATCGACGCCGAGCCGGTAGAGGCCGGCGCGCGCCCCTGCCGGGGCCTGCGGGGCGGCTTCCGGGGCGGGGCTGTCTGCCCTCCTGCCTAGTCCGAAGAGTTTCATGCGCATCCTCCAGCGTGCCGGCCGCCCTTCAGGCGGCGGGCGACATGGCCTGTGGTTTCGGGAAGCCCCCGGCCCGGCTCACCATGCCCGGCAGGGGCCGGCCCATGATGCCGGAAAGCCAGGTTGCCGCATCGTTTATGCGGTCGAGGTCGAGCCCGGTGTCCCAGCCGGCTCGCGAGAGCATGTAGACGACATCCTCGGTCGGCACGTTGCCGGTCGCGGCCGGCGCAAACGGGCAGCCGCCGACGCCGCCCGCCGACGCATCGATGCGGGTGACCCCCGCTTCGACGGCGGCCCAGACATTGGCGAGCCCGGTATTGCGGGTATTGTGAAAGTGAACGCGCAGGGGAATGTGCGGCACGGCCTCGCGTACCCGCCCAACAAGGTCGGCGACCTGCGAGGGCACGGCGACGCCGATCGTGTCGGCGAGCGAGATCTCGGCCGGGCCCGCCTCGGCAATTTCGCGGGCAATCTCCGTGACGCGGGCGGGGTCGACCTCGCCCTCGAACGGGCAACCGAAGGCCGCCGAAAGCGTGACCTGCGGGACAAGCCCTTCGGCCCGGGCGAGCGCGAGCATGTCGCGGTTTTCCTTCAGCCCCTCGGCGACCGTCTGGCCCTGGTTCCTGAGGCCGAACGTGTCTGTGACGACCAGCACGCAGCCTGCTTCGTCAACGCCGCGCGTGCCGCCCCGGCGGGTCGCGATGGCGCGCAGGACCCCCCGCCTGTTGAGGCACAGGCCGATATAGGACATGTCCGCCCTGTCCGGCAGGGCGGCGACCACCGCCTCGGCATCGGCCATTTGCGGCACGCGCGCCGGATGCACGAAGCTTGCGACCTCGATCCGGCGGACGCCCGCGCCGATGAGCCGGGCGATGAGGGCGAGCTTGTCTGCGGTGGTGACGACGGCGGATTCGTTCTGCAGGCCGTCGCGCGGCGACACTTCGATCATGTCCCG
>CAYSED010000064.1:6249-14921 GCA_964429935.1 uncultured Hyphomonadaceae bacterium
GTCATCGGCTTTGTATACAAACTAAAGCCCGGAGCGTACAGGCCGATTTTCCGGGACGGACCGTATTTCCGGCCCGCCGGGCCCTGCGGCTCAGGCGGCGGCGTCCTTGGCCGACTGGACCGCATTGTATTCAAACTGGTCGGCATAGACATGGAAGGCGCGCCTGATATGGCCGGCCATGACCGAGCGGGCCCAGTCGCTGTCGCCGCGCTCAATCGCCTCGACCAGTTCGACATGCTCGGCGATCGAGCGGGCAATCTGCGCCGGAGCATAGGCATAGGCGGTGCGCTGGATGATCGGCTGGCTGATGAGGCGCTCCAGCATGCTGACGAGGCGCTTCGAGCCGGCGGCATCCATGATGGCGCGGTGGAAGCGGGCATTGTGGGCGAGAAAGGCCGGTACCGACTGGTCCGTCTCGACCATGGCGAGCGCCGCGCGCAACTCGCGCAGGAGTTTCGGCGAGGCGCGCTCGGCGGCGCGGGACGCCGCGTGTCCCTCCAGCATGGCCCGCAGGGTGAACAGTTCGTCGAAATCGTCCCGGCTCGGATCGGCGACGAAACTCCTCTGGTTGTCGCGCTTCTCGACGAGAAATTCCGCTTCGAGCCGGACCAACGCATCGCGGACCGGCGTGCGCGAGACCCCGGCCCGGACCGCAAGCTCCTCTTCCTTGAGCTGTTCGCCGGGCGCGATCTCGCCGGAAAAGATCAGCGCCTTGATCGTCTCGTATGCGGTGTCTGAGGCCTTGGACATGCCGGGTAGCCTTCGTGTCGGTCGGACAGGTGCGGAAAATAATTGTATACAAAAGTGATGAGATGATAATAGGCTAATCACTTCGCCGCGATCAATCCCGCGTGCCGGTGCGGACCGGACGCGGGGCTGGACGGCGGCGGGGAAGCTGCGGGACCGGTGGGAATTCCGGAGACGCCGTCGGCGAGGGAGCCGGCCGAGGGACCCGGCAAGGAGGCGCGGCGAGCCAAGAGCTGCCGCGCAAGCTGTGAGGAGAGACCGAGATGACGTTCCGCCTTGTTCTGATGATGGGCTCCGCCGCAGCCCTTGCCATGCCGACGCTGGCACAGGAAACCGCGCAGGCCGAAGGAGACGGCGTGCGACGCCTCGGCGAGGTCGTCGTGACCGCGCGGCGCGACGAGGAAAACCTCATCGATGTTCCGGCGACGATCAACGTCTTCACCGAAGACACACTGAGGTCGGCCGATATCGACCGCGCCGAGGATTTTGTCCTGCTGACGCCCGGCGTCTCGATCATCACCGGCACGGCGGAGGTCGGCGACACGCAGATCAACATTCGCGGCATCAACGGTGCGCGGGACGCCGAAAGCTCGGTCGCGCTCGTCGTCGATGGCATCCTGAAGACCAATACGGCGCAACTGAACCAGAACCAGGGCGACCTGGTACAGGTCGAGATCCTCAAAGGTCCGCAGGGCGCGCTCTACGGGCGCAACGCGGCGGCAGGCGCCATCGTGCAGACGACGCGGCGGCCGGGCGACGTGCTGGAGGGCCGCGCCGAAGCCTCGTTCGCCGAGGACAATACATATGAAGTCTTTGCCTCGCTCAACGGGCCGGTGACCGACCGGATCGGCTTCGTCCTCTCCGGGGACTACCGGACATCGGACGGCTTCTTCCGCAATACCGGCCCGGCGGCGGTCTCGGCGGGCGACACGGTCGACCGGCTCGACGCCTACAATCTTTCCGGCCGGCTGGTCTTCGAGCCGACGCCGGAGCTCAGCATCGACACCAAGCTGCGCTATGGCGAGGTCGATGCGGCTGCCGTTGCGTTCAACACGAGCTTCGCCCTGCCTGCCCTGGCCGGCGCGTTCGGCAATCCGGACCTTGCCGCCGATGTCAACGAGCATGAGTTCGTCTTCCAGGGCAATGTGCGCCCGGACAATGAGCAGGAGACCTTCGAGGCATCGGTCAAGGCCGACTATGACCTCGGCTGGGCGACGCTGACGGCCTGGGGGCTCTATTCCGATGTCGACCAGACTTTTTCCGGAGACGGCACCTCGGCCGCCTTCGGCTTCTTCAATACCGATCCGCTCTGCCTGCAGACCACGGCGGACCTGAACGCGGCGGGCGTCATGCTGCCCTCGCCGCAATTCCTCGGCTCGTCTCCGAACTCGCTGTTCTTTGATCCGAACGGATCGGTGCTCGGCGGCTTTACGCCGACGACCTGCGACGGCACGCAGTTCCAGGTCCGCAACCAGGAAGACGTGAGCTTCGAGGTGCGCCTTGCAGGGGGCGAGCGGGTGCGCTGGTCGGTCGGCTCCTATTATCTCAATATCGACCGGCAGGTCGGCATCTCGCTCGGGCTCGATACAGGCGACGGCGCGATCGGCGGCCTGTTCACGCCGGCCGGCCAGCCGAACTCGACCGAGCAACTGGCGTTCGACGATTTCGGCACGGATGTCTACGCGCTGTTCGGCTCGCTCGAGACAGACCTGACCGACCAGATCACGGCATCCTTCGCCCTGCGCTGGGACCGCGAGGAACGCTCGGTGACGAACCTCGTTCCGCCCGACGCGACGACCCTGTTCGTCGATTTCGACGGCCCGCCCTTTACCGGCGGCGCGCCGCTGAATACCGGCCTGCTTGCCGGGCCGATCCTGCCGCAGAACGCCAATTTCGACGAGTTCCAGCCCAAGGTCTCGCTGACCTACCAGCCGACAGGCGACCTGACGCTCTTCGCCAACTGGGGCGTCGGCTTCAAGGCGGGCGGCTTCAACAACCAGGGCAGCGCGGCGACGGTTGACGTGAACTTCAACAATCCGGCGATCAATGCCGGGGTGACGATCAGCGACACGTTCCGGGAAGAGACATCGAGCGCCTTCGAGGCGGGCTTCAAGAGCTCGTTCTGGGACGGGCGCGCGACCTTCGATGCGACCGGCTATTATACCGATGTCGACGACCTGCAATTCTTCGAGTTCTTCGTCGGCACGTTCGGGCTCCTGCGCGTGGTCTCCAATATCGACGATGTCGAGATTTACGGGGCCGAGCTGTCGGCCGCCGTCCAGCCGGTCGACTGGCTCTCGCTCTATTCCTCGTTCAACGTGACCGAGAGCGAGATCAAGGCGAACTCGGCCCGGCCGAACACGGTCGGCAACGAGTCGCCCGCAACGCCGGACTATACGTTCAACCTTGGCGGCGAGATCGCCTATCCGCTGACGTCCTCGCTCGACTTCACTGTTCGCGCCGACTGGCGGCTGACCGGGCCGACGAATTTCGCCACCGTTCAGGACGAGGACGTACCGACGATTTTCAGCGCGATCCTGCCGCTCGCCATGCTGCCGGCCTCTCTCGGCACGGCGAATTTCTCCGGCCAGGAGCGCGACGAGTTCAGCGTCGTCAACCTGCGTGTCGGCCTGGCAAGCGCGCAAGGCTGGCGGATCACGGCCTTCGCGGACAATATCTTCGATGTGAACGTGCTCTCCGAAGTGATCCCGGCTCCGGAATTCGGCGGATCGTTCATTTCGCCCGGAGGCCGCCAGCGCTTCGGCGTCCAGCTCGGCTACGCGTTCTGAGCTTACTTGCAGCGCCCGGGCCGGCTTGCACCCCCTACCCTGCGGGCCGGGCCGGGCGCTGATTTTTCCGCAGGCGAGGCGCGTTGCCTCCAGCGGCTTGTTGAGGCACCCTAGGCTTGCGGTCGCAGCACCTCCTGTCCTGCGCCGGCGGGGGCATTCGCCATTGGCACAGATCGTCCGACAGTTCGCCATCCTGCTGGCCGGGCTCCTGCTCGCGGGGCTCATGGCAGCCCATTCCCAGCCGCGCCCGGACCTGCAATCGGTCATCGACGAGATGTCGGCGGCCGGGGCGGACGGAGACAAGGACCGGGTTCTTGCGCTTGCGACCGAAGTGCGTGCGCTCGCGCTGGCCGAACACGGCCCCGGGGCGGATTATGCCCTGACATGGACGGACTATGTCGCGACGCTTCTCGAAGAACGCGGCGACTATGACGAAGCCTTGCCGCTTCGGCTCGAAATCGCCGAACAGCGCCGGGCCGCAGCGCCGGCCTGGAACCTCAAGGTGATCGACGCCGAGGACAATCTCGGGCGGCTCTATGAATTTCTCGGCCGCTATGGCGAAGCCGAAGCCCTCCTGTCGAGCGTCGTGCAGCGACGCCTTGCCGGAGATCCCAACCGCTGGCGCAGCTTCCAGAATCTCGGGACCGTCATGGCGTCGACCGGCCGGCACGAAGCCGCCGCAGAGTTCTATTCGACCGCTCTCGCCGCTGCCGACGCCTTGCCGGACCCGATCAGCACCGTGGAACGCGTAACCCTCCTCACGAGTTTGGGCGGGGCGCATGCCCGGCGGAAGGATTTCGCGGCTGCCGAACCGATCCTCCTGTCGGCGAACAAAAGCGCGCTTGCCGTCCTGGGTCCGGACAGCCGCTACACGGCCTTCACGGCAAACTGGCTCGGCACGCTCTACAAATGGTGGGGCCGGACCGACGAGGCACAGGCCGCCTATGCAGCAGCGACAGAGAGTTTCATCGCCTCGCTCGGCCGGGTTCATCCCGAAACCTATGTCAATGCGAACGACCATGCCGAGCTTCTGGTCGCGGCCGGGGACCTTGCGGCGGCCGACAAGCTCCTGATCGGCAATCTTGCCATTGCCGACGCAAGCATTGGCGCCGAGCATCCCGAAAAGGCCGTGACGCTGGCGCTCTATGCCGACCTCCTCGCGCGCCAGACCGGCGACCGCGAAGTGGCGCTCACCTTCCTGAAATCGGCGGTGAACATTCTGCAGGCCACGCGGGCCGGGCTGTCTGCCGGGACGCCAGGGGCGCCCGACGGGGCCTTCGTCTCCAAGCATGCGCATATCTATGAAACCCTCCAGGAATGGCTCGTATCGCTCGGCCGGTTCGCCGAAGCCGAACAGGTCGGGCGCATGCTGAAGGAGCTTGAATACCGCGACTTCATCGGACGGCGCACGGGCACTGACGACCCTCACCTGACCCGCATGGCGCTGACCGACCGGGCCGAAGCCTGGCAGGCCCAACTCGCGGACTGGGCCGAACGGCCGAACCGCATCGCACGCGAGCTTTCAGCCCTCGAAACCCGGCAGCGCGGCGGCACGGTGCTGACGGCACTGGAGACGCAGCAGCTCGCCGACCTGCAGGCCCGCTATGAGGAGGCTTATGCGGCCTACAAACAGAACATCAATGCCTGGCTCGCCGAGGTGCGCGCGCTTGCCGACGAGACCATCCAGGAAGAGGCCCGCGCCCTCGACGCGAAGTTCCATGACGACCTGCAGCAGGAGATCGCGGCGATCGGGGACACGGTCGCGGCGCTTCAGATCGTCGCCTTCGAGGACGGCGTCCACATCTTCCTCATCACGCCAACGGCCTTCCGGCATGTCGAGACGGCGACGCGCCGCGAGGACCTGTTCCGCACGATCTTCCGGACGCGGCAGTTCCTGTCCGATGTCAGTCCGCGCGCCGTGACCGAGCTGCAGCGCCTGCACGCCATGCTGATCGCGCCGGTCCTGCCGGATCTGGAGGATGCGGGCATCGACACGCTGATGCTGAACCTTCAGGGGCCGATCCGCTATGTGCCCTTCGCCGCCTTGAATGACGGCGAGCGCTACCTCGCCGAAGACTACAAGCTCGCCTTGTTCACGCCGGCGGCGCGGACCCGGTTCGAGGCCTCCGGCGACCTCAGCCGGGCGACGGGCTTCGGCGTCACGGCCGAGCACAGCCCGTTCGAGGCCCTGCCGGGGGTCGGCCTCGAACTTTCGGCCCTGCTTGGCGGCGAAGCCCCGGCGACCGGCATTCTCGACGGGGCGAGCTATCTCGACGCGGCGTTCACCCGGGCGTCCTTCGAGGCGGCCCTGACGGAGCGCCGCCCGATCCTCCATATCGCGAGCCACTTCCAGATGCTGCCCGGAAACGATTCAAGCTCCTTCCTCCTGCTCGGCGACGGCACGCGGCTCTCGCTTGCGGACATCAACCGGTCCCCGGCGCTGCGGTTCGGCGGGGTCGAACTCATCACGCTCTCGGCCTGCTCGACCGCGCTCGGCAGCGACGGCACGGGGGCGGAAGTCGAGGGGTTCGGCGTGCTCGCCCAGGCCAAGGGGGCCGAGGCGGTGCTGGCGACGCTGTGGAATGTCAATGATGCGGCGACCTCGCGCTTCATGACGCGCTTCTACCAGGGCCTGCGGGGCGACGGGACGAGCAAGGCGGGCGCCGTGCAGGCGGCGCAGCAGGGGCTGATCGCCGATCCGGCCACCGCGCACCCGTTCTACTGGGCGCCTTTCATCCTGATGGGCAACTGGAAGTGAGCGGCGTGGCAGCTCGCCGCCCGCCATCGATCCTTGTGCTGATTGTCAGCCCGGCCTTGCTCGCCGCCGCCTGCGGCGCGCCCGGCGCGGCGCTGAAACCTGCGGCGGCCTGCGCGGCCCCGGGGGAGACGGCCGGTTTCGCCGCCGTGCCGGGCGGCCGGTTCCTGTTCGGCGCAGATGCCGCCTATCCGGAGGAAGGCCCGGAGATGCGGCTGCATGTCGAGGCCTTCGAGATCGCCCGCCGCGAGGTGACCAATCGCGACTTTGCCGCCTTCGCCGCCGCGACGGGCCATGTCACCGATGCCGAGCGGAGCGCCTCGGCGGGAGGGCCGGGGGCGGGGTCTTCGGTGTTCACGGCCCCTGCGGACCGGGCGGGAGGCTGGCGGCTCGTTCCGGGCGCGACATGGCGCACGCCGGAAGGGCCGGGCAGCACGCTTGCCGGCCGGGAAGATCATCCCGTGGTGCACGTGTCGCTGTCGGATGCGCGCGCCTATGCGGCCTGGGCAGGCGGACGGCTGCCGGACGAGGCCGAGTGGGAACATGCCGCGCGGCTCGGCCTGCCGGACCCGGACGATCCCCTGTCGGGAGCCCTTGGCCCGGACGGGCAGCCGCGGGCGAATACGTGGCAGGGCATCTTCCCGCTTGCTGACGAAGGGCAGGACGGCTTTGCCGGGACCGCTCCTGCAGGCTGCTTCCCGGCCGACCGGCTGGGGCTCCACGACATGATCGGCAATGTCTGGGAATGGACCGAGACACCTGCCAATGACCTGCAGCACACGATCAAGGGCGGGTCCTATCTGTGTGCCGACAATTTCTGCCGCCGCTACCGCCCCGCCGCCCGGCAGGCCCAGGACACGGATTTCTCGTCAGGCCATATCGGTTTCCGGATCGCCCGGGATGTTCCGCCTGCAGCGTGACGCAGCAGGCACAAGGGCAAGGGATTTCGGGCGGCCCGTCAGTTCGGCCACCAGACATATTCGTCATCCGGGGCCGGTTCGTCGGCGAGGGTCTTGTCGATCTGGATGGGTGATTCGAGCGTATACGGATAAAGTGGCGGCACGCGGCCTGCCTCGTGGGCCTCGAGCATCGCCATCAGTTCGGCGAGCTTGCCGGGCCGGGCTTCGGCAAGGTTGAAGGCCTCTGTCGGATCGGCGGCGAGATTGAACAGCCAGGACTTGTCCTGCCGCCCGTCGACCTGCAGTTTCCAGTCGCCCGCGCGCACCACCCGGTAATAGCCGCTCTGCCAGAAGAGCGGCTCGCCGGCCGGGCGCGCCTCCCCTTCCCCGAACATGGCCGGCAGGAGGTTGCGGCCATCGATCGCGACCGCGTCCGGAAGTTGCGCGCCGGCCGCTGCGACCAGGGTCGGCATGACGTCGATATGCGCAACCGGCGTGTCGATGCGCGTGCCGGGAGCAATGCGGGCCGGCCATTTCACGAAGAGCGGGACGCGGATGCCGCCCTCGAACAGGGTGATCTTCCAGCCGCGATAGGGCGCATTCACGTCCGGCAGGCCGACATAGCCCGCCCCGCCATTGTCGCTCGAGAAGACGATCATCGTATTCTCGGCAAGGCCCTCTTCCTCGAGTTTGGCAACGATCTCGCCGACGCTCCGGTCGAGTGCGCGCAGCATGGCGGCATAGACCCGGAGGCGGTGCGGCTCGATGTCGCCGACGGCCTCATAGTCCTCGCGTGTCGCCTGCAGCGGCGTGTGCACGCCCCAGTGCGCAAGATAGAGGAAGAACGGCCGGTTGCGGTTCGCCTCAATCACTTTGAGGGATTCTTCTGTCCAGTAGTCGGCAAGGTAGCCGCCGGGCGTGAAATTGGGACCCATATTGTAGGAATTGGCAAACTCCCCGCGGGCCCAGAGAAAGCGGTCGATCGGGTCGAAATCGAGCCTGGCATTGACGGCGTCGGGGTCATCCTCCGGCATGTGCAGGAGGTTCGACAGGAGGAGGCTCTCGTCGAAGCCCTGCGCGTTCGGCCGGCTCTGCGCGTCCTGGCCGAGATGCCACTTGCCGATATGGACGGTGTGGTAGCCCTGGTCCTGCAGGACCTCGGCGACCGTCACTTCGGACCCCGGCAGGCCCTGCTCGTCGAACGGCAGGGCGGCGGCGGCGGCTTCGCGATTATAGTCGAGCGACGGCAGCCCCGCGCGGTCATTGCCGTTCGCGAGCATGGAGACGATGCGTCCCATGCCGGGCGGGGTCGGCGTGAACTCGAAACCGGTGCGCGTCGGGTATCGCCCGGTCATCAGCATGGCGCGGGAAGGCGCGCAGGTGCCGTTGCCCGCATAGGCCTGCTCGAAGAGGGCACCGCCCGCAGCCAGCCCGTCTATGCTCGGTGTCGGCACGCGCCCGCCCGCGACGCCGCCGCCAAAG
>CAYSED010000065.1:0-11027 GCA_964429935.1 uncultured Hyphomonadaceae bacterium
GCGGATTGCTAGCGTCACGGGGTTGCCATAAAGAAAGGTAATGTTGGGCAGGGGCGCAGAAGCGCTGTGTCCCGCAAGAGAAGGGCGTTGAACGCTCCGGTTCGTCAGAGGAAGCGAGTGCATGCCTGGTGTGGCGGCCTTTTCTTTCTGGTCAACTCGCGGCGTTGTCTGGCGTCGCTGCAAACTGGCGGGCGTTCCCGGGAAGTGGATGTCCGCCACGGGGTTTATCAGTGCGCTTGCGGGCGCGCTCATCTGGAAGAGTGAGAGGCAGACATCATGAGAAATGTTCTGACACCGGCTCGGGGCGCGATTGTCGCCGCGTTGCTAGTGGGGGCGGGCATGACAGCGGAGGCGCAATTGCGCCAGGCGCTGGATGTCGGGGAAGAGGCCACGCGGCGGGCCGAACAGGTTCAGGAACAGATCAACCAGCTCGATGACCAGCGGTCCGATCTCGTGCGCGAGTTCCGGACGCTCGTCCAGAGGCGCGATGCCGCAGAGCTTTACGCGCGCCAGCAGCAGCAGGTCGTCGAGAGCCAGCAGCGCGAAATCGAATCTCTCACCGAACAGCTCAGCCGGATCGATGAGATCACGGCCGTCATGGTGCCGATGATGCTCGACATGATCGAGGATCTTGGCCGCTTCGTGGATGCAGACCTGCCCTTCCAGATCGAGGAACGCCGTGCCCGGGTCGAGCTCTTGCGCGAAGCCATGCGCCGCGCCGATGTCGCCCCGGCCGAGCAGTATCGCCTCATCACCGCCGCCTACCAGTCGGAGCTCGAACAGGGCTACACCATCGACACGTGGACCGAAGAAGTCGACATTGATGGCAAGCCCACCGATGTCGACATGTTCCGCTACGGACGCGTGGCCCTGGTCTATGTCACCCGCGATGACCGCCGCGCGGCCCGCTGGGACCGCAATACCAAGGACTGGCAGGAATTGCCGGGGGAATACCGGGCCGACATCCGCACGGCCATCCGCATCGCCAAGGAACTCGTACAGCCGAATATCCTGAACGGCCCGTTCGAGCCGCTGGCCATTACCGCGCCGCCAGCCGTCGAGCGGACGCTCCTGCCGGACAACGAGGAAGAATTCCGCAACCTTCTCCTGCAAGTGCGCAACGAGGAAATCTTCAACGAACAGCAGGAGGAAGTGCTCGCAAGCCAGGCCGCGCTCATCGCCGAAGACCAGGCCATACTCGACGCGGCGCCAGCCTATTCGGTCGATCTCGTGATGATTATGGAAAACATGGTCGATGACCTTGAGGCTTTTGTCGAGGCGGACCTGCCGTTTGACCTCTCCGCGCGGCGCGACCGCATCCAGGCCCTGCGCGAGGCGCTCGCCCGGGGCGACGAGCTGTCGCTGTCGGAGCGCTACACGGCGATCATCGATGCCTATCGCGACGAGCTTGCCCGGGGCACCGAGCAGGTCACCTGGGAAGCCGAGATCGAGACCCAGCCGGGCGTGCTCAGCGAGGTCCAGATGTACCGGTATGGCCGGGCCGCCATGGTTTATGTCACGCCGGACCGCCGGTCGGCGGCCCGCTGGGACAGGGCCACGGAAAGCTGGGTGCCGCTTGGCGGCGCTGCCCGGGCCGATGTCCTGAAAGCCATCAAGATCGCCGAAGGCAGGGAACAGCAGACCGTTCTCAGCGCTCCAGTCGTCAAATTCTCCGTGCAATAGCGGCACGCCAGTTCAAGAGGTCAAATTCCATGTTCAGCTTCAACAAGTCTCTAAAGACCGTCTGCTCCGCCGCGATCATGTCGCTCGGTGCCCTCGCCATGTCCGCGCCGGCCGTGGCCCAGGATGTGTCGCTCAGCGACATCCTCAACCGGGTCCGCCAGGATTCGAGCCAGCTCAGCGCCGAGAACCAGCAGCGCCTGCAGGAATTCCAGCAGGCCCGCGACGAACAGGCCACCATCATGGCAGCGGCCCGCGCCGAACTGAACGCGGCCGAAGCCCGCGGCAGGACGCTCTCAGCCCAGTTCGAGGCCAACCAGGCCGCCTATAACGAGCTGCAGGACCGGCTCGACGCGGAAGCTGGCGACTTCAACGAACTGCTCGGCCAGTTCCGCGCGGCGGCCGGACAGGTCATGCCGATCATCTCCAACTCGCTCGGCAATTTCCATTATCCGGGGCGGGTCGAGAAACTCGCCGAGATCTCGCAGGCCCGCTCGCTGCCGAGCCGGGCCGATCTCGACAGCCTTCCCAATGCGATCCTCCAGGAGATGATCGCCCAGTCGGAGGTGACGACCTTCACCGCGCCGGTCTCCAATGGCGGGGCGGACGGCTCGAATGCCGAACTCGAACTGATGCGGATCGGCGTCTTCACCGCCGCCACGACCGACGGCACGCGCTTTGTCGAGGTTGACGAGAACAGCGGCCGGCTCAGCGCCTTCTCGGCCCAGCCGGGCGGCGCGATCCGCAGCGGCATGGCCTCGCTCATCCGGGCCGGCGAGGGCCAGGTTGTCCGGGCACCGATCGACCCGACACGCGGGGATCTCCTGAGCATCTTCGGCAACACGGTGTCGCTCGGCGAGCGCATCCAGCAGGGCGGCGTGATCGGCTATGTCATTATCCTGTTCGTGCTGCCGCTCGGCCTTCTCCTCGGCCTGTTCAAGATCTTCACCATGTTCACCATGAGCGGCGCGATGCGCTCCACCGCCAAGACGAAGAAGGCCGGGACTGGCAATCCGCTCGCCCGCGTGTTCGAGCAGTACGAAGCGCACCGCAATGACGACATCGAGACGCTGGAACTGAAGCTCGACGAGCAGATCCTCAAGGAAACCCCGAAGATCGAGCGCTTCAACGACATCATCAAGGTGCTCGCCGCAGTGGCCCCGCTCCTCGGCCTCCTCGGCACGGTCGTCGGCATGATTATCGTGTTCACTGCGATCACCAATTACGGCACCGGCGATCCGAAGATCATGGCGGGCGGCATCTCGACGGCGCTTGTGACGACCGTGCAGGGCCTTGTTGCCGCGATCCCGCTGATCCTCGTCGGCACGATCGCGTCCACGATGGCGCGGGCAAACCAGCAGATCCTCGACGAGCAGGCCGCAGGGCTTGTCGCAGAGCGGGCCGAACGCGGGGCGGCGTAAGCCGTCCCCTGACAGGGAAAGGATCTCCTCATGGGGTTCGAGACACTGCAGGCCTTTCTGGACCGGGGCGGCCCCGTCCTTCTGGTCATCATGTTCGCCACATTCGTGATGTGGGCATTGATCCTGGAACGGGTGTTCTATTTCCGCTTCGCTCACCAGGCCGTCGTTGACGAGGCCTTGGCAGAGTGGCGTACGCGCTCCGACCATTCCTCGGTCTTCGCCCACTGGGTCAAGGACCGTCTGGTGTCGGAAGTGCGACAGTCTGCCGAGACCAATATCACCTACACCAAGGCCGCCGTGGCGCTCGCGCCGCTCTTCGGCCTGCTCGGCACGGTGACCGGCATGATCGAAGTGTTCGACATCATGGCCTTCACCGGCGGCTCCGACGCCAAGGCCATGTCGGCCGGCGTGTCGCGCGCCACAATTCCGACCATGGCCGGCATGGTGGCTTCGCTCTCGGGCATCCTGTTCAGTTCGGGAATGGACAAGCGGGCAGCCCGCGCGGTGCAAGCCGTCGAAGACGAGATGGAGATCGCACATGCGCGGACGTAGGCTTCGCCCCGTCGAGGAGGCCAAGGTTGACCTGACGCCGATGCTGGACGTCGTGTTCATCCTCCTGATCTTCTTCATCGTGACGGCGGTGTTCATCCAGGAACAGGCGATTGAACTGGAGCCGCCGCCGCCGAATTCCAATACGCCGACCGAAGCCGTGCCGGTGATCCTGATCCGGGTTGACGAGACAGACCTCATCTTCATCAACGAGCGGCTGGCCGACATCAGCGCCGTTCGCGGACGGATCGAGGGCCTGCGCGCCGAGACGCCGAATTCGGCGGTCATAATTCAGGCACATCCGCGTGCGACGAATGGTGTAATCATACGCATCCGCGACCAGGCGGCACTGGCAGAGATCGACAAGGTCAATGTCGTCCTGAGCGACGTGTAGAGGAGCACCCACATGGCCAGACGTAAGAGACTATCCAGCGCGGGCGCAAGCGACGAGGAAGAGATCAACCTCACCCCGATGCTCGACGTGGTGTTCATCCTTCTCATCTTCTTCATCGTGACGGCACAATTCATCAAGGAACCCGGGCCGATCGTGACGCGTGTCGACGTCGAGCGGGACAAATCGGTCAAGCCGCTCGCGATTCTCATCGCCATCGACGAGAACAGCGATGTCTATATCGACAAGGAGAAGATCGAGCCGAATGCCATCGGCTACACGATCCGCGAGTTGCGCGATGACAATCCGAACGGCGAACTCGTGGTACAGGCCGACGAGAAATCCGACGCCGAGTCGCTTGTGAACCTGATGGACATCATTGCCGAAGTGGACGGCCGTAACCCGATCAATGTTTCGACGGAAGCAGACTAGGAGACCACCATGTTCAGCAATCCGATCCTGAGGCTCGCTGTCGGCATCCCGCTCGCTGCCCTCATCGTGTATATCCTGTTTCTCGGCATGAACGCGCTGATCTCGAGCGAGTACGAGCGGCCGGACGTCGAGGCGTCGCGGACGATTGACCGGATCACGCCGCAGCAGGACAATCAGGATGTCCGCGCCCGCACGCGTGCAGCGCCGCAGCGGATCGCCTCGGCGGACAAGCCGCCGCCGCCGCCGAAACTCTCGGCCAGCAAATCGGACATCGACTTGCCGACCCCGAACATCCAGGGCTCGGCGCCGTCCGAACTGAACTTCGAGCGCGTCCAGGCACTCGACCTGAACGTGGTCGCGATCTCGGACCGGGACGCCCAGCCGATCCGCCCGCCACTCGTTACCTATCCGGCGCGCGCCGCCGAGCGGGGCATAGAGGGTGAATGCAGCGTCCGCTTCGACGTCGATGTGCGCGGCCGCCCCTACAATGTAGCCGCTGACTGCAGCGACAGCGTGTTCGTGCGCGAGGCCGAGCGGGCCGTCAGCCGGGTCGAATTCGCCCCGAAAATAGTGCAGGGCCAGGCCCGCGAACGGCGCAACGTGGTCTATCCGGTGGTCTTCAATCTCGAGGACTGATCCGGCACAAGCGCCCTCAGGGCCTGAACCTTGATCCGGAACGAGAGTTCCGGTTCACTGCAATGAAATGATCCGTGACGGAGAAGGCAAATGAAGTTCAAGACGATTTTCAAAGGCGCATCTGTCGCGGGCATGCTGGCTTGCTGGGTTGTTGGCACGGCTGCGGCCCAGGCCTGCGAGGCGACCGAGTTCACCTCAGCCAACGGCCAGTTGTACCTTGCCGCCGAAAACGAGCTGACCGTCAACGAGAACCCGGCCGCCGCCCTCGCAGCCCTGCAGAAACTGCGCGCCGCCGAACTCAACTGCTACGAAGAAGGGGCGGCCCTCGGCCTCAGTGCCCAGATCAAGATCGCCAATGACGACTATCTCGGTGCCGCGACGGACCTGAAGACCTCTCTCAGCAAGGGCTACATTACCGGGGCGAACCGTACGCAGGTGCTGCTCTCGCTCTCCCAGATCTATTTTGCCGAGCAGCAGATCGATGAGGGCCTGAACTGGATGAACCAGTGGCTGGCGGCCGGCGGCGTGCCGAACCGCGACCAGAAATGGACGCTCGCCGTGGTGCACTACCAGAAGGACAACAACCAGGAATCCGTGAAGGGGGCCGAGCCGGAGTTCGCGGCCGATGGCCCCGGCGCGGCGCGCCAGGGCTATGACTTCCTGATCCTCCTCTACGACCGCACAGGCCAGCTCGCCAAGAAGGCGCAATTGCTGGAGACCCTGCTCGAGCGCAGCCCGAACGACCGGACGCTGTGGGACGCCATTGCCGGGGACTATTTTCAGGCCGACGATCAGCGCAAGGCGTTCGAGGTCCAGAAGGCCATGTATCTAGGCGGTCTCCTGAAGACCGAAGACGAGATCATGCGCATCGTGAACTTCTACAACCAGTTCGATGTCCCCTATGCCGCCGCCCGCGTCCTCGAGAAGGAGATGAATGCCGGCCGCGTTGCCAAGGATTTCGACAGTCTCGAACTGCTTGCCAACCTCTATCAGGTGGCCCGCGAGCATGAAAAGGCGATCCCTGTCATCACTGAAGCGGCGCGGATCAATAATTCCGGCGCCATGTTCGAGCGGCTTGGACGCTCCTATGCAGACCTTCAGCGCTGGGAAGAGGCCGAGACGGCCCTGCGCCGGGCGCTTGACGCCGGCGGGGTACGCGACCGCGGGCTCGCCTGGGTCCAGATTGGCCAGTCGCGATACGAGCGTGATGACCGGGCCGGGGCGCGCGAAGCGTTCCGCCAGGCGAACAATGCCGGCGGCCGCGGCTGGCTCGCCTTCATGGATGCCGAGGAAGCGACCGCTAAGGCCCTGAGAGTGTTTGAGGTTCAGACCCGCCGGCAGGAAATCGACAACGAGAAGAAGGCTTGCGACCGCCTGCGCGTCGTCGGTGACGCGAACCTCCCCGAAGGTTGCGCGACGGTCGAGGAACGCCTTGCCGAGGCGACCGCCCGTGTCGAAGAGGTCCGCGCGAGCTGATCGTTCGGAGGGCCTGACTCGATGCCGGCGCTGTACGTCGCGGCGCGGCTGCCCGGGACTTGATCGCGGGAGCCTTCACATAGCCCTATTGTACACGGCCCCGCACGCGCAGTCCCGGCAGACGGCAGGGTTCCCGGACTGTTTCCGTCCCCGACTGAAACAAACGTCGGCTCGTTTTCGCTCGCGCCAGCCGGCTTGCGCCGACGGCTCGGCGGGAAGCGCATTGGTGCTCAGGGGGGAACCCGGACCGAAGCAGCCTCAACTGCCGCCTGCGAGGCCCGTGACGTGCAGCGCGAAGGCATATTCAAGCGCCGTTTCCTTCAGGCCCTCGAACCGGCCGGTCGCGCCGCCATGGCCGGCGTCCATGTTGATGCGCAGGTAATAGGGCCCGGCGTCCGGCGCTTCATGCCGGAGGCGTGCGACCCATTTCGCCGGCTCCCAATAGGTGACCCTCGAATCCGACAGGCCGCCCGTTACCAGCATGGGCGGATACGGCCTTGCCGAGACCTGCTCATAGGGCGCGAAGGCAGCGATGCGGTCATAGGCGTCCTCGTCAGCGAGCGGGTTGCCCCATTCGGGCCATTCGGGCGGTGTCAGGGGGAGACTCGCGTCCGACATCGTGTTCAGCACATCGACAAAGGGCACCGCCGCAATGATCCCGGCGAAGAGGTCCGGGGCAAGATTGGCCGCCGCGCCGACGAGCAGTCCGCCCGCCGAGCCGCCGAGCGCGACGATCCGGCCTTCGGACGTGTGGCCGGTGGCGGCGAGGTGCCGGGCCACGGCGAGATAATCCGTGAACGAATTGGCCTTTCGGTCGAGCTTGCCGTCAAGATACCATTGATAACCTTTCGCGGCCCCTCCGCGCACATGGGCAATGGCATAGGTCATGCCCCGGTCGACCAGTGACAGGCGGCCGGTCGAGAAGCCCGCCGGAATCGTGATGCCATAGGCACCGTACCCATAGAGCAGGAGAGGGGCGGAACCGTTGACCGGCGTCGTCGTGCGGCGCAGCAGCGTGACCGGGATCTCCGCGCCGTCCTCCGCCTTCGCGAACAGCCGCTCAGCGACATAGTCGGCCGGGTCATGTCCTGACGGAACCTCCCGCGTCTGGCGCAGCGTACGCTTGCGGGTTTCCATGTCATAGTCGAACACCTGGTCGGGCGTCGTCGGCGAGGCATAGCCGAACCGCAGCACGTCCGTGTCATGTTCCAGCATGTCCTCGATGCCGAGCGAATAGGCCGCTTCGGTGAACGCGATCTCGTGCTCGCTGCCGTCTGCGAGGCGTCGGACAATGATTCGCGGCACGCCGTCGCGGCGCTCCAGACGCACGAGATGGCGCTTCAGGCAGACAAGATCGAGGATATAAGTCCCCGCGGAATGCGGCACCACGTCTTCCCAGACCGCCGGGTCAGAGGGTTCCATCGGCGCGGCGGCAATGCGGAAGTCTGTCGCGCCGCCATGATTGGTCAGGATGAAGAACCGGCCGTCGCCGTGATCGACGGAATATTCATGGCCGGTTTGCCGGCGGGCAATCAGCCGGGCCTCGGCCTCCGGGTCCCTCGCATCGAGCCAGCGGCACTCGGAGGTCGCATGGTCATGGCTCGATATGAAGATCACGTCGCCTGACTGGCTTTCGCTCACCGAGACAAAGAACCCTTCGTCGGTTTCGCGGTAGACGAGTTCGTCTTCGCCCGCGCCGAGCCGCCGCCTGAACACCGCGCAAGATCGGCCCTTCTCGTTGCGTTCCACCCAGTAGATTGCATCCGAATTTGCCGACCAGGCGAAGCTTCCCGTCGCGCGGTCGATGCCGAGGGCGCGATCCTCGCCGGTCAAGGCGTGCCGCAGGCGCAGGGTGTAATATTCGCTCCCCTGTGTGTCGAGCGCATAGGCCAGCCACTGGTGGTCCGGCGAATGGGCGAGCGCGCCGATGTCGAAATAGGGCCTGCCCTCGCTTTCAAGATCGCCGTCATAGAGCATGGTTTCGGCCGCATCCGGGCTGAAGGCATGCTCCCGGTCGAAGCGCACGAGGCATGGATACTCGCCGCCTGGCCGGTAGCGCGTGGCATAGGCAAAAGGGCCGTCGGGCGCGGGCACGGATGCATCGTCCTCGCGGATGCGGCCCCGCATCTCGGCGATCAGCGTCTCGCAGAGCCGCGCCAGGGGTTCTTCCAGATGCGCCTTGGAATAGGCGTTCTCGGCGTCGAGATAGGCGCGGATATCGGCGCGGAGCTGCGAAGGATCCCGCATCACCTTCTGCCAGTTGGCATCTTTCAGCCAGTGATAGGCGTCCTCTCTCCGTCGACCCAGTTGCTCGATGACTCGGGGCTTGCGGCGCGCCACGGGCGGGGCAGGTCTCGTCATGGCGGTACAGAGCTTCCTGATGGCGGGCACCCGACCGGGCCGTGTGCGTTCCTAGCCCTCGTCCGGCTCGAAGTCGAGCACGACCCCGTTGATGCACCAGCGCTCGCCGGTCGGCGGCGGGCCGTCCTTGAACACATGCCCCATGTGCAGGCCGCAGGTCGCGCAATGGCATTCGGTTCGCGGATAGACGAGCTTGTAGTCCGTCTTGGTCCCGATCACCTCGCCGGCCAGGGGGGCGAAGAAGCTAGGCCATCCGGTCCCGGAATCGAACTTGTGCCGCGAGGACCAGAGCGGCGTGCCGCAGCCGACACACCTGAAGAGCCCCGCGCGTTTCTCGCCATCATGATTGCCCGGCGAGAAGGGACGCTCGGTGCCTTCCTTGACGCCGACATGGTATTGCGCATCGGTCAGAATCTCGCGCCATTCCCTGTCGGACCGGTCGATCGTCTTGCCCTTGTTCATCCGCGCGCTCCTCGTGTCTGCCTGCAGACTGCTGGCCTAGGGCGCACCGGAACAGGTTTCAATCACCTCACGCCTAATTGCGCAGGGTGACCGATCCGCCCTGGTAGGCGACAAGGCAGTCGCTCGCGTCGTGGCCCCGGTGGTTCTCGCCTGGCGATGCGGCCATGCCTTCGCCTTCAAAGCGGGGGTCGTCGCACTCCCCGTCATTGGCAAAGGCGCTCGTATCGTCGCCGAAAAGGATCCCATCCACGTTGAGGGTCTGCAGGACCGGAACCGGCGGCGCAGCCTTCAGGCTGCCGCTCTCGTAGCCGGCGAGACAATCGGAGCGGTCCTTGCCGGCATGGTCGATGCTGCCGCCGTCGCCGGCCATGCCCTGCCCGACAAAGCCCGGGTCATCGCATTCCCCGTCATTGGCATAGACCGAGGAGTCGTTGCCGAAGAACAGGCCCTTGCGGATCAGGTATCCGGCCGCTTCCAGCCTCTCGACAGGGCGGATGGCACCTGCCTGCCAGGCGGCCATGCAGTCTGCCGCGTCATGCTTGATGCCGGAAAGGTTCGGCTTCGCGCCCATGCCCGAGCCGGCAAAGCGCGGGTCGTCGCACTCCCCGTCGCGGGCATAGAAATTGCCGTCGTCGCCGAAGTCGAACCCGTCGATCACGCTTTGCGAGATGAAGCGGATGGTCCCAGCATTGTAGGCTGCGAGGCAGTCGGACCGGTCCTTGCCGATATTGGCGGCCTGCGGCGTGAGCCCGGCCATTCCGGCGCCGGCAAAGCGCGGATCGTCGCATTCGGAATCATTGACGAAGGCCCCCTTGTCATTGCCGAACTCAATGCCGTCGATCACCGTCTCGAGCGGCGGCGGCAACTGGTCGGCCAGCACCAGTTCGCCGAGCTGGAAGCCGTAGGAACAGTCGGTCCGGTCCTTAAGGATTTCCGGATGGTCGGGGCTCAGGGCCATGCCTGCGCCGATGAAGCGCGGATCGTCGCACTGCCCGTCGTTCGGATATCGCCCGCTGTCGTCGCCAAGCTGGACGCCGTTGAAGATCGTCAGCGACGGGTCATACTGGGCGGCGGCGAAGGTGATCCGTCCTTCCGTGTAGAGCGCGCGGCAGTCGGAGGCATCGCGGCTCCGGTCCTCGCGAAGCGGTGAGGCTGCCATGCCCTCGCCTTCAAAGCGCGGATCGTCGCATTCGCCGTCATTGGCCCAGTTGCTGGAATCGTCCCCGAAATCGATCTCTTCGGCGGGCTGGGCGAGCGCCGGTGCCGCAAGGATGGCGGCAGCCAGGGCGCAGCAGGCGAGGGTGGTGAGCAGTCGGAATTTCATGTCCTGTCCCCAAGATGACTGAGATTTTAGTCTTGCTGCCTGATTCAGGCGAGATTTGGATCAACACAAGACAATTGGGGCACGGTTACGCGAGCCCCGTTCGCCGGGCCTCAGCCGTACAGTACCGTGATCGCCTCGGCGACGCAGGCCGGACGGTCCTGACCCAACAATGGCCACCTTTTTCCCCGTCCGTTTCTCCGGCGGCTCCGGTGCCACCCAGCCTTCCTCGAAGCCCTTGTCGATGATCGAGCACTCGATATTCTTGATCGTCACCGGAGGTTGATCGATGCCAAGG
>CAYSED010000065.1:11037-12200 GCA_964429935.1 uncultured Hyphomonadaceae bacterium
TCACGCGGTGCTCGAAGCCCGACACGGCCTCCCGACCCTCGATCTCGATCGTCGACTCCATGATCATCTGCTTGCCGCCGGCTTTCGGCTGGACCGACTTGCAGACCTGCGAGAGGCGAACCTTCGAGCCGACCGGCACCATGTTCGTGAAGCGCACTTTGTCCGATCCGTAATTGATGCCGCGCGTCACTCCGGACACGTTCAGGACTTCCGAGGACAGCATCGGCAGGAGCGACAGCGTCAGGTAGCCATGGGCAATTGGGCTGCCGAGCATCTTGGTCGCCCGTTCGACATCGACATGGATCCATTGATGGTCGCCGGTTGCATCGGCAAACTTGTTGACGCGGTCCTGGTCGATGACATGCCAGTCGGATGTGCCGACATGCTGCCCGGCGAGCGATTCCAGGTCAGAAAATGCTACTTTGCGCGGCGTGGCCATGGGTGTCCTCCTTGGATGTTTTTGCCTCTGCCGGAGAGTGTTGCGCGATGGCGGCAGGGCCGCAAGTCATCTCGTAGCGACAGGGGAGCGCCACAACAGGTTTTCCAGCGCCCCGACCAGGCCATCGGCATCGGCTTGGGTATTATAGACGTGCGGCGTGATCCGCAGTCGGCCCGCACGCTCCGACACGTATACCCGTGCACCGGCAAGTTGGCGCGTCAGGTCCGCTGGGGCAGAGGCCGGCAGGCGTGCCGACAGATAATGGGCCCCGCGCTCCGCAGCGGGCGGCGTGTCGAGGCCGATCCCGGCAAGGCGCGCTGCGAGGCGCGAATTATAGGCTTCAAGCGTGTCCGCAATCCGTCCGATGCCCCAGCCGAGAACGAGATCGACCGAGGCTTCAAGCGCGGGCAGGAGCGCGAAATTCGACCGCTCGCCCATGTCATATCTCTGCGCGCCCGGCTCGAACGCGTCGCGATAGTCCGTCAGGCGGGTGAAATCCGCCGCACCCTGCCGGCTGATCCAGTTCTGCTCCAGCGGCCGGCCTTCGCGGCGGTGTGGCGCGGCATAGAGAAAGCCCATGCCATAGGGCCCGAACAGCCACTTGTAGCCGACGCAGACAAGGAAATCCGGCTGCACGGCGCGGACATCGAACGCCATCGCCCCGCAGCTCTGCGACAGATCGACAACAAGCGCCGCGCCGGCCTCCCGCGCCGCGGCGGCCGCG
>CAYSED010000065.1:12210-14616 GCA_964429935.1 uncultured Hyphomonadaceae bacterium
CTATGGCTTCGAGGTCAAGGGCCGCGCCGTCGGTCCACCGGACCTGCGGGCAGGCGATGATCGCGGTCTGCGACCCGATGGCCGAGAGGAGCTCGTCCGACAGGGAGCGGTTGCCGGCCTGCGAGCCTACTGTGCGCACCTCGGCCCCCTTGTCCCGCGCGAGGGCGCGCCAGGGATAGACATTGGACGGAAACTGGTCGGCGAGAACGAGGATGTGTTGTCCGGCCGTGATCGGCAGGTTGCGCGCCGCCGTCTCGAGGCCATAGCTTGCGGCGGCACAGAACGCTATGCCGTCCGAATCGGCGTGGATCAGCCGGGCGATCTTCGGCCCCAGGCGCGCGGTGTCCGAGAAGAAATCGGCGCTCGTGATCTCCCACGGGTGCACCTTGCGGCCGAGCCCGCGCGAGCCGGCCTCGAGCGCGGCCTTCGGCAGCGGCGTCATCGTTGCGGCATTCAGGTAGGCGACATCCTCAGGGATGTCGAACAGGTGGCGCTGGCATGGCAGAAGTTTCATCAAGCAGCCATAGACGCTGACCGGGGGCCTTGTCATCCTGCTGCAAGGCCGAGCCGTTCTTCAAAAGGGTGAGCCTGACAAAGTATGAATCCTTGGCGAAGGCCGGGGTTGAACCATGGCATGGGCCCAATCACACGATCCGGCTTGCCCGGTTGCCCCAGTAGCGGTCGCGGACGAGGCGCTTGTAGAGCTTGCCGGTCGGGTGGCGCGGCAGTTCGGGAACGAAGTCTATGCTCTTGGGGCATTTGAGCCTGGAGAGGTTTGCCGCGCAGAAGGCCATCAGCTCCTCGGCGAGGGCCCCGTCCGCCGCTATCCCCGGCATGGGTTGCACGACGGCTTTCACGGCCTCGCCGAACTCCTCGTCCGGCACGCCGATCACCGCGCAGTCGGCGACTTTCGGGTGTGTGATCAGGATGTTCTCGGTCTCCTGCGGATAGATGTTCACGCCGCCGGAAATGATCATGAATGCCTTGCGGTCGGTCAGGTAGAGGAAGCCGTCCTGGTCAAGCTTGCCGACATCGCCGAGCGAGGACCAGTCGGCATGGTGCGGGTGGACGGCCCCGCGGGTCTTTTCTTCGTCATTGTGATAGGTCGGCGTTGGCGTGCCGCCGAAATAGATCTGGCCTTCCTCGCCGACAGGCAGCTCATGGCCTTCCTCGTCACAGACATGGACCTCGCCCCAGATCGCCCTGCCAACCGTGCCCTTGTGGGTCAGCCAGTCCGGCGATTTCACCCAGGTCATGCCATTGCCTTCGGAGCCGGCATAATATTCGTCGATGATCGGCCCCCACCAGTCGATCATCTGTTCCTTGATCGGGACCGGGCAGGGCGCGGCGGCATGGATGCAGAATTTCAGGCTCGACACATCGTAACGCGCGCGCACGTCTTCTGGCAGTTTCAGCATCTTCACGAACATGGTCGGGACGACCTGCGTGTGGGTGATCTTGTAAGTCTCGATGGCGGCGAGGAAGCCTTCAGGCTCGAACTTCTCCATGATGACGAGCGTCGCGCCGAAACGCGTGAACGTCATGCACCAGCGCAAGGGGGCGGCATGGTAGAGCGGCGCGGGCGAGAGATAGACGCTCTCTTCGCTTGCCCCGGACAGGCCCTTGGCGATCTGCATCAGCACATTGTCGCCATCGATGGGAAGGCCGCGTTCGAGCGGCGGGCGGATGCCCTTCGGCCGCCCGGTCGTGCCGGAGGAATAGAGCATGTCCGTGCCTGCCATCTCGTCCGGGATCGGCGTTTCGGGGAAGCGTTCCCGGCGCGTCTCGAGCGGCGTGAAGCCGGCAATCTCGCCATCGATGGACCAGCAATCCGTGAGCCCGGTACCTCTCGCCGCCTCAACCGCGACAGCGCCCTTGCTAGCCCCGGCGACCAGCAGTTTCGCGCCGGAATCCTCGATGATGTAGGCGACCTCCGGCGCAGTGAGGCGCGAGGAAATGCAGACATAATAGAGCCCGGCCCGTTGTGCCGCCCAGCAGATCTCGAAATAGCGCGCGGAATTCTCGGCAAAGAGCGCAATCGTGTCGCCGGGCGCGCAGCCTGCCTCGCGCAGCGCATGGGCCGTCTGGTTCGAGCGGGCCTCGAGCTCGCCGAAGGTCACCGTCTCGCCCGAGCCCGCCATGATATAGGCCGGCTTGTCAGGGTGCGTCCTGGCATGATGGCAGGGATGCATCGCCCCGTCCTCCCTTGGTCTTGTTCTGTCTGTTTCTATCTGCGGGCAGCTTAGCTTGCGGCGCAGCGATGGGAAGGGGCGACGCCTCGTAGGGCGGGCCTAGGCCCGCCAATTGCGCATGGGTCGAAGTGAATATTGGCGGGGTGAACCCCGCCCTACGCCCTAGGCTGAATCGACATTCAGCGCATCCATAAGATTGCTGCGGCAAGGACGA
>CAYSED010000066.1:0-10646 GCA_964429935.1 uncultured Hyphomonadaceae bacterium
CTCGCCGAAATCCGGCGAAGTGCTGCGCAAGGTGAATGCCCGCAAGATCTGGCAGAAGATTCTTGAGCTGCGCATCCAGACCGGCGAGCCCTATCTCCTGTTCACCGACACGGTGAACAATGCGATGCCGGCTCATCAGAGGAAGCTCGGCCTCAAGGTTACCCAGTCCAATCTCTGCTCGGAGATCACGCTCGCGACCGGTATCGACCATCAGGGCCGCGACCGCACGGCGGTCTGCTGCCTGTCCTCGCTCAATGCCGAGAAGTTTCTCGAATGGAAGGGCGACGAGCGCTTCCTCGAGGACGTGTTCCGCTTTCTCGACAATGTGCTGACCGATTTCATCGAGCGGGCCCCGCCGGAAATGGCGCGAGCGGTCTATTCGGCCGGGCGCGAGCGCTCTGTCGGCCTCGGGCTGATGGGCTTCCACTCCTTCCTGCAGACCATGGGCGTGCCGATGGAAAGCCCGATGGCGAAGAGCTGGAACACCAACATGTTCAAGCACATCCGGCGCGGCGCGGATGCCGCCTCGGTCAAGCTCGCCAAGGAGCGTGGCCCCTGCGAGGACGCCCGCGATGCCGGCATCATGGCGCGCTTCTCGCACAAGCTCGCCGTGGCACCGACCGCCTCGATCTCGATCATCTGCGGCGGGACGAGCGCCGGCATCGAGCCGGTCCCGGCCAATGTCTACACGCACAAGACCCTGTCGGGCTCGTTCACGGTCAAGAACGCACCGCTCGAAGCCCTGCTCGAGCAGAAGGGCAAGAACACGGACGAGACCTGGAGCTCGATCCTGGAACATGAGGGCTCGGTCCAGCATCTCGATTGCCTCACCGGGGAAGAGCGCGCGGTCTTCCGCACCGCCTTCGAGATCGACCAGCGCTGGATCATCGAGCATGCCGCCGACCGCACGCCCTATGTCTGCCAGTCGCAGTCGCTGAACCTGTTCCTGCCGGGCGATGTCTCCAAGTGGGACCTTCACATGCTGCACTGGACGGCCTGGGAGAAAGGCCTGAAATCGCTCTATTACTGCCGGTCGAAATCGGTCCAGCGGACGGCCTTTGCCGGTTCGGCGGACAAGGTGAAGGCTGAGCGCAAGGATGCCGCCCCGACCGATTACGAGGAATGCCTCGCCTGCCAGTAAGCGGGCCGGGGGGGGCTGGCCAGGACAGGCTCATGGTGAGCCTGTCGAACCATAAGCCTGTCGAACCATGAGCTTGCTTGCTCGCGCGCCCTGTTGGCGATTCGTTCCGCCAGTCCTCGCATGCTGCATCTTTACGACATGCCCCGGTTTCCGGGCTGGCGCATTAACCCTTCAGAGGTGCGAACAGCCTGCTTCGTGCACGCTTTGGCCTCGTTCTTGCCTTAGTTTTCGGCAGAATCCCCGACATCGGACGCATGGAGCGTTTTGTTAATCTTTTGTGTAGTTTTCGCCACGGTCTGGCCATTCGCGTTCACACCGGGTTAAATGTAATAGGGTCTACTCCGGGGGAAGCAACAGCTTGGGAGTGGTCTCGCTTGAAGGGGTCGAAGCACATGCTTGCCAGCACGATCGGTGTCATCGGTGCCCTCGCCTGTGAAGGGTGCACTTTCTTTGTCCCGAATGATTATGTCGCGCCGCCCAAGCATGGCCAGGTCATCCTGTCGCCAAACCATGCCATGCTGCTTGCCGCGCCCGGGCCGCTCGGCCAGTTGAACCCGCAGCCGGTATCCGCCCCGCTGCTCGAGCCGGGCGAGCGGCTCGACATTGTCGCGGGCATTCTTGACGACTACGGCGTCCACATTCCGGAGGCGCCGCGTGCCGGCAGCCACCCCCTCGGCGACGCCATCACCCTTGTCGGCGCGCCGGGCGAACCGGGGCTCACCTTGTCGAGCGCCATCCGCAACAACCCGATCGAATCGACCGCCTGGTCGGCCAACCCGGTCCTGCGCATCGTCAATGGCCGCCTGAATGCCCAGCGCATCGCCGGCCCGCGCTTCAGCCGCGACGGCGTCAATGCCGAGGTCGCCCTGTCCGCCCCGCGCGAGTTCACCGGGCTCAGTTTCGATGTCGGCGTCGTGCCGCGCGCGACCCTTGCCCGCGAAGGCGATTACAGCGTCCGCCGCATCGGGGCCGAGTTCCGCCTCGGCCAGGACATCGACCAGCGCGGCACGAGCCTCGGCCTGCCGAGCTGGTATCTCTTTGCCGGGGCAGACGGCGAGGCGGTCATCTTCAACAATGGCACGGCCGATCGCGGCCTCGGCCTCGTCAACGGGCTGCAATTGCGCGACCAGGTAACGGTCGGCGACATCCAGGCCGGCCTCTCGGTCCACAAATACGGCACGAATTTCGCGTTCAGCTATATCCGCCGCGAAGTGGAATACCGCACCGCCACCGACCAGTTCGACCGCAACGAAGACTTCGGCGGCCTGACCCTGAGCTGGCGCCGCTAGGGCGACCCACACCCCCCGATCCGCTCATCCCCGCGAATGCGGGGACCTCGTCGGGTTCGTGCCGACAGAGTCATGCTTCGACAAGCTCAGCATGAGTCCGTTCTGTGACCGAAACTTCTCCTGAACGTAGAAAAACGAGCCAACGCCACGACCGGACTCATCCTGAGCCTGGCGAAGGATGAGCCTGTCGAAGGATGAAGGCCAGATCGAGACACCCGACGACGATCAGTATTGGGCCACCCACTGTGCGTATTGTCACTTCAAAGGACGAGGCTTATCTTTAAGCTAAGAATCGGGAATGCCGCTCATGAAAAGCCTCCTGGCAGTTTTGCTCTTTACTGTGTCAAAACCAGCTCTCGCGCCGACAAGTAGCCCCAGGCACCGGGTGAACTGATCTCTCGTTAGATAGGTTTGGTTATTTCATTCCAGAGAGAACATCCTAAGCTGTCACTTCTTCCAACAATCTGCGAAGATAGTCATTTATTTTGGGTCTCAGACCATTTTGGATAAACTCAAGCATGGTTATGAGGTCTTTGTCTTCAAGAGGTAACATTACTCCTCTGTCGTCAACACTTGCGTCACGACAGACAGCGATTACCCGGTTTCGATCTTCCATACTTCGGCATAAGAGCATCCCGAATTTACCCTGTCTCAAATTAAACCGTCCCGAAAGTTGATCGAGTTCTGGATTAGCAATTCGGCGAGTGTAGTTTTTGCATTCGATGTAAACTGACAAGGCTCGTGTTTGTGGGGCTGATAGCACATTGTGGAAAAAGCCTTCTTCGGCTGCGTTAGTGAATTTTATGTCCACTCGCTTTCTGCCTTGATGTAGTTCGAACTCTTTCACCGGAGTAATCAAGTGCGGGAAAAACAAAAATGTGCAGATACCAATAGCAAGGTTATGGTATCTCGAAGCATCGGCTGCGCCTCTCGGAATTACGTTCAAACGCTCAATTAACGCTGTGGCAAACGCACCTTCGTCAAAACCAATATCGAGGTCATCAAGCTCAGGTGGTCCTTTGGCGCCTTTAAGTTTTTTGTATGCTTCCAGTACTTCTGGGTGATCTCTCACAAACGCAGCGAGATCATCTTTGATGAAAGGATGCCTATTCTTGACGGCTCGCTTTGTGACGCGCCGACTCCCGTCTATCAACGTTTCAACTAGTGCCGCTCTAGCGTTGAGATATTCTGCTTGGAGATACTCGACCATGTGGAAGTTATAGAACTCTTGGCTATTAAGGCTAATCTGATACCGAACACTGAATTTAGGCACCAGCAAAATTGGTTTGCCTTCGAATGTAGGTAGTCGCATTTCGCGACTCTCCCAATTACGGGTATCGATATTCCAAACAGGTCCCAGCGAGCGCACTACTGCGGTCTGAACATTGTGAAGCTCACATTGCTCCTTCGTATACGACGCCAGAAGCCCTCTCAAAACATTTGTGGTTAAGTCCGATATTGTATCGGGTCCGATTCCATAGATGAAAAGTTCTGCTTCAGATATATCCGATAAAACGCCAGTTTGAAAAGCACGGCTATTCTTCAATGCGTCGCCGAGGAGTCCAGCCTTCTCATCCCCAATTCCGCGTCCTCTTGGTCGTCCCTCCGACTGCCCTAATCTCGTTTCATTTGGCTCGTGCAGATTTCCCAAGATGTGTCTTACCCTATCTTCATTTCCTTCACGCAGTTGATCTAACAATTCATTGAAAAATGAACGAATATGATCCCCGCAACTCTCCGACCAAGCGTCCCTGCGAATTTGAATGGCATAAGGGCAAAGATACAAACACGTATCAGCGCTGAGATCGACATCAACGAAGTCAATCTCCGCTTGGGATTTGTTCAGAGAGAATACATCAGTAAATAACGGCATCGTTCCTTCGTTGTACTCGCACACTCTCAAGCCTGACAACCTGAAATTGGTGGATGAGGTAGGTCTACCGTTGCACCCCCCCCCCCCCAAAAAAATCTATCCGACCCGTCCTTCGCCAGTCCCACACTGGCCCTCATGTCCTGCGACCCTGATCTTGCCGCCTATGGCCTCACCGAAGTGGACGGCGCGCTTGGCGCGCTTGAGGACGCTGTCCTCCGGCAGGCCTGCCGGGGCCATGTCGGGCGGGCGCGGGCGGGCCGGGCAGGCGGCCTCCTGCGCGCGCTCGAGATCATTGTCCGGCACATCCTTTTCCTGATGGCGCTCGCGCTCCGGCTCCCGGCCCTCCCTGCGCGCACGCGCACCGATGCCGCGCCGGGGGAGACCGGCCCGGGTCTGCCCCTGCCGCGGCGGCGCTATATGCGCATGGTCCTGCCCTGCCTCGATTTTCCGGGCGCGGACGTCCTGTCCGGCCGGGCGCGCCAGGTCGGCTCCGTGCCGGTCCTGCCCATCCTTGTGCGGATCGGCGCGCTCGCCCGCGTCCTTGCCCGTCCCGAGGCTGCCGCCCGGCGTCTCGCCCGCTGGCTGGAGCGGGCGAGGCAGGCCGGAGAACCGGCCCTCGTCGTCCTGCCGCTCGCGGGCCTCATCGCGCGCCGCCTCCGGCAGCACCGCTCGCTCGCCCTTCTGGCCGGGGCGCTGCCCATGCAGTTGTCCGATGCGCTCCGCCCCTGGCCGAACACATCCTGATTATCTTGTGAAAATCCGCAAATTCCGCCCGGAAGCGCCGCTTTCCGGGGCGCAGGCGCTGGCGCTGGCGCACGCCCCTCAGGGCGGGTTGCCGTCCCAGTCGACGATCCAGTCAACCTGGTCTTCTTCCAGCACCGTGTCCTCGCTCAATGTCCGGCCAAGGATCGAATGCCCCTCCTCGTGAATGCGGTTCCGGTCGCCGCAGACAAGATGGTGCCAGCCGGGCAGGGGCTTGCCCTCATTGACGAGCCTGTAGGCGCAGGTCGCCGGCATCCAGGCAATCTCCTGCACCGATTTCGGCGTCAGCGAGATGCAATCCGGCACATGCCGCTTGCGATTGGCATAGTTTGAACAGCGGCAGGTCTCCCCGTCGAGCAGCCAGCAATGCAGCCGGGTATAGGCGACCTCATTGGTCTCCTCGTCTTCGAGCTTGAGAAGGCAGCATTTGGCGCATCCGTCGCAAAGCTGCTCCCATTCTTCGGGGGTCATCTCGTCGAGGCGCTTGGTTTCCCAGAATGGTTTCGTCATGGCCGTTCGTGTGTAGGGCCTAAAGTCCTTGTCTGGCCAGCGCCGCGTGCCTCGGATAGTCAGGTCCGATGACCATTCCCCGCCTGCCGCCCCGGCCCGAACTTGACTGGAAACCTGACGGGACGCCGGTCGCACGGGGCCATGACGATGTCTATTTCTCGGCCCATGACGGGCTTGAGGAGACACGCGCGACCTTCCTGAAAGCCTGCGGCCTGCCGGAACGCTGGGCCGACCGGGAGGATTTTACTGTCGCCGAGCTCGGCTTCGGCACGGGCCTGAATTTCCTCGCGCTCTGGCAGCTCTGGCAGATCCACCGGCCCGGCCCCTCGGCTAGGCTCCATTTTGTCAGTTTCGAAGGCGCGCTGATGACCGCCGAAGAGGCTGCCCGTGCGCTCGCCCGCTGGCCGGACCTTGCCGGGCTGGCCGAAATGCTCGCCGCAAACTGGCCGGAACGGGCGCGCGGCATCCAGCGCATGGGCTTTCCGGACGGGGTCAGCCTCACGCTCCATCTTGACGATATTAACACGGCGCTGCCCCGGTCGGATGTCCTCGCAGATGCCTGGTTCCTCGACGGGTTCGCCCCGGCCAAAAATGCCGGAATGTGGGCCGAAACGCTTTGGCCCCTGATTGCCGCGCGCTCGAGTGAAGGGGCAAAGGTCGGCACTTATACCGTGGCCGGAGCAGTCCGCCGGGGCCTGTCTGCGGCGGGCTTCCACGTGGTGAAGGCACCCGGCCATGGCCGCAAACGCGAACGGCTCGAAGCATACCTGAAAGCGCCGCCCGTAAGGGTGCCCGACCCGTTTGCCATGAGCGCTCGCCAAATATCCGACCCGCCTCGCCGGATTGCCATTCTCGGCGGCGGAATAGCCGGGGCCTGCCTTGCCGCGGCCGCCCGGATGCGAGACGCGCAGGTCAGCCTGTTTGATCCGGCTCCGGCGCTCGCCAGCGGAGCCAGCGGCAACCGCCTCGCCCTTGTCATGCCTCGGCTCGATGCCGGGGACAGTTCACAGGCCCGGGCCCTGGTGGACGCCTATCTCGCCGCCTGCCGGTTCTATCATGGCCGGGCAGGTGTGGGAGAAGTCACAGTCGAGCAGAGAGCGCGGGACGAGGCCGAAAGCCTTCGCTTCGCGAAACTACTGGCTGACCCGCCACTCGGCTCCGACCGTCTCGGCGGTACCGCCAAAGCCCTGATCCACCAGCGCGCCCTTGTCCTCTCGCCGGCGGAACTCATCGCGGATCTTGTCGCCGGAGCGGCCCTGCGGCTCGGCCAGCCGGTCGCGTTCGATCCGGCCGCCCGCACGGTCAATGGCGAAGCGTTCGATGCTGTATTCGTGGCAAGCGGCATGGCTCTGGCAAGCCTTGGGCCGCCTGCATTCCTGCCGCTTGAGGCGCGCCTCGGACAGGTCGAATGGGCCGACGCCCCGAATGATATCCCGCAGGCTACCGCCCAAGGACATTATGCGATCTCCGACGGCCGGACCCGGCTATGGGGCGCAACCTTCGAGGCGTCGAATGAGCGCGAGCCGCGCATCTCGGAAGCAGCGCGGGCGGCCAATGCAGAAGCGGTGCGGGCGCTGATGGGCGAAGGCTGGGCAGACCTGTCGGCGGCACAGTCCCGGGCGGGCCTGCGGGCGACAATGCCGGACCGGATGCCGGTCCTCGGGCCCTTGCCGGATTTTGCGGCAGCGGCGGAGCAGTTTGCCGCGGTGCGTAACGGGGCCGCGCCTGCCGGAACGGCTCCCGTGCGGGAGGGGGTCTATCTCGTCGGCGGGCTTGGCAGCCGGGGGTTCACATTCGCCCCCTGGGCTGCCGGGGCTGTCATGGCGATGGCATTTGGTGAGCCGTCAGTTCTGGCCGCTGATGTCGCCCGGACCGTCTCGCCCATGCGGTTTCTCTTCCGGGCCCTGAAGCGCGGGGAGGCTTAGGGGGC
The DNA here is from genome assembly GCA_964429935.1 of uncultured Hyphomonadaceae bacterium. Lineage (GTDB taxonomy): Bacteria > Pseudomonadota > Alphaproteobacteria > Caulobacterales > Hyphomonadaceae > CALLCD01. The sequence goes on from CAYSED010000066.1 coordinate 7,506, forward strand.
CCCCTACGCTCAGCTACTGACCGAGGCGAACGTGATCTGCAGGCCCTGGGCGAGCGAGCCCTGGAAGCGAAGCTCGAGGTCGCCAGTCGTGAGCGACATGCCGCCATTGAAGGCTGCGAACATCGCAAGCCCAAGGACGGTTCCGGCGACGAGCCCGCCAAAGGCAAGTTCCCGCCGGAGGTCTCCCGGCAATCTTCGTTTCGTGCGTGTCATGCGAGTGGTCCCCTCTGGAATGATCTTGGTGGTGAAAGCAATGACGGTCATGTTCCCCTCCCGGCGTCCTGACCGGTGTTAGTCTGCCTAGTGGCCTTCGAGATCCCGGAACTGCTTGCGCAGGCGCCACTCATCGGAGGTGACATTGCGCTCGAGGCTTTGCAGGCGCTCGTCGAGATCCATGAAGGTGTATTTCAGGTTGGCAAAGGTGAAGCTCGGCCGGTCCGAGACGCCGCGCCAGAACTCGTCCTCGTCCGGGCTGAGCGGTGCCCGCCCGAACGGTGCGTAAGGCGTCAGCATCCAGATGACGATATAGACCGGCAGGATGAAGCCGACCGTGAAGAGGAGGATGAGGGCCAGGACACGGACGAGGATCGGCTCCCAGCCGAAGCGCTCGGCGAGGCCGCCGCAAATCCCGGCGATCACCTTGTCATCGCGCGAGCGGTAGAAGCGCTTCGGATTGGGGGAGTGCATATAGTCGCGGGGCATGGCTCAGTCTCTCCTGTAGTCGGTATCCGTTGGGCGGCGCGGCGGACGCTTCGTGTCGTCGGCGATCAGCGCCTCCAGGGCTTCGATCCGGCGTTCCATCCGCTTGGCGGAGCGCCAGAGGTCTTCCATCATCCGCTCGTCGTCCGGCTGGAGCCGCTTCTGCTTTCCCCAGAGGGTGATGTAGTGGAACACCATCCAGGGCAGGAGCACGAAGATCGAGACGATCGCGATGAACGGGATGAGGATTTCTGGTCCGTCCATCATGAAGCCTTTCCGGTTTTGCGTTTCTCAAGCTGCTGGGCGATCAGGCCGGGCGCGGTGATCGCCCCTAAGACCCCGAGCGTGACGGCAATCGACAGCCACATGCGATCAGTCCTCCGCTTTCGCAGGCTTGGCACGTGCGGCTGATTTGGCGCGCCGGGCTTTCAGGGCCTCGAGTTCCTTCTCGATGCTCTCATTGCGCTCGAGCGCGGCGAACTCGGCCTCGAGGGTCGGCTCGCGGCCGCGGATCGTGTCGGCATAGGCTTCCATCTCGTCGACCTTGCGCTCGACGGTCGCATAGCGGGCCAAGGCATCATCGACCCGGGTGTCATAGGTCTGTGACCGGACCCGGATGCGCTGCTCGGCGGCCTCCCGGCGCATCATCAGCGCGCGGTGCTTGGCTTTCGCCTCGTCGAGTTTCGCCTGCAGCTTGCCGAGGTCTTCCTGGCGCTTCTCGAAGGCTTCCTCGGCCGCATCGACAGCGAGGGCGCGGCGGTTGATCTCGCTCTCGGCCTTCTGCTTGGCGAGCAGCGCGCCGCGGGCAAGGTCTTCGCGGCCCTTGTCGATGGCCAGCTCGGCCTTGTTCGCCCAGTCGTCGCGGACGGAGGCGAAGTGCGTGATCTCGCGCTCCATTTCCTTCTTGTCGGCCATGGCGCGGGCGGCGGCCGTGCGGACCTCGACGAGCGTGTCCTCCATTTCCTGGATCATGAGCCGGGCAATCTTTTCCGGGTTCTCGGCGGAATCCAGCATGGCATTGATGTTTGAGTTGATGATGTCGCCGAAGCGGGAAAACAGTCCCATGTGTTCGATCCTTTCTCGGGTTCGTGTCTCTGGCATTGATGGCGGCGGCCTAGAAGAGGACGCCTGCGATGACGAGGCCGGCGAAGAAGAAGACCCAGCTTTCGCCCGGGCGGCGCGACAGCCAGCGTCCAAAACGCTGGAGGCCGTTCTCGGCCCGCGTGAATGTGTCGTTGCGGTCGTCATAACTCATCGGGCTCATCTCCTTTGCCGGTTGCGGCCCCCGCCGCTGTGCCCTCCCTCCTTTTCAAGGACCGTGCCAGTTTGGGATTAAGGAGATACAACACTGTAATAACGGCATTTTATTGTTTCGCGGGACTGATTGGTGAGACTCTGTAGGTAAATTTGACCAATTTATATAGTTGAATAGACCGAAAGATTGGCTAAGCAGACCGAATGATCGATAATCGCGCGCCTCAGCTCATCGGTGAATCGCCTGCCTGGCTGGCAGCGCTCGAACACGCCAGCCGGGTCGCGCCGCTTGACCGGCCGCTGCTCGTGATCGGCGAGCGGGGGACAGGCAAGGAACTTGTCGGCGAGCGTCTGCACTTCCTGTCGCGGCGATGGGAGGGGCCGTTCGTCAAGGTCAATTGCGCTGCCTTGTCGGAGGACCTGCTCGATTCGGAACTCTTCGGCCATGAACGGGGCGCTTTCACAGGCGCAACCGACCGGCGGGCCGGGCGGTTCGAGCTCGCCGATGGCGGGACGATCTTTCTCGACGAGATCGCGACGGCCTCGATGCGGGTGCAGGAAAAGCTCCTGCGCATTGTCGAATACGGCGAGTACCAGCGCCTGGGCGGGGAAAAGGTTTTGCGGGCGGATGTCCGCGTAGTGGCAGCGACGAATGTCGACCTGCCGGGCAAGGTGGCGGCGGGGGAGTTCCGCGCCGACCTTCTCGACCGGCTCGCCTTCGATGTCATCACCCTGCCGCCCTTGCGGGCGCGGGGGCGGGACGCGTCCCTGCTGGCGGATTTCTTCGCGAGCCGGATGGCGCGGGACATGGGACAGGAATTCCCGGGCTTTGCGCCCTCGGCGATCGCGGCCATCGAAAGCACTGACTGGCCGGGCAATGTGCGCGAGCTGCGCAATTTTGCCGAACGCCTGACGCACCGGGCGCTGGTGCTTGCCCCGGGCGAGCCTGTACGCTTCGAGCCAGCCGCGCTCGGCCGCTCCGGCCAGCATCGCGTATTCACCGGACACCTGATAGGCATATGTCGGCAACTGGAAAGCCTGCTTCACACGCCAGCATATATCCAGATACGGCATGCCGGGCTTCACCATCACCATGTCTGCCCCTTCGGCAATATCCAGCGCCACTTCACGCAGGGCCTCGTCGCCGTTGGCAGGATTCATCTGGTATGTACGCTTGTCTCCGGTCCC
>CAYSED010000066.1:10656-14255 GCA_964429935.1 uncultured Hyphomonadaceae bacterium
CGCTCGACCCGTTTGCCTCGCCCTGGCGGCCGGGCGCGGGGCAGGCCGGGGCGACGCCCGCTGGCCCGCCGCGAGCCCGTCCCGGCATCGCGTTCGGGGAGCAGGTCCGGCAGCTCGAAATGCAGCTCGTCGACGAGGCGTTGGCGGCAAGCGGCGGCCACCAGGGCAGAGCCGCCGAAGCGCTCGGCCTGACCTATCACCAGTTTCGCGGCCTGTTAAAGAAGCATGGCTACGCCCGCAGTCCCGGACAGGCCGGCGACGGGGAGGAAGACGCCTCGTCAACTGATAGGTAAGACTACCTGCAAGCGTCACCGAAACGTCTCAGGTTCGTTATGCGAGTGTAACCGATGCAGGGCATACGGGTGCTCTGACAGTTGTGTTCGTAGGGGGGACAGAAGGTGCCGGACGAACTGCGCGTTGCCTTGTTCTCGGGCAATTACAACTACCAGAAGGACGGGGCCAACAAGGCGCTGAACCGGCTGGTGCGATATCTCGAGGGCCAGGGCGTGCCGGTGCTCGTGTTTTCACCGACCGGCAGAAGACCCGCCTTCCGGCATGACGGGACGCTCGTCTCCGTGCCGTCGATCCCGGTTCCCGGACGCGGCGACTACCGGCTCGGCCTGCCGCTGTCGGCAAACCTCAAGGCGACCCTGGATGCCTTCGGCCCGACGCTCATCCACCTGTCGGCTCCCGACTGGCTCGGCTTCTCCGCCCTGAGCCATGCCGAGAAACGAAACATACCGGCAGTTGCGTCCTTCCATACGCGGTTTGACACCTATCTGCGCCACTACGGCTATGGCTGGCTTGAACCGGCCTGCCGGGCGCGCATGGCGGCGTTCTATGCCCGCTGCGCCGAGGTCTTCGTGCCGAGCGCGTCCATGGCGCAGGTGCTGGCGGCGGACGGCATCGTCGCCGGTCCGACACGGCGGTGGGGGCGGGGGATCGAGCGCGATGCGTTCTCCCCCGGACGCCGCGACATGTCCTGGAGGCGCCAGCAGGGCCTTGCCGATACGGACCTGGTCATTACCTTTGTCGGCCGTCTCGTACGCGAGAAGGGGCTTGGCGTCTTTGCCGACATGATGGAAGGGCTCGCAGCGCGCGGCGTGGCGGCCCGCGCGCTCATCATCGGCGACGGCAATGACCGGGCCCAGATCGCCGCGCGGCTGCCGGACGCCGTGATGACGGGACATCTCGACGGCGAGGCGCTGTGGCGGGCATTCGCCTCGGGCGACATTTTCGTCAATCCGAGCGAGACCGAGACCTTCGGCAATGTCACGCTCGAGGCCATGTCGAGCGGGCTCGCGCCGGTCTGCGTCAATGCGACTGGCAGCGCTAACCTAGTCGATCATGGCCGCACAGGACTGCTCGTCGATGCAGCGCAGGGGTTCCTGCTCGCCGGGGCCGTGGCGCACCTTGCGGCAAACCCGGCCGAGCGTCTGGCGCTCGCGGCGGCGGCGCGCGAGGCAAGCGCGGCGCATGACTGGGACGAGGTGCTCGGCGGGGTCCTCGCCGGATACAGGTCGGTCCTCGGGGTCGAGCGCCGGCATGCCGAACCGGCGCGTCTCCTGGCGGCGGCGTGAGGGCGCGCGGCACAGGCTGCCGGGCGCGATGAAAGCCTACCAGGCCTATCTCCTGCGCGTGATGGCCCCGGCCCTCTTCGGCACGATGTTCCTCGCCGTCGGGGTCTTCCTGCTCGAACGCCTGCTCAAAGTGTTCGAGGTCGTCTCGACCGCAAACGAGACGGCCGCGCCGGCGGCGCGCATGTTGCTTGGCCTTGTGCCCTATGCCCTGTCGCTTGCCTTGCCGGTCGGCCTCTTCCTTGCCGTGCTGCTGACGGTTGACCGGATCGGCCGCTCGGGCGAACTGGCGGCGCTGCAGGGGGCAGGCGTGTCGCTCTTCCAGATCCACCTGCCCATGGTCCTCGTCGGCACGGCGCTCGGCCTGCTGACGCTCCTGAACGATGGCTACCTGCAGCCGCTCGGGCGGTATGACTACCGGGCAACGCTGCACTCGCTCGAGCAGACGACTTTCGAGGCGGCCTTCCAGGAAGGCAAGTTCGCCGGCATAGGGTCCCGCGTGTTCTGGACCGAGGACCGGCGGGCGGGCAGCCGCCTCGGGCAGGTCTTCATCCTCGAGGAAGACCGGCTCGACCGCACCGCGCGGCTGACGACCGCGCCCTCCGGATCGATCCGGCCCGGCCCGGATGACAACGAGACGCAGATCACGCTGAACCGGGGGGAGGGCATCGTCATCTCGCCGGAAAACACCCTGGTGGAGCGCCTGCAGTTCGAGCAGGCCGACTGGCGCGTCACCGGGGAAGTTCTGGCCTATCGCCCGCGGGGGGAAGAGGTGCGCGAGCTCCTCCTGCACGAACTGATGATCCTCGGCGCGGCTGGCGGGGACGGACCGGTCGGGCGCGAGGTCGCGGCGGCGGCGTTCCACAACCGGGTCGGCCGCTCGCTTCTGCTTGTTGTGTTGCCCTTTCTCGCGGTCGTGCTGGGCCTCGGGCAGGGGCGATCGGTCCAGTCGGGCGCTGTCGCCGTCGGGATCGGCCTCCTCGTGCTGATCCAGAAGCTGCTCGAGTCCGGGGAAGCCTGGGCCGCGTCCGGTGCGATTGCGCCCTGGATGGGGACCTGGCCAGTGATTGCCGGCGTCGCGCTCGTCTCGTTTGGCCTGTTCGTGCGGACCGAACGCTCGCGCCGCCCCCGCTGATTGCCGTGTCGGGACTCGCGGGGCGGCTGCTTCCCGGGCGCTGACGGGTCAGGACGGGCGGCGCACGAGGTGCGGGCCAAGCTCGGACAGGCGCGTGACGCCGAGCAGGGCGCAGGTGCGGCGAAGCTCGCTCTCGAGGATGGCGATGGCGCGGGCAACCCCGGCCTCGCCGCCGGCGCCGAGGCCATAAAGCCAGGCCCGGCCGATGGCGACGCCGGTGGCGCCGAGGGCGAGGGCCTTGGCGATATGGCTGCCGCGCCTGATGCCGCCATCGAGAATGATTTCCGCGCGGCCCTCCACGGCAGCGGCAATGTCCGGCAGGAGGTCGATGGTCGGCACGGCCGTGTCGAGCTGGCGGCCGCCATGGTTCGAGACCCAGACCGCATCCGCCCCGATCTCGACGCAGCGCTGGGCGTCCTCGGCGCGCGAGATGCCCTTGATGGCAAAGCCGGGGCCCCAGAGTGTGCGCATGGCGGCGGCATCGTCCCAGGTCACGGACTGGGAGAACTGGCTGTTGATGAAGCCGATGACGTCGGTGACCCCGGCCATGGCGTCGAAATTGGCGACGGCGATCTTCCGGGATGAGAGATAATCGCCGAGCCAGCCGGGTTTGCCGATGACCTGCGCGATGAGGCTCGGCGAGAGGCGCGGGGGGAGGGAAAAGCGGTTGCGCGGGTCGCGCTCGCGATTGCCCGCGACCGGCACGTCCACGGTGAGGATGCAGCCCGTGAAGCCCGCCGCCTTCGCCCGGGCAAGAAAGTCGCGGACGATCCCCATGTCGCGCCAGACATAGACCTGGACCCATTTCGGGCCGGGGGTCGCAGCGGCGATGGCTTCGAGGGTCTGCGAGGCCATGGTCGAGCAGGCATAGACGAGCCCCGCAGAGG
>CAYSED010000067.1:0-14084 GCA_964429935.1 uncultured Hyphomonadaceae bacterium
GGCGCTGCCCGGCCGCCACAATCACCGGAGTGCCGCGGCAGCCGTTGCCGCCTGCCGGGTGCTCGGTGTCGAACCGGGCGTCATCCTGCGCGGCATCGAGACCTTTCCCGGACTGCCGCACCGGCTCGAACTTGCCGGATCGGTCGACGGGGTCCGCTTCATCAATGATTCCAAGGCCACCAATGCACAAGCCGCCGAACAGGCCCTGAAGGCGTTCCCGCGCGTCTACTGGATCGCCGGAGGCCAGCCGAAATCGGACGGGATCGGCGACCTCGCCCCGCTGTTTCCCAAGGTCGCCAAGGCCTACCTGATCGGCGAGGCGCAGGAAGCCTTTGCCCGGACCCTCAAGGGCCGGGCCCCGATCTCGAAATGCGGCACGCTCGAGAATGCCGTTCACGAGGCCCTGCGGGATGCGATTGCGTCCGGCGAGCAGAGCCCGGTCGTGCTCCTGTCGCCGGCCTGCGCGAGCTTTGACCAGTACCGGGACTTCGAGGCCCGGGGCGATGCCTTCAAGGCCATTGTCGCCGAGCTTGGCGATACCGGCGCCCGGGCGGAGCGGGCATGACGGCCCTGGCGCGCACCGACCGTTCGGTCGTTGCCGAATGGTACCGCACGGTGGACTGGCCGATCGTCATGGCCTGCGGCGTGCTGCTGGTCTTCGGGCTGACCCTGTCGCTCTCGGCCGGGCCGCCGGCCGCTGCGCGGATCGGCTATGACGACCCTTGGCACTTCGTCTGGCGCCAGGGCGCCTTTGCGCTGGTCGCGGGGGCCGTGCTGCTCGGCGCGTCGCTGCTCGATGCAGCCTGGGCAAGGCGGTGGAGCGCGCTCGTCTTTCTCGGGGCTTTCCTCCTGATGGTGTTCGTCCTGTTCCATGGCCACGAGGCCAAGGGGGCGCAGCGCTGGGTGCGGTTCGGCGGGGCGACGCTGCAGCCCTCCGAGATCATCAAGCCTGTCCTGATCGTGCTGACCGGCTGGCTGCTCGCACAGCGGCAATTGTTCCCGGACGGCCCCTGGGCGGCGCTGTCCTTCGGCCTCTATGCCGCGACCCTGCTCCTCCTGCTCCTGCAGCCGGATGTCGGACAGGCCGTCCTGCTGACCGCCGCCTTCATTGCCGCCTTCTTCGTTTCGGGGCTGCCCTGGCGCTGGGCGGCCGGATTTGCCGGCGGCGGGGCGGTCTTGTCGGGCCTGCTCTTCGCGACCCTTCCGCATGTCCGCTACCGCGTCCTCGCCTTCTTCTCGCCGTCCGACTATGACACCTACCAGGTCGATGTCGCCAGCCGGGCCATCGCCCATGGCGGCGTGTTCGGCCTCGGCCCGGGCGAGGGCACGATCAAGACCTCGCTGCCGGACGCACACACGGACTTTGTCTATTCGGTCCTCAGCGAGGAGTTCGGCCTCGTCGCCGCGCTCGGCGTGCTCGCGCTCTACATGTTCATAACGGCGCGCGGCATCCTTCAGGCGGCGCTTGTCGAAGACCCCTATCCGCGTGCCGCCGCGACCGGTCTCTTTGCGCTGTTCGGCCTTCACGCGGCCATAAATATCGGCGTCAATGTCAGCCTCGTTCCGCCGAAAGGCATGACGCTGCCCCTCCTGTCCTATGGCGGCTCCTCGCTGGTCGGCACGGCCCTGACACTCGGCCTCGCGCTCGCGCTGATCCGCCGGCGCGGGGCCCGTTTCCGCTTCCGGAGGTCCCATGCCTGACCCGTCCGCCCCGCAGCCGCTCGTCATCATCGGGGCAGGGGGAACCGGCGGCCACATGTTCCCGGCGGCCGCCTTCGCCGAGGAGATGCGCTCGCGCGGCTGGGCGGTCGGCCTCGTCTCCGACACCCGCGGCCTTGCCTATGCCGAGCGGTTCCCGGCCGACTGGAAAGAGGCGGTCGAGGCGGCCAGCCCGAACCTCGGGAAACCCTGGACGCTGCCCGCGACTGCCTGGAAACTCTCGCGCGGCGCGGCCAAGGCCGAACGGATCGTCTCGCGGGTCGCTCCGGCCCTCGTTGCCGGTTTTGGCGGCTATCCGGCCTTTCCGCTGATGGCAGCCGCGCGCCGCCGGAGCGTTCCGATTCTCATCCACGAGCAGAACGCCGTGCTCGGGCGCGTCAACCGCCAGTTTGCCCGCCATGCTGCCATCGTCGCAAGCGGCTTCGAGCGCCTCGACCGCCTGCCGGCGGGTGTCAGGCATGCCCCGGTCGGCAATCCGGTCCGCGCGCCGATCCTCGCCATGCGCGGCGCGCCCTATCCGGACTTTCGCGGCGACCTGCGCCTCTTCATCACCGGCGGCAGCCAGGGCGCGCGCATCCTCGGCGATGTCGTCCCGAAAGCGATCGCGCAGCACCTGCCCGACGCGATCAAGGCACGGCTTGTCGTCGTCCAGCAGGTACGCGAGGAACAACTCCAACCGGTCCGCGCCATATACGAGGCGGCGAATATCCGCTGCGAGCTCAAGCCCTTCTTCACCGACATGCCGGACCAGCTTGCCGACGCCCATCTTGTCATCGCGCGCTCGGGGGCCGGAACGGTCTCGGAGCTTGCCGCGATCGGCCGACCCTCGATCCTCATACCGCTCGCCATCGCCATGGACGACCACCAGGCCGCCAATGCGGGGGCGCTCGGCGACCTTGATGCAGCCGATGTGGTGCGCGAGGCGGAGGCGACGCCTGCGGCCCTTGCCGACTTGATCGCAACGCGCCTGTCCGATCCCGAAGACCTCAACCGCCGCGCCGCAGCCGCCAAGGCGGCCGGCCGCGTCAACGCAACGCGCGACCTCGCTGATCTGGCCGAACAGGCTGCGCGGCGATGATAAGGGCATCTGCAGTCCTGGCGATCGGGTTTGCCGTTTGGCTGGCAATGGCAGAAGTGGTCCGCAACTGGGGTGACTGGCAATGGGCACCCTTCTGGGTCGTCGATTACATGGCTGCCGGGTTGCTCGCCTTTGGCGGGGTTCGAGCATTGCGTCGCGGGACAATTCGTTGGCTGAGCGGGGCCTGGGGCTTTGCGACAGCGATGGTCTACATGTCGTTTTTCTCGCATCTTGAGAATCTGCGGACGCTGGCAAATGAGCATTCTGGCCCGGTACCCGAAGGAAACCTGACAGCAATTATCGGTATCATACTGCTCCTTTGCTTTACCGGTTTCTTCTTGTCGCTTGCGGGAAAGCGACAAAAACGGGATGTATCGGCATGACCTCCCCGATCCCTTTTGATCTTGGCCCGGCGCATATAGTCGGCATAGGCGGCATCGGCATGTCCGGCATTGCCGACGTGATGATTACCATGGGCTACAAAGTGCAGGGCTCCGACATCAAGGAGACCGACATCATCCGGCGGCTGCGCGAGCGGGGCGCCAAGGTCTTCATCGGCCATGACGGAGCGAACGTGCACGGCGCCGGAACCGTGATCGTCTCCTCGGCGATCCGGCGCGACAATGCGGAGGTTGCCGCCGCCAGGGCTGCAGGCATACCGGTCGTCCGGCGAGCCAACATGCTCGCCGAGATCACGCGGCTGAAATATACCGTCTGCATCGCCGGCACGCATGGCAAGACGACGACCACTTCGATGGTCGCCGCCCTCCTCGACGGGGCCGGGCTCGACCCGACCGTCATCAATGGCGGGATCATCCATGCCTATGGCTCGAACTACAAGGCGGGCAGCAGCGACTGGATGGTTGTCGAGAGCGACGAGAGCGACGGAACCTTCGCCAAGCTCTCGCCGACCTGCGCGATCGTGACCAATATCGACCCCGAGCACATGGACCATTACGGAACGATGGAGAACCTGCGTGCGGCCTTCGACACCTTCGTCGAGAACCTGCCCTTCTACGGCTTCGCGGTGCTCTGCACCGACCATCCGGAGGTCCAGGCACTCGCCTCGCGGATCATCGACCGGCGGCGGATCACCTACGGGTTCAACCTCCAGGCCGATGTCCGCGCGGTGAACCTGGAGACCGGCCGCTCCGGCCCGCAGTTCGCCGCCGCCCCGCGGCGGCCGGGCTCGGCGACCCCGCGCCTTGTCGAGGGCTTCCGCCTGCCGATGGCAGGCGACCATAATGTCCAGAACGCGCTTGCAGCGATTGCCGTCGCGATGGAGCTTGGCGCGAGCGACGACCAGCTTCGCGCCGCGCTGTCGGGCTTTCGCGGGGTCAAGCGCCGGTTCCCCCCGGCCGGGGAGTGGACCCCGATCGCAGGCGAGCCGCCCGTGCGCATCATCGACGATTACGGCCATCACCCGGTCGAGATCGCCGCCGTCCTGAAGGCCGCCCGCGCCATGGTCGGGCCGGGCCAGCTCATCGCGGTCGCCCAGCCGCATCGCTATACGCGCCTCAGGGACCTGTTCGAGGAGTTTTCGACCTGTTTTGATGCCGCCGACCTTGTCCTCGTCCCGCCGGTCTACGAGGCGGGCGAGAGCCCGGTCCCTGGCATCACGCACGAGGCGCTCGTCAAGAGCCTCGCAAGCCACGGCCATCGCGGCGCCCGGGCGCTCGCCTCGCTCGACGACCTGCCATCCGCCGTCCGCGAGCTTGCAAGGCCGGGCGGCATGGTCGTCTGCCTCGGGGCCGGGGACATCACGGTGCATGCCAATGCGCTCGCCGGCGAGCTTGGCTGAACCGGCCCGCCGGCTGTCTTCCGGAGGTCGAGGCTGCCAGCCCGGGACAGCAACGCGGCCAATGCCCGCAAGTCATCGCCGGCCGGTGCAAGTTTCCAACAGAGTATTAACCGAATGCCCGGCAAATCGACAAAATTGGCTCCAAGGATTCACCGGGATAATAACCGGTTGCTGGTACGCACGTAACTCAGACCGAGTTGCGAGCCGACGTGAACCAGGACCAGACATCACCTCCAGCCCACTGGATCAGGACGCTCGCCCTTGTCGGCGTCGTCTTCGGCCTTGCCGGAGCGGTGAACCTGTTCGCGCCGCTCGACCTGGTGCTTACGGCCTTGTCCAACAAGATCCGGGCGCACACGGTCGAAACGAACATGGTGATCCTCGAAATCGATCCCGAGACATCCCGGCAACTCGGCGGGTATCCCTGGGACGATGAGGCGTTTACTGACCTGCTGGCAAGGATCGAAACTTACGAGACGCGCCGCATTGTCGTAGTTGAGCCATTTTACTCCGGTCGCCAAACCTATCCGTCCCTGACCCGCTTTCTCGAACAGACGGCCTCGGACATCTATGTGGCAGTTGATCCCGAAATCCGGCCGCAGAATATTCCGCCGGACGATTACCTTGTCGCATCGGATTACTGGAAGCGATACTGGGGCGGCATCGAATTTGCGCCCTATGCGGCAGAGATTGGCGGCGTGGTGCTGCCGTCTCCGAACAGTGTGCTTGCCGGTATAGAAGAGCCGCCGGTTCGCCGTTATCGGATTGACTATGCGATCGATACTAAGTCGATTGCGAACCATAGCGTCTCTAGTTTGTTGAGTTCACTCGATATTCAGAAGCAACTTCAAGGTAAGGATATTATTGTCTCTCGTGATAACTCGGACTTGAGGCACTCTTATCCAGCATTGGGCCAGGGTGAGGGTTCACTTGGGCAGATTATTGCACTTGCAACAGCTACCTTGAACGCCGGTGCACCGTTCGATCTGGGTTTTGTTCCAGTGTGGCTTGTCGCGATTTTTGTTTGCGCCCTAATACTTGCTTCCCGTAGGTCTGAATTCATCTGGAGCCTGTGCATTGCGTCGGTTTCAGTCTTCTTTTTCTTGCCGACGATTCTTGATATTGCCGACCTTCATCTTGCTGTCGGTCATGGGATTTTTCTCGTCATTACTGTCGCCATCATATCCTCGTTCCGGCTTTCCGGGATCGAGGCGGCTGACCGGCTTGCGCGTCACCCTGCTTCGGGGCTTCCAGCAGCCCAGAGGCTGGGCGCGGACGAGGGGATCGATGACCGGGCCGTGTTCACGGCCTTCATCCCGAACTATATCGATATCTGCAGCGGTTTTTCGGCGCGCGAAGAGGCCGACATCGCAAGGGCGATCGTCGCAACCCTGCCGGGCGGCCAGGCGATCCATCACGGCGAGGCGGGCCAGTTCGTATGGCTGGCCAGCAATGGCGATCCGGAAGCCTGGCAGGAGCGGTTCGCCGAGACGAGCCGCACCCTGATTGCCGGCATCGACGTGCAGGGGGCGATCTATATCCTGCCGGTCGCCTTCGGGATTGACACGCGCACCGCCGTGTCCCTCTCTCAGCGCCTCAAGTCGTCACTCGGCGCGGCGCGGCTTGCGGCCTCCGAACAGGCGCTCTGGAAGCTGCGCGACAGCGATGCCGAGGAGAAATCCCAGTCCCAGAACCGCACCCTCGTCGATCTTGACCGGGCCATGCGCGAGCGCGAGATCTCCATTGTCCTGCAGCCGAAATACTGCCTGCGCACGCTGCGCATCGTCGGCGCGGAAGTCCTCGCGCGCTGGCACCACCCGACACAAGGGACGATATCGCCCGCCGACTTCATCGCCACGGCCGAAGCCGGAAGGCGGATCGAGCCGCTGACGGCCTATATCGTCCGGGAAGCCTTCTCGGTGCTCACCGACATTCTTCGCCGCGACCCGGATTTCGTGCTCGCGATCAATGTCTCGCCGCGCTCGATTGCCGAACCGTCTTTCGAGATCATGCTGAAAGGCGCCCTCGCCGCCTTCCGCATCTCGGCCCGCAATGTCATGCTGGAGATCACGGAGAACGAAAAGCTGCTCGGAAATGCAACCGCGATCTCGGCCATGGTCCGGCTGAGAAACCTTGGTTTTTCCCTCTCGATCGACGATTATGGCACGGGCCTCTCGACGCTCGAATACCTGCGCGACGTGCCGGCGAGCGAGATTAAGATCGACCGGTCCTTCATCATGGCGCTGACCGGAACGCATTCGAGCCTGCCGCTCGTGGAATCGACCATTTCGCTCGGCCAGAAGCTCGGCATGCAGGTCGTCGCCGAGGGCGTCGAGGACCGGCGGACGGTCGAGCTGCTCCAGCAGCTCGGATGCGACATCGCGCAGGGCTACCATCTGGCGCGTCCCCTGAAGCCGGCCGACATGCTGGCACTCCTGCAAAGCGTGCCGCCGGAATCTTCCGCAAGGATTGCACTCTAAAAAAATTCGTTGAAATTTTCCGGAATTTGTTTACTTCTGACAATGATGGCGATCCATCGGCAATCAGAGGAAGTTCCCATGCAACAGAAACCGGATTTCTGGGATTGGCTGTTTGGAAGCGGCAAGCGTCTCTAGTCTACTGCCGGGCAAGCAGCTGACGAAAGGCACTTAACGTCCCCAACAGCTCACGGGCGAAACACAATTCTCCCGAGCGCCACCCCGAAACGGGTGGCGTTTCCATTTCGGGAGGCAACTGATCGCGCCTCGTTGTCCCGGTGACGCGCACCTGCCCTGGCTCCCGGACCAGCAAACCGGCCTGCAGTCGTCAACTTGTCGTGACTTGGCACCACGGGCGTGCGGGCGTCGTGCCTTTCGCCGGGATCGCGGACTGAAGCTTGCCAGGCCAGGGCCCGGGACTGGCGCATCAATAGCGGTTCTTGATCATGATCGCCGTCAGGACCCTCTTGGCGTCGTCCGGCCGCAGGCTCAGCATGCCCGTAATGCGATTGAGGAAATCAGCCTCGGACTGGCGCAGTTCGCCGTCCGCGAGGACAATGTCGACGCAGTGGGCAAAGACCGACAGGCGCATGTCGCTCGGCAGGGCGAGGCAAGCCTCCTCGAGGCCATTCTGGCGCGACTGCATCCGCTCGTTCACCGTCTGGTTGGTTCGCGCCAGCTCCCCCTGGCTCAGGCGCTTCATGGTGCGCGAACGGGTGACGAGCGCAGCGATCTCCTGCCGCTCCTCCGGCGCGAGGTCGCCGTCCGAAAAGGCGGCGGCTATGATGAGGCCGAGATAGGCTTCCGGGATCGTCCAGTCGGACTGGCTCTTGAAATCGAGCGCCAGCGCGTCAAGGTCCGGCAGGGACGGCTCCTCGCTCGTCGTTGTCGGCCTGAACAGCATTTGCAGGTCGTCGCCCGTCGTTACGCGCTCGATTGTCTGCTTGAATATGTCGGTCATCGGGTCTCATGTCCCATTTCGTGCCAAAGGGCCGGGTTGTGCGGAAGGCTTATGGTATGTTCGAGGGCTGGGGCGAGGCCTGTACCTGCCGGTTGGTGAAGGTCAGCATCGCTTCCTTCGCGCGCCGCTGGTCGGCGATGTAAGTGTTCAGGATCTCGGTCGCCGGGGCGCGCCAGTCGACATTGGAATCGACGAGATAGGGTTCCCGGTCCGTCGGCATCGTGCTGCGGGTGGGGTCCGCCACGAGGCGCGCGATGTCCTGCTTCAACTCTTCGGATGTTTCGAGAAGCGTGGCGATCGACTCGAATTCCTGCCGTTCGGCTTCGAGGCTGGCTATCTCGGCGGCATGGGTTGCGTCCGTCCGGGCAATCGTCGCTTTGAGGTCGGTTATCTCCTTTTCGAGGGCCGAGGTTGCCGTCTCGTTGGCCCCGTCGCGGGCTTCCCAGAGCTGCCAGCCGAGAAAGCCGCAGCCGACGAGGGCGATAAGCGCGATCACCGCCATCAGCGGCGACGTGCGGTGGACCACTTGCGGCTTGCTGCCAACGCGCTCGCCGACAAGCTCCGGCGGCGGAAAGATCGTCCGGTCGACGAACACGGTGGGGGCACCCCCCTGCCGGAATTTTTCTGTGTCTACCAAGGTCATGACTTCAACTCCTGTTTCGGGCTGCAGGCCCGTGTCTCGAAGGTCCCGATGGCCGGTGTCGCCCGGGGGAAATTGCCGGGCCTCTCGTCACGCGCGCCGGCATTGGTCCATCCTGTAGAACTTCCAGTACGACCTCACCCAGTCCCATTCCTCGTTCCACTCGGCTCCGGAATAATGCTCCCGGCGGTTCAGCGGAAGGTTGCTCGCGCTGCAGGCGATCGAGACCTGCGTCAGATAATCGACGACGAGTTCGCGCGGGACGAACATGTTCCCAGCCGCCGGTTCGCCGGGCCAGCCGAGCCCGCGAAAGGGGGTCTCCCGGTCCGACGGTTCGGTGAAGAGGGACCCGCGCGCCTCGCTCCGCAAGGCGTTGCGCTCGGCATCATAGGCCGACGAGCCCGGACGCTGGGCTGCGCGGCGCATCAGGAACATGGCCTTGACGAGATTGGCATCAGGGTCGCCCCCGGACCGGCACTGGCCTTCAGTCTCCGGTTCGGTCACCCATTCCCCGCCCGCGAGGATGCGCGCGAGGCAGGCGTGGCGGCGGAACGTTCCGTCATCATTGGCAGCCCGCCTGACGGCTTCATCGGCGAGCTTCACAGCCTCGTCATTCGCCATACCTGTGCCAGATGACGGGGACCCGGCCTGCAGGCCGGCGGCGGCGACCCGGCTCAGACCGTAATAGGCGTCCGCCCGGTACCGGTCGGCATCCGCCAGGGCAGGAAATGAAGTCCCGTTCGCGGCCGATCCGGAATAGGCAACCTTCGCATAGGCGCTCCTTGCCTCGGCCAGCCTGGCGCGGCGGACAAAATTCCAGCCTTGGTCGAGGAGCACTTCGGCCGACCGCATGTCGAGCCTGTGGGCCTTGTCCAGCACGGTTCCGATGGCCTCAAGCTGCGCGGCCGTGTCCTCCGGCATGACATGGGCCTGGGAGAGATAGGCGAGCGCCGCCTCGCTGTTGCGGCCCTGTTCGGCGAACAGGCGGCCCGCGTCGGCAAAGGCAAGTGCCGCCTCGGCCAGCCGGGGCGGACTGGCCGAGACATGGTTCTGCGCAATCCTCATCTGCAGGTCCGGATCATTGCTGATCGCGCGCGCCGCCGCCGCGAAGGCCTCGAGGCTCTGGGCGCGCAGGCGGGTGATGTCAGCCTCCGAGCCCTGCGGCGAGCGCCGCAGGCTCTCGGCCCAGTCATCATAGGTCCCGCCGAGTTCGAGCTGGGCTTCTCCCCACTCCGAGCTGCCGTCGGCGAAAAGCGAGATCGCCGTCTTCAGCGACCGTTCGGCCGACTGGAAGCCGTCGATCCCGGTGGCCGAGCGGGCGGCGAGCCTGTGCCAGGCGGCGCCCGTCTCGAAATGCGCCTCGCCATTGCGCGCGTCTGCCTCGGTCGCGAGGCCGAAATATCTGAGCGCCCGCTCGTCGGCCTCGCGGCTGTCGCCCTGCAGGGCTTCGCGTCCGGCTGTCAGGGCAACGTCCTGCATAGCGGCGGTCGCCTCAGTCCTGAAAGCCGCCAGACCGGAATTGCGCACCATACGGAACGCCTCGACAGCCCTGTCCGGATCGCCCGCGCTGCCCCGGCTTGCGTAAAGAAGACCGAGCAGGAAAGGATACTCGTTGCGGCGGGCATCATCGGCCCGCATCGCGCCGACGAGGAAGCCCTTTTCGCCCTCAAGAAGGTCGATCGCGCGGGTGAGGCAGTTGGGCGGACATGCGGCCGCGTCCCGCGCCTGCGCCTTCATGGATGCCAGGGCAAAGGTTTTCAGGCGGCCATGGCGAAAATCGAGCACCTCCGCCCGCCGGGTCGCGGCCCGGCGGCTGCCGATGTTCGGCTGGGTGACGAGCGCCTCGTCGCTGGTTGCCACCTGGCGGAGCGAGTCAAGGCCGAGAGCCAGCGCCTTGTCCGGCTGCCCGTCGCGCTCATGGGCCATGGCGGCATGATGCAGCGCGATGCCCCGTGTCACGCCAGTCAGGGTCGAACCCTTGGCGGCCTCCGCGCAATTGACGGCGACCTGTTCCGGGGCTGACGGCGTGTCGAGCACAAGTCTTCGGCAGGCTTCCGCGGAAGGCTCGCTGCTGACCGGCGGCTGGGCCGCTGCAGCGGCTGCCAGTACGCCGGATAGAGCGGCTGCGGCCATGCCGAGCGCTGCAGCCCGAAACGAAAGGTTTGGCCTCTCAAGCGTCATGATCCCACCCGTCACCTCCACGCTTCAAGGCTAGTGCGGCAAGCCCCAAAGGTAAAGCCATAGTTAACGATTTCGGCGACCCGGAGCCGCGCAGGCGACCTTGCCGGTCAGGCCGTCTCGCAGGCTGGTTCCTCTCCGCCATGCGTTTCGGCGATGATCGCCCGGGCGGCGTCATACATTTCCGGGTCGAAGAGTGCCCTCAGTTCGCAGAGGTTGAACGCCGACTGGTCGAAGCGGCTCAGGTTCCGGCGGGCCGATACATTGGCGGCGTTCGCCTCCTCCTGGCGGCCAGCCTCGGGATAGGCGACCCGCTCGGAGGCGAGCGCCCTGACGAGTTCGTTCCACGCAAACAGGCCGGTTGTTTCCACCTCGGCGGCATTGCGATAGGCCGCATCGAAGTCGCGGTTGCGCAGGTGGGCGAACCCCATGTTCTCCTGGCTGCCGCTGACCTGGTTGTCGGTCTGTCCAAGCTTGCGGCGAAGGGCAATCGCCATGTCGAGGCAGGCGACGGCGAGGCGCATCCGCGGCGAGCTTGCCCCGGAATCCGGCGGAGCCGGGCAATGGGCCTGCGCGATCTGCGTGGCTTCCCTGAGGCCGGGGGACGTGTCAGGCAAGTCGGCCGCCGTAATCAGGGTTGTTCCGACGCCGTGATACGCATTCATCGCCATCAGATCGTCATCAGGATCGCGGCCGACATCGCCGCCGTCCGGCACGGTCGCCATCAGAGCCCGCGCATAATGGCCGGCGGCGTCATCCGTCAAGCCGAGCTTGCGTTCGCACTGGGCCTGCCAGTAGAGCGGCTGGGGCATCGGTTCGCCGCCGCCCATCGCATTGACGGCCGAGAAGACCGCCTCGCAGGCTGCCCTCGAATAGTTGTTGCGGCCGGAACTTGCATCCTCGAAGAGGATCCAGCCGAGCCCTGCTTCGGCCAGCGCGGCCGGACCGGCCCCGGCCCTGGCCCGCTCGAAGGCGCTCCGTGCCTCGACAAGCAAGCGGGGAAGGCCTGGCGCGCCGGCCTCCGGCTGCAAGCCCTTGGAATCGTATTCCGAAAGGAACGAGACGCCCTCGAAGAGGGCCTTGGTTGCCGCATCGATTGTGCCGTTTGCCGAACGCCCGAGCCGACGCATGGTGCGTTCCTCGAGGACGCTAAGGCGTCGCCCGCGAAGCAGGAAATCGGCCGCAGCCTGCCTTGCGAGGTCAGCGCTTTCGCCGGACTCGTCGAGCGCGGACTCGTCGATGTTCAGCCTTATCTCGTCATAGACCCGGCGGATCGACTGTTCCTGCTCGGATACCCGGTTGTTCTGCTGATCCACGAGGAGGCGTGTCTTGAAGGCCCGGTCCTCGAGCTGGCTGGTCGTTTCCACGATCCTCTGGGACAGGGTGAAGAGGTAATAGCTCGACGCGACGCTGGCGACGACCATGGCCGCGATCATCAGCGTTCCGGCAAACAGGATCCGGCGGAAGCCCCTCTGCTCGCGCGAAATCAGTGCTGCAAGTGTTTCGTCCCCGGACATCGCCCCGCCACCCTTCTTGTTGTTTCAGCCCAGGCTGGCCTTGACGATCTCAAGCCAGGCATGCTGCTTTTTCTTGCTGGCGCACTGGATCTCGCCAAGGAAGGCCCTGAACAGGTTCGGACGGTTGTTGCGGGCCGCGCACAGCGCGCGCTCGATCGAATTCTGGCAGTTCTGGGCCGACCACCACAGCCCGAAAAAGGACAGGGCCACCCCGGCAATCGGGATGATTACCTGAAAGAGATCAAGCTTGTCGTCGAAGCTGAGAATGGTGGCGAACATTGAACTGGAGGCGATCCGTCCGACCGCGAGGACTAGCACGCCGATCAGGATCAGGAAGGCGAGGGCGAACATGACAAGGCAGATCCAGCACTTTCTCTTGTGCAGGCTGAGCTCGCTTTCGAGAATCTCCGAAAGCGTCGCGATGTCTTCCTGTTCAATCCCCCCCAGCTCCATTCGAGAGCACCCCTGTCAAGGATTAACTAAAAGTAAAAACTACAGCCGGGTCACCGGAGCGTCAATGCGTGTTCCGAAGGTGGAAGAAGCTTTTCGGCGGGCCTTGAACGCAAGGGTGGATTGCGGCCAGAACGGGATGCAAAATGGGACGCAAGGAGAAGGACGACCTGGATGATGGACACTTCGCCCGGTCTGGCAAGACCTGCTTCCCGCCGCCCGGCTCGCGTCTTCATGCTCGGCGCAACGGGCACGATCGGGAAGGCCGCCGCTGCAGCGCTCCTCGCGCGCGGCCATGAGCTTGTCTGCCTCGTCCGGCCGGGCAGCGGGCACGGGCTGCCCGAGGGAGCCGAAGCCAGGTTCGGCCATGCAGCCGATCCCGTCTCCCTTGCGCGCGACGGCTTTCGCGGCGAGCCGTTCGACGTGCTCGTCTCCTGCATGGCCTCGCGCACCGGCGTGCCGGAGGATGCCTGGGCCATCGACTACCGGGCCCATGCCGAGGCGCTGGCGCTGGCGCGGGCTTCGGGCGTCCGGCACATGGTGCTCCTTTCGGCGATCTGCGTGCAGAAGCCGGTTCTGGCCTTCCAGAAGGCGAAGCTTGCCTTCGAGCGCGACCTCATGGCGTCGGGGCTCGCCTGGTCGATCGTGCGACCGACGGCCTATTTCAAGTCGCTCTCCGGACAGGTCGCGCGGGTGCTGCAGGGCAAGCCCTATCTTCTCTTCGGGGACGGCACGCTGACGGCCTGCAAGCCGATCAGCGACGGCGACCTTGGCCGCTATCTTGCCCTCTGCCTCGAGGACGAGGGCTTGCAGGGCCGCATCCTGCCCGTCGGCGGCCCCGGCGAGGCGATCACGCCACGCCAGCAGGGCGAGCACCTGTTTGCGCTGACGGGGCAGGCGCCCCGCTTCCGCGAGGTGCCCGTGGCCCTGCTCGATGCGGCGGCGGCCGCGCTCGGGACGTTCGGGCGGGTTGTTCCCGGCCTCGCCGCCAAGGCCGAGCTTGCCAGGATCGGACGGTATTACGCGACCGAGTCCATGCTCGTGCGCGACCCGGTGTCCGGACACTACGACGCGGACGCCACCCCGTCATACGGCAGCGAGACCCTGTTCGGCCACTATGCCCGCCTCGTCAGAGGCGAGGCCTCCGCAGAGCGCGGCGCGCACGCCGTCTTCTGAGGCGGCCTGCGCATCCGCCGAAGGCTGAACCGCTCTAGAGCGGTTTAAGTTTCAGCGGAAGCATATCCTGCGTTGACGATGTAGTTG
>CAYSED010000068.1:0-13873 GCA_964429935.1 uncultured Hyphomonadaceae bacterium
TCGACCCGGAAAGGAATCCCTTGCGATTCCGTCAAAGACGAAGACGCTCTAGATCCCGAACAGGGCCAGCCCAGCAGCCATCACCGCCAGCGCGAGCGAGCCGAGCGAGACCCCGACCGCCACCGCCCGCTGGCCGGTCTTGCGCCGGTTCACGCCCGCCGGGGCGTCGCCCTTCTCGTGCGGGGCGAGCGTCCAGCGGTTGAGGAAGAAGCCGAGCGCGGCAAGCGCGCTGAGCGCGCCCGCCCCATAGGCCCCGGCCAGCGCGGCCGCCGCCGCCGCCGCGAGGAAAACCCCCGAAATCGGCGTCGATCCCGAAAAGATGAGGGCGCGCACCTGTGTGTTCGCCCGCGAGGCATCGAGCTTGTCATAGAAGACGTTCGGCGCGGCCATGGCGCAGATCCAGCCTGCCCCGATGCCGATGCCGAGGAGGAGGAAGGCGAGCGCGCCCGCCATGTCGCCGAGGCTGCCGAGCATGTGTCTCTCCCCTTGCCGGTCCTGTTTGAGCCTCTGCGGGTTCGGCCCGCGCCGTCAAGGGGCCGTGAGGCCCGCGAGAGCGGCGCAACCCGGATTCGTCTGCGACGCGAGACGCGTTGACGCTCCGGCCAGCCCTGCCTAGGCAGGAAAAGCTAATTGACGAAGGAGGCCCCTCGCCATGCGATCCCGGACGCTTCTCGCCGCGCTTGCAATGGCCGCCCTGACGGCCGCCTGCGAAACCCGTCTCGGAGACCGCACCGTCGCCGAGCATTGCGCCGATCCGGACAATGCCGCAGAGGCCGTCTGCCAGCTCCATGTCGAGATCGACGGCACCCGCACGGCGCTTGCCGATACGGACCTGCGCCTGTCGGAAGCCCGCGACATGGCCGACAGCGCCATGGCGGCGGCAAGCGGCGCGCAGGCCACGGCCGACGAGGCCATGCTGCGGGCCGACGCCGCGCTGGGCGCCGTTGACGACCTCTATTGCGAAACGCAGACCATCCAGCAGGCCAGTTCCGGTTCCTGCCCGGCCGGCTTCACGCTGATGAGCTGCACCCAGACCCGCTACACCTACCGCGCCGGCGGTCCGTCGATCATCCGCGAGATCAATGACGAGAGCTGCCGCTTCCACGACCGCGTGCTCGAAATGAAGGTGCGCTGCTGCACCGTGTCATCGAACCGGCCCGCCGCCGCCGCCCTGACTGCGGCGACCGCGAGCCCCTGAACCGTCCCCCGAGGCCATCGGGCAGAACGCGCCGCGCAGGCGGCTCTCCGCAGAACGTGGGGAGCCGTTTTCGGACCGGCACATGGGAGCCCTGAACGCGGTGCCTGTCCCACACCTGTCCCACGCCTGTCCCACCGCCTGTCCCACCTTGCCTGGCCGGGCCTGATCTATCCCCCGTTGCGCACGGCCCGGTTCGGCGATGAATGGTCCCATTCGGCGAGCAGCATGCGCAGGGCCGCGACGAAGGCGAGCGGCTGGTCGAGCATGACATGGTGGCGGGCATGCGGGATCGACACATAGGGCACCTGGTGGCCGAGGAGTTCCTGCATGTACGCCCCGACATCGTCCGGCATCAGCGCGCTCTCCTCGCCGCGGATGATGGCGATCCGGCAGGCCGTCGCCTTCAGCATCTCGGCCGGCTCGAACGGGGCTTCAAAGCGCCGCCAGATCGACGGATCGAACTTCCAGGTCCAGCCTGCCAGCCCGTCCTCGCCCGTCGTCCGGGCAAGGCTCCAGCGGGCGATATAGTCCATGGCATAATGGTTCTCGCAGGGCTGCGGCGGGGCGAGCCGGAAGCGGGCGAGCGCCGCCTCGAGGCTCGGATAGACCTTGTTCGGGCGACCCGCGCGCGGCGGTCCCCTGTGCTCCCGGCTTGGCGGATTGACCGGGCTGTCGACGATCACCGTCCCCCCGAGCCTCCCGCCATGTTTCGCGCCGGTATTCAGGGTCACGAAGCCGCCGAAACTGTGGGCGACGATAACCGGCTTGCGGGCATGGGCGAACATGCCGGCCGCCTCGGCAACGGCCATCTGCTCGGCCGTGAAAACGTCGAGATCATAGGCCTCGCGGCGTCCGGAATCGCCCATGCCGGAAAACGTCATGGCGACGACATTGTAGCGCTCTGAGAAATACGGCGCGATGAAATCCCACCAGTGGGCATGCGCGCCGTTTCCGTGCACCAGAAGAAGCCCGGGAGCGGTCTCTTTCCCCCAGCGCTGGTAGTGGACAGATGCCCCGTCCACCTGGAGGAAATCCGTCTCGTAGGCCGTGGACACGGCTGTCTCGAACCAGTCCGGCGTCGGCGGGCGCTTGCCGTGATAGTCGGCGAGCGGACCTCCTTCGGAGGGCATCTCCTCCGGCTGGTCCTTGAGGATGCGGTCGCCGGTCATGGTCAGTCCCTCAACAGCTCGTTGACGCCGGTCTTCGCCCGCGTCCGCTCGTCGACGGTCTTGATGATGACGGCCGCCGCGAGCGCCGGTCCGCCGTTCGCCCCCGGCAGGGAGCCCGGCACGACCACGGAGAAGGGCGGCACCTCGCCATACGTCACCTTTCCCGATTGCCGGTCCACGATCTTGGTCGATTGGGACAGGAAGACGCCCATGGCTATGACCGATCCTTCCCGCACGATCACGCCCTCGGCCACTTCCGCCCGCGCGCCGATAAAGCAGTTGTCCTCGATGATGACCGGGCTCGCCTGCAGGGGCTCGAGCACCCCGCCTATGCCGGTGCCCCCTGAAATATGGACATTTTTTCCGATCTGGGCGCACGATCCGACCGTCGCCCATGTATCGACCATGGTCCCTTCGCCAACATGGGCGCCGATATTCACGAAGCTCGGCATCAGCACGGCGTTCGGGGCGATATGGCTGCCCCGGCGGACGACCGCGCCCGGCACGACCCGGATGCCTGCGGCCCTGAAATCCTCGGCCGTCCAGCCCTCGAATTTCAGGGGCACCTTGTCCCAGAAGGGTCCGGGCGCGCCGTCGGCGGCCATCAGCGTGTTGGGGTTCAGCCGGAAGGACAGGAGCACGGCCTTCTTCAGCCACTGGTTCACGGTCCAGCCGCCGGCCCCGTCCGGCTCGGCGACGCGCGCCTTGCCGCCGTCGAGCAGCGCAAGCGCCGCCTCGACTGCCTCGCGGACCGTGCCGCCGGTTCCGGCCGACAGGTCCGCCCGCGCCTCCCAGGCCGCATCGATGATCCCGGCAAGTTCACTGTGTTTCATAAAAGGCTCCATCATCCGGACATGCCGTCCGCCCTTAACAAGGTTCGGCGAGGCACGGCAAGGAGCGGCCTTGTTCACGCTTGCCGAACGGGCCCGAGCGCCTCCAGAAAACCTGTGAGATCGCCCGTGACATGGTCGACGAAGGGCGGCACGGCCGACAGGGCTCCGGCTGGCCGCGCCTCGGCCGGTTCATGGCTCCAGTCATGGTCCGAATGCACGAGCACGGTGGCAAAGCCCATGGCATGGGCCGGTTCGAGATTGCGGGCGAGGTCCTCGAAGAAGACCGCATCCTGCGGCACGACGGCATGGGTGCCGACGAACCGCTCGAATGTCGCCCGCGAGGGCTTCGGCTCATAGGCCGCGTCCTCTATGCCGAACAGGCCGTCGAACACGCCCTGCAGGCCCATCGCGCGCGTCACGCCCTCGGCATGGCCGCGCGACCCGTTGGTGAAGACAAACTTCCGGCCCGGCAATTGGCGGATCGCTCGCCTCAGCCGCACCGACACCGGCAGCGGCGAATGGTCTATGTCATGGACGAAGGCGAGAAACGCCGCCGGCTCGAGTCCGTGGTTCACCATCATGCCCTTCAGCGTCGTGCCGTGCTCGGCATAGTAGCGCTTCTGCAGGATACGCGCGTCCTCGTCCGGGATTGCCAGGAAGTCGGCGACGAACCGTGTCATCCGCGCATCGATCTGCGCGAACAGGTCGCAAGCCGCCGGATAGAGCGTGTTGTCGAGGTCGAACACCCAGGTCCGCCGAAGC
This sequence comes from uncultured Hyphomonadaceae bacterium, assembly GCA_964429935.1. Taxonomy (GTDB): domain Bacteria; phylum Pseudomonadota; class Alphaproteobacteria; order Caulobacterales; family Hyphomonadaceae; genus CALLCD01. The sequence continues at coordinate 3,963 of CAYSED010000068.1, forward strand.
CCGAGGTCCGGGCGCATGTCAGCTTTCATCGGGAGGGCCGAAGTCGCGCTCGAAGAACTCGAAAACAAGCTTGCGGTCGGTCGGGGCCGGGGTCGAGGCGAACAGGGCCCGCCTGTAGGCCGACGATTCGCAGTCTGTCCGCCCGTTGATGGCGAATTTCGAGCGCGCGATGCAGAACACGTCCGCCCCCCGGACAAGCTGGCGCGGCGGCGCGCCTTCGGCATCCTCCAGTTCGCCATAGACAAAATGCTCGGTCCGCAGGAGCGGCTCGTCGATGACCCGGGCACAGCCGCCGGCCTCGAGCAGCCACCAGCCGCGGCTCTCCCAGCCCTCGCCCTTGCGGCGGCCGATGGCCGACCAGACCCGGCCGTCGGTGCGGTTGCAGAGCGTCAGGCCGACATTGCGGGACCGGTCGAGGGCGACCTGCTCGAGCAGGTCGATGAGGTCGCCGTCGCTCGTGTCGGCCGCCAGGTCCTTTTCGGCGAGGAATGTGCGGATCGCCGAGCGCGTGCGCGGCCCGAGGCGGCCATCGATCGCACCCGTGATGACACCTGCATCGCCGAGGAGCCGCTGGATGCCGGCCGACTGCGCCTCTTCGAGGGAATAGCTGTCGGTCTCCCGTACGACATTGCGCCAGCGGTCCGGACGCTCGATCAGCACTGGCCGGAAGCGGCGCTCGTCAAGCCCCATCAGGGTGCAGTCGGGCGGACTCTCGATGGTGAAGCTGACCTGCGACTCAACGCACAGGACCTCGTCGCCCGGCCATGCCCGCCGTCCCCCCCGGTGGGCTTCGGACGACTGGGCATAAAGAAAGTGCGCTCCGGGCACGAGCGGAGCGGCCAGAACGGTCCGGCAACCGCCCGGCCGTATCTTGGTCCAGCCATTGACGACTGTCCCGGACCCGTCCGGACGGCCTGTCGCCACCTGGATGATATAGCTCGTCTGGTTGCAGACCGACCAGCCGGCCGGGTCCTGCGCCCGCGCCTCCCCGGCAAGGACGAGCCAGAGGGCGGTCAGGGCCGCGAAGGCCCTAGCGGACAAGCGTGCCAGCACCATGCTCGGTAAACAGCTCCATGAGAAGGGCATGCGGCGCACGCCCGTCGAGAATGACCGCCGCCCCGACCCCATCATCGACGGCCTTGGCACAGGTTTCAAGTTTCGGGATCATGCCGCCTGCAGCGGTTCCGTCGGAAATCATTCCGTCTATGTCCGCCCGGGCAATCTCCCGCAGCACTTCGCCGGATCTCGACCTGACCCCGGCGACGTCCGTCAGGAACAGGACGCGGCTGGCGCCGATGGCGGCCGCGATGGCCCCGGCGGCCGTGTCGGCATTGGCATTGGGGCGCTTGCCGTCCGCTCCGACGCCGACCGGGGCGACCACGGGAATGAACCCGCCCTCCCCGGCGGTCAGGACCCTGAGGAGCTGGGCGTCGACCCCGGCGGGTTCGCCGACAAAGCCGAGATCTATCAGCTTCTCGATATGGCTGTCGGGGTCGCGGCGGTATTTTTCGGCCTTGCGGACCTTCAGCAGCATGGCATCGGACCCGGACAGGCCGACCGCCCGGCCGCCGGCGGCATTGATTGCCCGCACGATCGACTTGTTGATCGGTCCGGAGAGGACCATCTCGACGACTTCCATGGTCGCCTCGTCGGTGACGCGCAGGCCGTCCTCGAAGCGCGAGACAATGCCGAGGCGGTCGAGGAGCTGGCCGATTTGCGGGCCGCCGCCATGGACGACGACGGGGTTGATCCCGAGATGCTTCAGGAGAACGACATCGCGGGCAAAGCGCTCGGCAAGGCCGGCATCGCCCATCGCATGGCCGCCATATTTCACGACGATCGTCTGCCCGGCATAGCGCTGGATATAAGGCAGCGCCTCGGCAAGCGTCACCGCCGTGTGCTGGGCAGACCCGAGGGAGAGCGAACCGGACATCTGCCTTCCTTAGCGGGCTTCGCGTTCAGGCCAAAGCGGCAATCTCGGCCCGCACGCCCGGCAGGCCGCTGCCTTTCTCGGCTGAGGTCAGGTGAACATGCGGATGGGCCGCCGGATGCCCTTTCAGGGCCGCCAAGGTGGCTTCGAGCACCGCCCCGGCTTCCTCGCGCTTCAGCTTGTCCGCCTTGGTCAGGATGACCTGGTAAGTCACCGCGCTCCCGTCGAGAAGCGCCATCATCTCCTCGTCCGGCGGCATGATGCCGCGACGGCCGTCCACCAGAAGGAACACGCGGCGCAGGCTCGCCCGGCCGCGCAGATAGTCGCGGGTGAGCTTCATCCAGGCATTGGCCTGCGTGCGCGACACCTTGGCATAGCCATAGCCCGGCAGGTCGACGAGCCAGGCCCGGCCCTCCCCGAGGTCGAAATAGTTCAGCTCGCGCGTCCGGCCGGGCTCGGCAGACGACCGGGCGAGGTTCTTGCGGCCGAGGAGCGCGTTGACGAGCGAGGACTTGCCGACATTCGAGCGTCCGGCAAAGGCGACCTCTGTCCGGTCCCCCGGCGGAAGCTGGGCAAGGCTCGCGCAGCCGAGCGCAAAGCTGACCGGGCCGGCGCAGAGCACGCGTCCCGCTTCCAGTTCGTCGGGACCGAAGAGCGGCTCCAGGACCGTCACGCCTCGCGCTTCTTGCCGGCATAGCGGGCGAGGAGCTTGTCGAACTCTGTCTCGACCCCGTTGCGGCGCATGATGATGTATTGCTGCCCGATGGAGAGGATATTGTTCCACACCCAGTACATCACGAGCCCGCCGGCGAGCCCGCCGAACACGAACATGAAGACGAGCGGCAGCATCATGATGATCCGCCGCTGCATCGGGTCGGGCGGCGGGGGTGACAGGGACTGCAGCGCAAACATGGTCACGCCATAGAGGATCGGCAGGATGCCGATGCCGATGATGACCCCGAGGTACGGGATGTCCTTCACCGCCATGGCGGACCAGGGCAGGAGGCCGAACAGGTTGCCGAACGCGGTCGGATCCGGCGCGGAGAGGTCCTTCAGCCAGAGAAAGCTCGCATGGCGCATCTCGATGGTGACGAAGAGCAGCTTGTAGAGCGCAAAGAAGATCGGCATCGTCGCGAGGATGGGCAGGCAGCCTGCCACCGGGTTTGCCTTTTCCTCGCGATACAGCTTCAGGATTTCCTGCTGCTTGCGCTGCGGATCGGCGGCAAACCGCTCGCTGATCTCCTTCATCGGCTCCTGCAGCTTCTTCATCCGGGCCATCGCCGCATAGGACTTGTTGTAAAGCGGGTAGAGGACAACCTTCACGATGACGGTGAAGGCGAGGATAGCGAGGCCGAACGAGCCGAGCTGGCCCTCGAGCCACAGCAGCGCGAAGAAGAACGGCTTGGTCAGGAAATAGAAGATGCCCCAGTCGATCGCATCGATGAAGCGCGGCACGCCGCCCTCGCTCTGGTAGGCTCTCAGGATATCGACCGTCTTGGCCCCGGCAAACACCCGGTTGACCGATGTCACGCTGCCGCCCGGCGGGATCAGGAGTTCCGTGCCGACGGTGCGCACTTCCATGACCTGCCCGTCAATGCGGGACCGCCGCTCGAACGACGATGAAAAGTCCAGCTCCTGCTGCGGGATGAGCGCGCCGAGCCAGTATTTGTCGGTGAAGCCGATCCAGCCGCCCTCGGTGCTCGTCTCGTCGAACGCGCCGTTCTTGCTGAGTTTCTGGTAGGACGTCTTGAAGAGGCCGCCATTCAGGACGCCGACAAGCCCGAGATGGACAAGGCCCCCGTCCTTGCTCGCGTTCGCCGTCGTTGCGTCGAGAAAGGACTTCCACTCCCCGTGGCGGCGGATCGCGCCATAGGGGCGCAGGGCCCGCTGCACCGTCCCGAGATTGGTCACCGTGTCGGTGAAGGTAAAGAGATAGCTCTCGTCGAGGCGGATCTCGCGGTCGATCCGCAGGTCGCCTGCCTCGAACCGGAGGGTGACAGGCGTCGAGGGCGTCAGCCGCTCGCCGCTGACCTGCGTCCACTCATCTGTCAGGTCCATCAGGGCCGTGCCCTGTTCGGACAGCCAGAACCAGGAGGCATAATAGCCGTTGCCGGACGCTTCCGGCCGGAACAGGCGCACCTCGCGGTCACGCTCAACGGTCTGGAAATGCTGCTTGAAGCTAAGATCGTCGATGACGGCGCCCTGCAGGCGGATCGACCCGTCGAGCGACGGACTGTCGAAAATGAGGCGGGGGGCGCGGGCGAGCGCCTCCTGCACGGTGGCGGCCGTCTCGACCGGCGGCGCGATCAGGGCCTGGGCTGCCTGCTCGACCCTGGCGGCCTCGGCTGCTTCCTGGCGGCGCGCGGCATCGGGTCCGACGACCAGGGTCTGGTAGGCGAACAGGAACAGCACGGCCACGACCATGAAAATGATGAAATTCCGCTGGTCCTGCTGTTCCATGTCGGGTCCGGTCCTTGAGGCCTCAGGCTGGGCGCTGGTTGCGTGTTTGACCTGTTCAGGAGGGCCCGTCCAGCTTGCCCGCGAGGCTTATCAGCGCCGATTCCATATCGTCAAGAAGACGGGGCCAGGCGATGCCGGCCGTCTCGGCGCGGGCAATGAAGACATAGTCGATGCCAGGCAGGCCCGTCCGTCCGAGCAAGGTTCTCGCGGCCGCCCGCAGGCGGCGCTTGGCGCGATTGCGGGCGACGGCATTGCCGACCTTCTTCGTCGCCGTGAAGCCGCACCCGGCATGGCCCCCGTCTTCCGGCTTGCGCCGCCTTGCCTGGACCACGAGCGCCTTGCGCCGCTCGAAAAGGCCGCCCTGGACATGCAGGTACTGCCGGCGCAGCCTGAGGCCGCGAAGCTCGACGGGATCTGTGTGTCTCGTTTCGGTCATGGGGCTCCCTCGCCCCGCGCGCCTAGGCAGACAGGCGCTTGCGCCCCTTGGCCCGGCGGCGGGCGAGGACCTTGCGGCCGTTCTTGTCGGCCATGCGCGCGCGGAAGCCGTGGCGGCGGGCACGCTTGAGACGGCTCGGCTGGAAAGTACGTTTCATGGGCGTGCACTCTGGTCAGGCGTCGGAAATCGGAAAGCGCGTCGATACCGGCTGGGCACGCCCGCGTCAAGCGGCGATCGCCGCCCCTGCCCGCAGCGCCTGTTCACGGCTGTTTGACCGGCCGGGCAGCGGTCGTGACGGGCCAAGCGCGCGCGTGTCTGCTAAGGGAAGCACAACCTGACTCCAAGCCAGCTTTCCGGAACCGGAGGACATCATGACCCGACACATTCCGGCAGCGCTCGCAGCCGCTGCCGCCATCACGGTCTTGCTCGGGCTTGCGGTCCCGGCAGAAGCCCAGACCGCGAGCCTAGCCGAGGCCTCCGCGACCGAACCCTCCCGGCATTCTGCCTGGACCGGTATCCTTCAGGCCTATGTGAAACCCGGCGCCGACGGCGTGAACAGGTTCGACTATGGCAGCCTGAAGGCGAATGCGGCCGACAGCGCCGCCCTCGATGCCTATCTTGCAGGCTTTGCGGCGCTCGACCTCGGAGCCATGTCCCGGGACGAGCAATATGTCACCTGGGTCAATGCCTATAATGCCCTCACCGTGCAGCACATTGTCGGGCGCTATCCGCTGAAGTCGATCCGCTCGGGCTATATTGTCGGACCGTGGAAACAGGTGACGATGACGGTAGGCGGCCGCGAGGTGACGCTCGACGAGATCGAGCATGGCATCCTCCGGCAGGACTGGGACGACCCGCGCACCCATTATGCCGTGAACTGCGCGTCTTATGGCTGCCCGAACCTCAAGGCGACGGCCTGGGAGGCCGAGACGCTGGAGCAGGACCTGACCGAAGCCGCCGAGGCCTATGTGAACCATCCCCGCGGCGTCACGATCCGCGGCGATGGCCGGTTGCAGGTCTCGACGATCTACAAATGGTTCAAGGAGGATTTCGGCGGCAGTGAAGCCGGCGTCATCGCACACCTGCTCGAACATGCCGGGGAAGGCCTCTCCGCAAAGATACGCGCCAATCCGGACATCCGCTCGTATGACTATGACTGGTCATTGAACGACGCCGCATGAACCCCGTTCCGGCGGGACAGACAAGACAGGACCAAACCATGAACCCCGAAGCAGCAAAACCCGCCGAACCGGCACAAGGCAAGCCGTCAGCGCCGCTTCTTGTCCGGCTCTGGCCGGTCTATGTCGTGCTCGCAGGACTCGGGCTTGCCCTCTCCCAGGGCTGGCACGAATACCTGACCCTCGAAAGCTTCAGTCGCAATATCGGCTGGCTCGACGACCAGGTCGCCGCAAATTTCGCACTCGTTTTCGCCGCGTATGTCCTGATCTATGCGGCGGCAACCGCCTTCATGGTGCCGGCGAGCTTCCTGACCATAGCGGGCGGGGTGCTGTTCGGGCTCGCCCTCGGGACGCTCGGCACGGTATTTGCCGCGACGGCCGGTGCGAGCGCCCTGTTCATCGCCGCGAAGACCTCGCTCGGCGAGACGCTTCGCTCGATTGCCGGAACTGCCGTGGACAAGATGCAGAAAGGCTTCAACGAGGACGCGATCTCCTACATGTTTGCCCTGCGGCTCATCCCGGCTTTCCCGTTCGCCGTGGTCAACATTGCGCCCGCCCTGCTCGGCGCCAAGTTCCGCGATTATCTCGTCACGACCTTTTTCGGGATCATCCCCGGCACGCTCGCCTATACGTGGATCGGCGTGGCGGTCGGCGACACGATCCGGGCCGGCGACAATGTGAACATTGGCACGTTCGCGGCGAATTTTGTGCCGGCTTTCATCGCGCTCGGGGTCGTCGCGCTCATTCCGGTCGCGTACAAGAGGGTGTTCAAGAAGGTCCCGGCCGCGGCGACCGGGGAGGGCGGCAGCAAATGACCAGCGCAACAACCCAAGCAGCGCGGGAGACCGTGTCAGGCCACGGACTCCCCGGCCAGAAAAGCGGTGCCCTCGCGTCGGCCAGCCGGTCCACGGACGGGCGGCGCGAGATCAAGGCGGATCTCGTGGTCATCGGGGCCGGATCGGCCGGCCTTTCGACGGCCTATGTCGGAGCCAATCTCGGCCTCGCGACGGTTCTGTTCGAGGCGGCCGAAATGGGGGGCGACTGCCTGAACCATGGCTGCGTGCCGTCCAAGGCGCTGCTCGCGGCGGCAAAGGCGGCCCATGATGTCCGCCATACCGCCAGGTACGGCGTCACGGTCGATGCCGAACCAAAGGTCGACTGGCAGAAGGTCCGCGAACATGTCGCCGGGGTCATCGCCCAGATCGCGCCGGTCGACAGTGTCGAGCGCTATGAGGGTTTCGGCACCATCGTCGTCAAGGAACATGCACGGTTCGAGGACGAGAGGACGATCATATCCGACACGGTTCGGGTGCGCGCCCGTCGGATCGTTATCGCGACCGGCTCGAAAGCCTTCATCCCGCCCATTCCGGGCCTCGGCGAACTGCCTTACCTGACCAATGAGACGGTCTTCACGACGCCGGACTTCCCGGCCCGCCTGACCGTGCTCGGAGGCGGCCCCATCGGCATCGAAATGGCGCAGGCCTTTTCCCGCCTCGGCTCGAAGGTCACCGTCATCGAGATGGGCCGGGCGCTTGCCCGGGCCGATGCCGGACATGCGGCCATCGCGCTTGACGAACTTCGCAAGGAAGGCATCACCATCCTCGAAGGCCACAAGGCCGTCGAGGTCTCCGGCACGCCCGGAAATATCGCGGTGCGCACCGAAACCGCCGATGGCGGCGGCGAGACGGTCACCGGCACGCATGTTCTCGTCGCCGTCGGCCGCCGGACCTATCTCGACGGGCTCGATGTCGAGAAGGGCAATGTCCGGACCGAGCGCGGCGCCATCGTTGTCAAGAAGAACATGCGGTCCGTTTCCAACGGCCGGGTGTGGGCGCTCGGCGACATTGCCGGCAAGGCGCAGTTCACCCACATGGCCAATCACCATGCGGGCATCTTCACCCGGGCCGCCCTCTTCAAGGCCCCGGCCGATGCGGATGCCGCGGCAATGCCCGCCGTCACCTACATGCAGCCGGAAATCGCCCAGCTCGGCCTGACCGAGGCCGAGGCTCGCGAGAAGCACAGCGACAAGGTCACCGTCGGCCGTTTCCCGTTCCATGAGAACGACCGGGCGATTGCCGAGCGCAAAACCGTCGGCGAAGTGAAGATCATCTGGTCCGGCAAGACCATTCTCGGAGCCTCGATCCTAGGCGAGGGGGCGGGCGATCTCCTGCAGATGGTTTCCGTTGCCATGGCGAACGGCCTGAAGCCTGGCGGCCTGATCGCGCACATCTCGCCCTATCCGACGCGCGCGGAGGCGGTGAAACGCGCCGTTTCGGGCTCCGGCGCGTTTGCCGGCGCCTTGTTCAGCCCCCGGACACGGGCGCTGGTGGGCTTGCTTCAAAAGATACCCTGATCTACCTAGGGCTTCACGGTTAGTCGGGATTTTGCAATCGATGTCAGACACGTCGCTCAGGCTGAACTGGCGCGACAGCCTGTCGAGCCGGCTTCTCTTCCTGACGATCGCCGCGATCCTGCTGATCGAACTTGTGATCTTCATTCCGTCCGCTGTCGGTCGCCGCGATACCTGGCTCGACAATCGCGTCCAGGCAGCGCGCATTGCCGCGCTCGCGCTCGAGGCGGCACCGAGCCAACTGGTGTCCGAGGACCTGTCGGAGGAACTGCTGAACAATGCCGAGGTCGTGACGGTCGCCGAAATCGGCGGCGGCATCCGCCAGTTGCTCCTCGCTCCCGAAGAACCGGTCGGCGGCGCGATGATAACCATCGACCGGACGAGCGAGAGTTTCCTTGACCGGCTCTCGCACACCGTGAGCACCGCTTTCACGCCGTCAGGCCGCGTCCTCCGCGTGGTCGATGTCAGCAATGACGAGGGCTACCTGATCGAGATCCTTGTTCCGGAAGGCCCCCTCAAGAACGAGCTAGAGGCCTTCAGCCACCGCATTCTAGGCCTGTCCCTCCTGATCTCGATCGGCGCAGGCGGCCTCGTCTTCCTGCTGCTCCTCTGCCTTGTCGTGCGGCCCATGCAGATCGTCACCGACCAGATCATGCGGTTTCGCAATGATCCCAGCCAGATCATCGGGAACCAGGCCCGCACCAAGCGGCGGGACGAGATCGGCCGCGCCCAGAATGCGCTTGCCGACATGGAGGAAGTGGTCTCCGACGCCTTTCGCCAGCGCGAGCGCCTCGCCCGGCTCGGGGAAGCCGTCGCCAAGATCAATCATGACCTGCGCAACTCGCTTTCGGCCGCACAGCTTGTGTCCGACAGCCTGTCGAAATCCGACGACCCGCGCGTGCAGCGGGCCCTGCCGCGCCTGGAACGGGCGCTCGAGCGCGGCATCAACCTGACCGAGAGCACGCTGCAATACGGCAAAGCCGAAACGCCGAAGCCCGTCCTCCAGACCGTCAACCTGCATGACACTGTCGAAGAGGCCGCCTCCGAGACGCTGGCCGGGCATGCAATGCTGAGATGGACGAACGACATACCCCCGGACCTTCAGGCGAGGGCGGATCCGGATCATGTCCACCGCATATTTGCGAACCTCATCGGCAACGCAGCCCGGGCGGCGATCGAGGCGCGCGGCCCCGAAAGCGCCATTACCGCCTCGGTCTGCGACGGCGGCCTGATCCTCAGGGACAATGGCCCGGGCCTTCCGCGGAAGGCGAAGGACAACCTGTTCCAGGCCTTTTCCGGCAGCGCTTCCAAGGGCGGCACCGGCCTGGGCCTGACCATAGCGCGGGATCTTGCCCGCATCATGGGCGGTGACATCACGCTGAAATCAACCGGCCCGGACGGTACCTGCTTTCATGTGACCTTCGAGACGCCGGTCGGGGCCTGAGGCTGCCCCTGCCCCGGTTCTATTGCGCGGGCAGGGCGACGCCCTCGCGGCGCTTGTCGGCACCGCCTTCCAGCCCGCCCTCGCGCACCACGATCACGTGCAGGCCGGAATTC
>CAYSED010000069.1:0-13816 GCA_964429935.1 uncultured Hyphomonadaceae bacterium
AATTCGACCCGGAAAGGAATCCCTTGCGATTCCGTCAAAGACGAAGACGCTCTAGTCTTTGGCCCGCGCGGCCTTCTCGGCGAGCCCGGAGACGCCTTCGCGCTGCGACAGGACGTCCGCCACCTGATCGAGTGACAGGCCGCGCACGCGCAGGCCGACGAGCATGTGAAAGAGAAGGTCGGCTGCCTCGCCGAGGACCGCCTCGCCGGGCTCGGCGGCTATCGCGAGGGCGAGCTCTCCGCCTTCCTCGCTGACCTTTCGGGCAACCTTGCGGGAACCGGCCGCAAGCAGGCTTGCCGTATAGGACGAGGCCGGGTCCGCGCCCGCTCTTGCATCGATCACCGCTGCCAGATGGCGCAGCGCGGCGGCCAGGGCTTCAGCGCTGCCGAGCGGGGCTCCGTCATCCGACATGCCGTCCTCCTTCATGACCTGACCGGCACGCCGGCTTTCAGCATTGCCTGGCGCGCATCGTCAAGCGACGCTTCCCCGAAATGGAAGATAGATGCGGCGAGCACGGCGCTCGCCCCGCCTTGGAGCACGGCCGGGGCGAGATCGTCAACCGAGCCTGCCCCGCCCGACGCGACCACAGGCACCGAAACAGCCGACGTAACAGCCTTGAGGAGCGCGAGGTCATAGCCCTCCTTGGTGCCGTCGCGGTCCATGCTCGTGAGCAGGATTTCGCCGGCTCCGCGCGCTTCGGCCTCGGCGGCAAAACGGACCGCATCGATGCCCGTGCCCGTGCGCCCGCCATGCGTGAAAATCTCCCAGCGGCTGCCGGTACGCCGGGCATCGATCGAGACGACCACGCATTGCCGGCCGGCGCGCCGCGCACAGCGGCTGATCGTGTCGGGGTCGGCCACGGCCGCCGAATTGATCGCCACCTTGTCGGCCCCGGCGCGCAGGAGCCGGACCATGTCGTCCTCGGAACGGACGCCGCCGCCGACGGTCAGCGGCATGAAGCACTGCTCGGCCGTGCGCGTGACGATGCCGAGCAGCGTGCCGCGCCCTTCATGGGAAGCAGTGATGTCCAGAAAGCAGAGCTCGTCGGCCCCTTGCGCGTCATAGGCCCGTGCGAGTTCCACCGGATCGCCGGCATCGCGCAGGCCGACAAAATTGACGCCCTTGACGGTTCGCCCGTCCATCACGTCGAGGCAGGGAATGATGCGGGCCTTGAGCATCTCCGGCAGCTATCCCAGAAGGGCCCGGCCGCAAAGCGAAACATGGAGCCCGCCGCTTGGTGTAATGATTTCCCCGCGCCTGCGACTGTTTCCGTATCCGCAGCCATGGGGAGATTGCCGAATGCCTCAGACAGACATGCCACAAGGGCCGGTCCGCCGCCGCGGCGGTACGGCGGTCGTGGCGGGGATCGCGGCAGGGTTTGCCGTCCTCGCCGCGCTCGCGGTGGCCGCAGGGCTGCCGGCCGGCCCGGTTGCTGCCGCCGCCATCGCGGCCAGCGTCCTGTCGGCCCTGCCGGTCCTTCTGTCGCCGCCGGGGACCTGACCTGGCATGGCGGGGATCGAGGATGTCGTGAAAGCGGAGGGACCGATGATTGCCCGGATCGCTGCAACCTATGAGCGCCGGCCAGACATTGCCGAGGAGCTTGTCCAGGACACGCTCCTTGCGGTCTGGCGCGCCTTGCCGGGCTTTGAGGGACGCTCCAGCCGGCGCACGTTCGTCGCCCGGATCGCCCACAATGTCTGCATCAGCCATGTTCGCCGGGCGCGCCGGTCAAGTGTCGTCGAGCTCGAGGAAGGCCTTGTCGACGGATCGGCCGGACCGGACGAGGCCGCCGATGTCGTCCTGCGCCGCGAACGGCTCTACCGAGCGGTGCGCACACTGCCTATCAGGTCACGGCAGGTCCTGTCACTGCACCTCGAGGGGTTCTCAAATCTCGAGATTGCCGAAACTCTCGGCGATACGCCAAACGCGATCGGGGCAAGGCTGAGCCGCGCCCGGTCAGAACTGTCCGAAAAACTGCGAGTCCCCGCATGACCGTCCAGCCAGACCAAGACCTTCAGGCCCTGTGGGCGAGCCGGCCCGCGCCGGATCCCGATGCGCTGCTCGCGCAGTTGACGCGCAATAATGCCGAGGCACGGCGGCTCAACCAGATTGGCCTCGGCGTCGGCATCGCGTCCGGCCTCTTCGTCATCTTCTCCGAGATCATCGGCATCCTGCCCACCCGGGGTGCTCTCTCGGTCGTCATGGCTGTCCTTATCCTCGGAAGCTGGCTGCACTACAGGCAAGCCAAGCGCCGCCTCAGCGCGGCCTTCTCCCGTGAACCCCAGGCCATGGTCCGGTTTATGATCGACCGGGCAAGATCGGCCCTGTTCCTTGCCCGGTCGATGTATTCCTGCCAGTGGATCGGGCTCGTCGCGGGCTTTGCCGCAAGCCGCCTGACGCGCGACGGGGACCGGGATATCCTGATCCCCGATCAGGTGCTCGGCATCATCATCGTGGCCGTGCTCGCCGCTTTCATCGCCATGACGGCCTACGGGGTTCGCCTCGCCCGCCGCAAGGTGCGCGAAATCGCTGTCCTGCAGCGCTATGCCGAGGCTCTCAGTGCCGAAGGCGCGTCGATATCGCCGTCATAGAGCGCGCGGCCAAGGATCGCCCCGGCAACAGGATGCCTTCCTTCCCGGGCGCGAAGGGCGCGGATGTCATCGACCGATCTCATGCCGCCGGAGGCGATCACTGGAATTGAGACCGCGTCGGCGAGGGCGCCAGTATAGGCGATATTGACCCCGGTCTTCATCCCGTCACGGCCGATATCGGTTGCCACGATGGCTGCCACGCCGCACCCCTCGAAGGCCCGGGCAAGCTCTGCGGCGTCCATGCCGGAGGTCTCGGCCCAGCCTTCCACGGCGACCTTGCCGTCCACCGCATCGATGCCGACCACAATCCGGTCCGGCAGGGCCCGCGCGGCCGCTTTGACAAGCGCCGGATCGCGCAAAGCGACCGTTCCAAGGATCACCCGCGAGACACCGGCCTCAAGCCACCGGTCGATGTCGGCGCGCGTGCGGATGCCGCCGCCAAGCTGGACCGGAACCTTCGTGGCCGAAAGAATCCGCGCGACCGCGCCGGCATTCGTCGCCCGGCCATCGAACGCACCATTAAGATCGACGACGTGCAGCCGGTCGAACCCCATGGCAGCAAAGCGCGCGGCCTGGTCGCCGGGATCGGCATTGAACGTGGTCGCCTGCTCCATGTCGCCGCGTATCAGGCGCACGCACGCCCCGTCCTTGAGGTCGATGGCAGGATAGAGGTTGAAGGCACTCATGGCTGCCACAGGACAAAGTTCGAGAGTAGGCGGAGCCCCGCCTTCTGGCTCTTTTCCGGGTGGAACTGCGTGCCGAAGAGGTTGTCGCGGCCGATGCAGGCGGTAACCGGCCCGCCATAGTCGGCTGCCGCGAGCTCATGCGCCGGATCGTCGGGCCGCAGGACATAGGAATGCACGAAGTAGACATGCGCGCCGTCCCCGACATTGGCAAGCACCGGGTGGCCGACCCTCGCGGCGATCTCGTTCCAGCCCATGTGCGGCACAGGCAGGCCGCCCTGAGGGGCAAGCCGCTCGACCGTTCCGGGGATCCAGCCGAGGCCCGCCGTATCGCCGTCCTCGAGGCCGCGCGTCGCCATGAGCTGCATGCCGACGCAGATGCCGAGAAAGGGCTTGCCGCCCGCCAGGACTTCCGCTTCCAGCGCCTCGATGAGGCCGTCGCGGGCTGACAGCTTCTCCATGCAATCGGCAAAGTGGCCGACACCCGGCAGGACGATGCGGTCGGCATGGCGCAGCGCGTCCGGGTCGGACGTAACGCGGATCTCGCGGGTCTTCTTCGCATCGTTCGCCGCCACGCGGAGGGCCCGTGCCGCCGAGTGGATGTTTCCCGAGCCGTAATCGATGAGCGCGATGGTCTTCATGCCGGCGCTCTTAGGGACTCTTCGGGGGGAGGGCAACCGAGCCTGCTTGGTGTCCGGCGGGTCCGGCGTTATGATCGGCGCAGCAAGGGGGACATGACATGAGATACCTGGTGCTTGCGGCCCTGGCAGCGCTGTGCGCCTGCGCGACGCAGCCGCCAGCCGAACCGGCCGCCTCCGCGCCTCCGCCGGCAGACCAGCCGGAGGGGCAGGTGATGCAGCCGGAAGGCATCGCTGCGCCGGAGCCCGTCTTCGGGGCCATCGACTTTCCGGAGCGTTGCGCCGGCGGCGGATACCATTGCGTGCGAATCGTCTACGGCACCAACCGCAACCGTCTCGCCGTCGATTCCGGCGGGCAGATGGCCTACGGAACCGAAGCCGAGGTCGCCGACACGCCATATGAGGTGCCGGCATCCCTTATCCAGTTGCCGACGACAACCCGGCTCGAGACCGGCGAACTGGTCGTGACCATTCCGGCCGTGCACCAGCCGGGCGACCCGATCCGGCGGAAGCCGAGCGCGCTTGATCCTGTCTCGGAGGACGAGCGGGACCGCCTGTTTTCCTTCCTCAACCCGCCTGAACCCTTTTACTCCTATGACGGCTTTGCCGGAGCGGTCGCCGAAATGTTCGAGGAGGCCGATGACAGGGACGCACTCCTGCATGTCCACGGCTTCAACATGTCGTTCCGCAACGGCGCTTTCCGGACGGCGCAGCTCAAGAGCGATACGGGCTTCGCCGGGCCTGCCTTCTATTTCTCCTGGCCGTCGAACGGCCGGGCCCAGGAATATTTCAACGACCAGGTCGACGGCGATGTCAGCGCGCGGGCCCTGGCAAACTTCCTCATCCAGATCGAGGCACAGCTTCCCGAGGGCGGCGAGATCCATGTGATCGCGCACAGCATGGGAACGCGCGTCTTCTCGCAGGCTGTCGCCCTCTTGCGCGATTCCGGGGCCTGGGAGGGACGCGAAAGCGGAACGCAGGGCCCGCTCTTCGGGGCAGTGATCCTGGCGGCCGGTGACCTCGACAGCGGGCTTGCGCGCGAATGGCTCGGCCCACCCGACCGGCTTGCGCGGTCGGTCACGTTCCTGACCTCGCGCAATGACCGCGCCGTGGCGGTCTCGGGCTTTCTCAGGAATATGCTCTTGAGCGACCCGGCCCGCCGCAAGAGCCGGATCGGTTACTTCAGGCCGGAACAGGGCCCGGTCATCTTCCCGGGTGTCAACGTGTTCGACATCAGCTTCCTGAAGGACCGCTTCTGGGAACGGTTCATATCGATCAATCACTCGACCTATGCCGAGGACACGTTTTCGATCCGCTATATCAGCCAGTTGATCGAGAACCCGGAGGTCCCTCCGGCAGTCCTCGTCTCCGATCCCGACAGGCTGCGGCAATGCCTGCGCGACGTTCCGGGCGCCTCGGTCGCCTACTGGGTCATCGGTGCGGTCTCCGGGCGCAGCATCTGCAGCCGCCAGTTCGAGGCGCGCCGGATGCAGGACAGCGGGCGCTGAGCGGCGGAACGGGCGCTTGCCATCGGCGGCCTTCCGGGTGTTCATGCCGCAATGAAGCGCATTCTCGTCGGCCTTGTCCTCCTTCTCGCCAGTCTCGGCGGCGTGTTCGCGTTCCGGGGCGAGGCGATAGCCCTGTCATGGCGTGCCCTTGACACCCCGGACCGCAGCTTCGCCGAGCTTGACCAGCTCCTGTCCGAGGCCATGTTCATTGTCGAGCCGGGCCCGGAGCATTCGGCGCCGTTCCCGGTCCTCATCCAGTTGCACGGCTGCGGCGGGCTGAAGCGGGACCGCCACGAGGCATGGGCAAGGCGCGCCGCCGCGCTCGGCTACATGGCCATCATCGTCGACAGCAACGGGCCGCGCGGCTTCTCGCCGACCCGGGCGCAGACCATGATTTGCCGGGGCAAGGAACTTTTGGGGCAGGAGCGGGCAGGCGACATACTCGCCGCCTTCGGCAAGGCGCTCGCAACCGGCAAGGCCGATCCGGACCGCGTATACCTCGCCGGCTGGTCGCATGGTGCCTGGACGGCAATGGATTTCATGACCATGGGCCCAGGCCGCCTTCCGGCCGGACTGTCCCTCTATGACGGACCGTGGCCAGAGATCTCGGGCACGGTGCTTTTCTATCCGCATTGCGGCCTTGGGGCGCTCTCGCGGTTTCGCGACTGGGTGTCGCAGCCGCCGACCCTCGCCCTGATCGCCGCGCAGGACGAGGTTGTCGATGCCGAGGCTTGCCTTGGCATGCTCCGGCGCATGCAGGCCGGCGGTCTTCCGGCCGAGATCATTGTCTACCCGGACGCCAATCACGGATTCGACAATGCCGACATGGCACGGGAAAGATCGGACTGGTACCGGGCCGATGATGCCGAGGATGCGGCCAGGCGGTTCGAGGCCTTTCTCGCCGCGAGGACGGCCGGCTAGAGTGCGCCTTTCGTGGAGGCGGGCGCCCCGGCGAGCCGCGGATCGCGCGCGACCGCCATGCGCAGGGCCCTGGCAACCGCCTTGAAGCAGCTTTCGGCGATATGGTGCTGGTTCTCGCCATAGAGGGTCTCGACATGGAGGCACATGCCGCCGCGTGTCGCCAAGGCCTGGAAGAACTCCTTGAAAAGCTCGGTATCCATGTCGCCGACCTTGTCGCGCGCAAACGCCACCCGCCAGATGAAATAGGGTCGGCGGCAGAGGTCGACGGCAGCCCGGCTGAGCGTCTCGTCCATAGGCAGATAGGCGTGGCCGAACCGGTTGATGCCGCCAAAGTCGCCGAGCGCCCCGGCGAACGCTTCCCCAAGGACAATCCCTGTATCCTCGACCGTATGGTGCATGTCGATGTGCAGGTCGCCCTTGGCCCTGATCGTGAGATCGATCGACGAATGCTTGGCGAGGCTTTCGAGCATGTGGTCGAAAAAGCCGATGCCGGTGGATATGTCCGCCTTGCCGGTGCCGTCGAGATCGAGGGCCACCTCGATGGACGTTTCCTTCGTCCTGCGCGCGATGGTTGCGGTTCGGTTCTGTGTCATGTCGGCCTATATGTCCCGTGTGTCGGCATCTTGCCAGTGTCATTGTTCACAGAATTCTAAACACTTCGCCCTAGCGATGGGGAGGTTGCTCACCCTCCTTGCCGGGAGCCCTCGCGTCCTTGTCCAAGACAGCCCTGCCTGACCGCGAGCCCCGTGTTCGCAGAAAGCGTAAACTCACGGCCGAGTTTACGCGCTGGGCGGTCATGCTTGCCGCCGGCTTCTGGGCCAATCTTCTCCTTCTCGTGTCGCTTCTCGCCGAGCCGGTGTCCTGGGTTGGTCCGGTGGTTCTGGCCCTTGCTGCCTGCCTGTCCTCAGCCGCCTTCATCTATGGAGCCGTGTGGTTCGCGCGCAAGCTAGAGGCCCACTTCGAGGCGCTCGCCATGATCGCCGGGCGCAGCGATTTCGTGCGCCGGACGGACCTTGAATTCGTCGAGTTCGAGGCGGTCGCGGCCGCCGTGCAGGCCGTGCGCAGGTCATACCGCGACGAGATCGAGATCCTCCAGCGCGCTGCGTTCCGTGATGCTGCCACGGGACTGCCCAACCTTCTCAGCCTCCTGTCCTTTCTCGAGCGCTGGCTGCCGAAGAGCAATTTCGGCAATCCGGCGGCCCTGCTTCACCTTCGCGTCGACGGCTTCGACAGGGTGGGCGATGCCCTTGGCGCGGCGGCGACCCAGCGCCTCCAGCAGGCAATCGCCTCGCGCATGTCGCTCTTCCTCGCGACCCTCACGGCCGACGAGGCGAACCCGCTGCAAGATGTCTTCATCGCGGCGAGGAGCCCGAGCGAATACAACATCTTCGTGCCGGGCGGATGCGGCCGGCAGGAAGCCTCGCGGATCGCGCGGGACCTCAGGCTTCTGTTCGACCAGCCGTTCGAGATCGATGGCCGCACATTGTCTGTCGGCATATCCGGGGGCATCGCCATGGCGCCCGACGATGGCGACATGCCGGACACGCTTCTGAAAAATGCGGCCATGGCTCTCGACGAGATTGTCCGCGCGGGCCGCACCCGCATGCAGTTCTTTACGCCGCGCCTCGAACGCCTCGCCGTCGGACGCCAGCGGTTCGAGCAGGAACTGCGCAAGGCCGTCGAGCAGAAGGCCTTCCGGCCGGCCTTCCAGCCGAAGATCTCCTTCCAGACCGGCAAGGTCGTCGGTGTCGAAGCTCTCGCCCGCTGGCACCGGGGCGAAGACAGGATGATCTCGCCGGCGACTTTCATTCCGCTTGCCGAGGAACTCGGCCTGATCGACGAGATCGGCTTCCAGATCCTGCGCCAGGCCTGCAGGTCTGCCGCAGCCTGGATGCGGGCGGGTCACGAGATCACGGTCGCCGTCAATGTCGCGCCCAGCCAGTTCGACCGGAACGATTTCGTCGACCAGATCCTCGATGCCCTTCTTGTATCAGGCCTGCCGCCGCGCCTCCTCGAACTCGAGATCACCGAGACCATGGCCGTGTCGAACCCGGAGCGGGTCAAGGCCGTCATGCAGCCGCTGCGGACAATGGGCATCAAGCTCGCTATCGACGATTTCGGCACGGGGCACGCCAATCTTTCCCTTCTGGCCCAGCTTCCGTTCGACATCTTCAAGATCGACCGGCAGTTCGTCTCCGCCCTCGAAGAGGATTCGCAGGCCCCGGCCATCGTGGAAATGATCCTCGTCATGGCCGAGACGCTCGGCCTGCAAACGGTGGCCGAAGGGGTTGAGACCGAGGCGCAGGCTTCCTTTCTGCGGCGGCGCGGATGCACGCTCGGCCAGGGCTTCCTGTTCAGCCGCCCCATTCTCGACAGCGAGCTGTCAGCCCTCCTCGAGCGCTGGCAACTTGTTGCTGAGGCTGGCTGACAGCGCGCCCCGGCATCTGGCGTCCCCGGCAGGAGTCCAACCTGCGACCTACCGCTTAGGAGGCGGTTGCTCTTGCCCTGAGCTACGGGGACGTTAAGGAGAGCATAGCCGGTGCTGAAGCAAAGGAAAACTGCCTCGCTTGGCCAGGGCGGATACTCCAGGGTCCGGACCCATGAGTTTTGTTGCGGAGGTCATCAGATGAGCAGGGATTGCGAGGAAAAGCCTGCAGGGCGGGGCAATCCCCGTTCAAAGGCTTTGACGCTGCAGGCGTTGCCCGGATGATGAAGGCTGCTGCAAATGTTGCGCCCGGCCACGCCGGACAGCATTCTCTTTCGCCCCTGCGGCGTTGCAAGCCCTTGAAAGTCTTCAGGCTTCCAGCGGGCTTGCACCTGGCAGGACCAAAAAACAACGCCGCCCGCCGCGGCAAAACTTATGGGTCCGGACCCTAGGCTCCGGCCATGTCGTTTTGCCTTCCAGTCGCAGGGGACAGGCGCGGCCGCTGCCGGGTCATCCCGCTCGCGTCCCTGATGGCCCTGCTTATCGCCGCGTGCGGCGAGCGGGGCGCGCTCGACCGCCTTCCGCGCGGTGAAACCGGACGGGTCGTGCGGGTGATCGACGGCGATGCCATCGTTCTCGACACGGGCCAGAGCGTCAGGCTTGTCGGCATCGAGGCCCCGCAGCCGGGACGGCGGGGCGCACCGGGCGAGCCCCATGCCGCCCGGTCTGCCCGCATGCTCGAGGACATGGCCATGGGGCGAACCGTGCGCCTCTTCTATCCCGGGCTGACACGTGACCGGTATGACCGGGCGCTTGCCCATGTCCGGACCGAAGACGGGCTCGGCCCGAAGATCTGGCTCAATCTCGAAATGGCACGCCGCGGCGGCGCGCGGGTGCGCATATATCCGGACACGTCACTTCTCGGGGAGAGCCTTCTGGCCGCCGAGCAGGAGGCCCGGGCCGCCGGATCAGGCCTGTGGTCGGACCCGGTCTACCGTGTCCTCGACCCCGCAGAAACAGCCGAAGCGGACCGCAGGTTCGTGCTTGTCCGGCTCGATGCGGCGATTGTCAGGCCGCCCGACAATGCTGAGCGGCACGCCTGCAGCCTCGTGGCTCCGGGGGCTGCCTTCACGGTCGATGTGGCGCATGCGGCAAGGGCCGCCTGCGAAGCCCGGCCGGGCTCGGCCATCGTGCGCGGCTATCTGAGGACGGGCCGCCTCGAGCTGACAGACCGCCTGAACATCGAGCCCGTCATACCCTCCTAGGGCCGACCGGCTGCGCGTTCTGCGGCAAGGCAGAGGTCTGCCACGAGCTGGCGAAGGAGGGCCTCGCCGAGCGGCCCGGCCTGCTTGGTTTGGGCCTCGGCATCGTATATCCGTTCCAATGTGCGCACGAGCCGCTTCGGCGGCCAGAGCGCCATCAGGTTCCGGAAGGCCGGCCAGTCGGTGCGAAAGACGGGCGGGCGCAGCTTCGCGCCGATATCGCCGCCGCCGGCCGACAGGGCATGGGCCCGCAGCAGGCGTTCGGCTTCGCGCTGCAGCGCGCGCAGCACGGAAATCGGCGAAGTACCGGCGTTCAGGGTTGCGGCGAGTGCGGCGGTTGCGCCCGCGCCATTGCCGCCGAACGCCAGGCCGGCAAGTTCTGCGAGCGCCTGATCGGTGTCGGTCGTGCTGAGGGCGCGCAGGTCCGCCGCGCCGATCTCGCGCCCGAGCCCCTTGCCGTATAGGCACAGCTTCTCGACCTCCTGGTTGGCGAGGCCGCGATGTCCCGGCAGGTGCGCGACAAAGGCCGCCAAGGCTGCATCTCCAACCGTCACGCCGTCGGCCTGCAGTCGGGCGCGCACGAGACCGGCGAGATCGGCGATCTCGTCGCTGAAGACGTGCAGGGCAATCGCATGGCGCGCCGCCTCGATGCCGGAGCGGAGTTTCGAGTTTCTGGCAAGCGCCCCGGCGGTGATGATGAGCGGCGCGGCAAACCGGCCGGGGTCTGCCTCGCCGAGCGCGACGGCTTCGAGCACGAGTGCCGAGGCTTTCTCTCCGCTGGTTCGCAGGCGCAGGACGCGCTCAAGGCCGAGCAGCGATCGGGCTTCGAGCGCGTCGAACAGGAGCGCCGGCTCGCGCTTGACCTCGTCCTCGTCGAGCGTGATGTGCTCGGCATCGGGCGAGGCCGAGAGGGCTGATCTCAGGGCAAGGGCATTGTCCGAGACAACGCCGTCGTCCTCGCCGAAGACGAGATAGGCCCAGGGGCCTGCCTTCGGCCTTGTGCAGAACTTCGCGGCCTCGGTGCCGGCAAGCTTCATGGGTCCCGGGCGAGTTGCAGTCGCAGGTCTTCGACGATCCGGCGGGCGAGCGTGCCCATGGCGCGGTCTGCCGCAGCGGTCTGAGCGGCGATGTCGCCGAAAGCCGAGACGGGCACGTTGAAGCTGGTCTCGGTCCGCGTCGAGCCGGTCAGGGCACGGTCGCCAGTATCGAGCACATAGCGCCCCGTCGCGATCACGTCCGAGCGCGCCGCCGCCTCGTCCGGCCGGATGGCGAGGCGGTTAAGCTGTTCCTCGAGCGTCACCACGAGCGACGCTTCCGTGATGCCCGGAAGGCCGGTCGCGAGCTCTTCGATCAGGGCCTTGCGCAGGGCATGGCCGGAGCGCCCCTCGATCTCCGGAACGCTGATCCCGCCGGACGCCGCCGCGCTCGCCGGGCTATAGGCAGGCTGGAAGCCGCAGCCTGCGACGGCAAGGGCAAGGGCGAGAGCGAGGAGGTGCTTCATGCTGCAACGATATTCACGATGCGCCCGGGCACGACAATGACTTTCTTCACGGCAAGGCCGCCGATCTGCGCCTGCACCGCCGGGTCCTCGAGGGCCATGGCCTCGATCTCTGCGGCCGTTGTCCCGGGCGCGACCCGCATCTCGCTCCGCCGCTTGCCGTTGACCTGGATCGGCAGGGTGATCTCGGTCTCGGCCAGCAAGTCCGGATCGGTCTGCGGCCAGGGCGCAAGGGACACGAGCTCGCCGCCGTCGATGGCTTCCCAGCAGCTCTCGGCCAGATGCGGCATGAACGGGGCGAGGGCCCGGGCCAGCATGGACAGGCCCTCGCGGCGCGCCCCGGCGAGCGCGTCGCCCCCGGCTTCGGTCTCGGCCTTGCGCAGGCGGCTTGTCCATTCGTGAATGATCGCGATGGCAGAATTGAACCGGAACTCCTCGATCGCCTTCCCGATGGCGGCGAGCGACTTGTGGTTCGCCCGGCGAAGGTCGAGTGCGACCCCGTCTTCCCCGCCAGCAGGGATCGGCGCGCCGGGGGGCAGGGCGGCAAAGAGCGCCCAGACGCGCTGGACGAACCTCGCTGCGCCTTCGGCACCGGCCTGTGTCCACTCGACATCGCGCTCGGGCGGACTGTCGGACAGCACGAACCAGCGGGCAACATCCGCGCCGAACGCATCGATGATTGCGTCCGGATCGACCGTGTTGCGTTTCGACTTCGACATTTTCTCGATGGGCCCGACGGCCACCGGTTCACCGCTTGTAATTTCAAACAGGCCGTCAGAACGCCGCTCGACCTCGCCCGGCGTCAGCCACGAACCACTCGAAGACCGGTACGTCTCATGGGTCACCATGCCTTGCGTAAAAAGTCCGGCGAAGGGTTCGCCCGCAGCAAAGTCGATCAGGCCGCAATCGCGCATCGCGCGGGTGAAGAAGCGGGCATAGAGCAGATGCAGGACGGCGTGCTCGACGCCGCCGACATACTGGTCCACGGGCAGCCAGTAGGCGGCGTCTTCGCGGCTCCCCGCAAAGCGGATGAAATACCACGAACTGTCGACAAACGTGTCGAGCGTGTCGGTCTCGCGCAAAGCCGGGGCGGCGCAGGACGGGCAGGCCGTGTGTTTCCAGGCCGGGTGGTGGGCGAGGGGATTGCCCGGCCGGTCGAAGCTGACATCGTCCGGCAGGCGGACCGGCAGGTCGGCGACCGGTACGGGCACGGTGCCGCACGCCTCGCAATGAATGACCGGTATCGGGCAGCCCCAATAGCGCTGGCGCGACACGCCCCAGTCGCGAAGGCGATAGTTCACCTTGCTCGTCCCAAGGCCGAGCGCTTCGATGCGCGCCGTGGCTTCGCGCTTGGCGTCTGGGATCGACAATCCGTCGAGAAAACCGGACTGGTAGATGGTGCCTTCGCCGGTAAAGGCTTCGTCGCCGACGGCGAAAGTGCCGGCATCGGCCCCCTCCGGCAGGACGACGGGCGTGACGTCGAGGTCATATTTGCGGGCAAAGTCGAGATCGCGCTGGTCGTGCGCCGGGCAGCCGAAGATCGCGCCAGTGCCATAGCCCATCAGAACGAAATTGGCGACCCAGACCGGCAGGGTCCTTGTCTCGTCGAACGGGTGCCGGACCCTGAGCCCGGTATCGAAGCCGATCTTCTCGGCGGTCTCGATTGCTTCTTCCGAGGTGCCGACGCGCGCGCAGGCGGCGCGGAAGTCCTGCAGGTCTTTCGAGCCCTCGGCCAGTTTCAGCGTCAGGGGGTGGTCTGGCGACAGGGCGATGAAAGATGCGCCGAACAGCGTGTCCGGCCTTGTCGTGAAAACCTCGATGCTTTCGACGGTTACAACCGGCTTTTTCTCAACCAATCGAAAGCGCATCTGCAGGCCTGCCGACCGCCCGATCCAGTTCGCCTGCATCGTGCGCACTTTTTCCGGCCAGCGTTCCAGGCTCTGCAGGTCATCGAGCAGGCTGTCGGCATAGTCGGTAATGCGGAAGAACCATTGCGTCAGCTCGCGCTGCTCAACCGGCGCGCCCGAGCGCCAGCCCTTGCCGTCGATCACCTGTTCATTGGCCAGCACCGTCTGGTCGACCGGGTCCCAGTTCACCCGGGCGGACTTGCGGTAGACGAGCCCTTTTTCCAGAAAGGCGAGGAATATCGCCTGCTGCTCGGCATAGTATTCGGGGTCGCAGGTGGCCAGTTCCCGGCTCCAGTCGAGCGACAGGCCGAGCTTGGCGAACTGCGCCTTCATGGCGGCGATGTTCCTGTAGGTCCAGGTGCCGGGATGGGTGCCGTTCTGCA
>CAYSED010000070.1:0-13645 GCA_964429935.1 uncultured Hyphomonadaceae bacterium
CGCGACGCCCGAGCGGTTGAGGTGGACATAGGTCTCGTTCGGCGACATGTCATGGATCGACTGGCCGGCATCCTGCTCGAGATGCAGCCGCTCGATCCCGACGCGGAAACTATAGGCGTCCCCGCCATGGGCTGGCTCGACATCGACCTCGATCTCGCCTTCCCCGACAATCGGGTGTGCGAACTGGGAGATCTGATAGCCCTGCGGCAGGTCCGGGTAGAAATAATTCTTCCGGTCGAAGCGGGAATAGGTGTTTATCCTTGCCTTCAGGCCGAGCCCGGTCTTCACCGCCTGCTCAACGCATTTCCGGTTGATGACCGGCAACATGCCAGGCATGGCGGCATCGACGAGCGAGACATTCGTGTTCGGGTCCGCGCCATAGGCCGTTGAGGCTCCGGAAAAAAGCTTCGCCTCCGAAGCCACCTGCGCGTGGATTTCAAGCCCCATGACGACTTCCCAGTCGCCGGTGGCACCGGCGAGACGATAGGGGGTGCGGGCGGCAGCATCGGTCATCGGTCAGCTCGTTGGAAACAGGTTCAGGCAATCGACAGGGGTGATACCCTGCCGATTACCAATCGCCAACCTGCGAGTTGCGCCGAAGCGCTAGCGCTTGATGACCCCGTCGAGCGATAAGCGGTCATCCTCCCGGAAGGCGATCATCACCAGGGTCGCCGCAAAGACACAAAGCGACGGGAAGAAGAGCGGATTGCGGGTTTCCTCGGTCAGGAGATAGAGCCCGAGCGGGTCGAGCAGGTACTTCCAGATCGCCGCCGTGCCGAGCCCGAGCACGATCGCCTGGACCGGATAGATGACTTTCCGGAATAGTCCCAGCACCACGGCAAGCCCGAGCAGGATCTCGGCAATTCCAAGCCCCATCTGCAGGCCCTCGGCGCTAAGGATGCCGCCATAATATGTCTCCGACACGCCGATGGCGCTTTCCGGCGCACCGACCTTGATGAAGCCCCAGAGAACGAGCAGGAGCCCGGTCGAGACGCGCAGGAACAGCAATGCATATGATTTCATGGAGCCCTCCATTTCTAGCCCGGCCATGGTCTATCGCGGCACGCGAGCTGGCCGGGCATCACAATCGCGGGAGGCGTCCCGGCAGACTCATCCTTAGACAGGCTCATCCTTCGACAGGCTCAGGATGAGTCATGATCCGGGATGGCACTCACGCTGAGTCCGGGATGGCACTCATGCTGAGTCCGGGATGGCACTCATGCTGAGCCTGTCGAAGCATGGCGACAATCCGATCTAGAGCTTGCCGTCCTTGCGGGCTTTCTCGACGCGGGCGCGGCGTTCTTCCATTCGGGCTTTCAGGTCCCTGCCGTCCGAAGACACGCGCGCAGGGTCCGCCTCGCCTGTCGGGCTGACCGGCCCCGGAAACCGGGACTTCAGGAGCCGGGAGACGATCGTGCCGATACGGAAAGCCGGATAGAGGAGCAGGATGGCCCCGCCAATCGCTGTCAGGGCGCGGTCCGGCGTGAAGACATCATAGCCAGACTGAAGCACCGTCACGCTCGCCACCCCGAGCAGGATCGCATAGAATACGAGCGTCCACGTCCAGCCGGAATTGAGAACGGTCGCACTCGGCCCGGTCTTGGGCAGGGTCCAGTAATCGGTAATCTTGTCGGGATTGTCGCCAGTCATTGCCAGACCAATCTAATGCCGGACGTGCGATATTACCACCACCGCTCCGGCCGGGCGACGAAGCCTGCAGCGCGCTCGATGGCCCCGGCCACGCGGAAACAGGCGGCCTCGTCGAGCGCCTTGCCGATAACCTGCAAGCCGAGCGGCAGGCCCTGGCCATCAATCGCAGCGGGCACGGCGATGCCCGGGAGCCCGGCCAGGTTCGCTGTCACCGTGAACACATCGTTGAGGTACATCGAGACCGGATCGTCGGACTTCTCGCCATAGGTAAAGGCTGCGCTCGGCGTCGCCGGAGTGAGCAGCGCATCGACCTTGGCGAAGGCCTGCTCGAAGTCCTGCAATATCCGTGTACGGACCTTCTGGGCCCGGAGATAATAGGCATCGTAGTACCCGGAAGAAAGCACATATGTGCCGATCATCAAGCGGCGTTGCACTTCCGCCCCGAACCCGTTCGCCCGTGTCGCCTCATAGGTTTCTGTCAGGTCGCTGCCCGCAACACGCGCGCCATAGCGCATGCCGTCATAGCGGGCGAGATTGGACGAGGCTTCCGCAGGCGCGACGATGTAATAGGCAGGCAGCGCATATTTCGTGTGCGGCAGGGACACGCCGACAATCTCCGCGCCCTCGGCCTTCAGCCAGTCGATCCCCTGCTGCCAGAGCGCCTCGATCTCGGACGGCATGCCGTCGATCCGGTACTCTCTCGGAATGCCTATCCGCATGCCCCTGACCGGTTTCGAGACATCTCCGCGCCAGTCCGGCGTTTCGACCGGCAAGGAGGTGGAATCCTTCGGATCGTGCGAACACATGACATTCAGCAGGATCGCCGCGTCTTCGACCGTCTTGGCAATCGGCCCGGCCTGGTCGAGCGAAGACGCGAACGCGACCATGCCGTATCGGCTCGCCCGGCCATAGGTCGGCTTGATGCCGACCGTTCCGGTAAACGCGGCAGGCTGGCGGATCGAGCCGCCTGTGTCGGACGCCGTCGCGCCGAGGCAGAGGTCCGCCGCGACCGCTGCCGCCGAACCGCCCGACGAGCCGCCGGGTGTCAGCATGGCGTTCGCGCCGTCATTGCGCCGCCACGGATTCGCAACCGGGCCGAAGCGCGAGGTCTCGTTCGACGAGCCCATGGCGAACTCGTCCATGTTGAGCTTGCCGAGCATAACGGCGCCGGCATCCCAGAGGTTCTGCGTCACGGTGGACTCGTAGGTCGGCGTGAACTCGCCGAGAATGCCGGAACAGGCCGTCGTGCGGACACCTTTGGTGCAATAGAGGTCTTTGATCCCGAGCGGCGCGCCATCAAGCGCTCCGGCCTCGCCTCTGGCCCGGCGCGCGTCCGAGGCATCGGCCATGGCGAGCGCCTTGCCCGGCGTCTCCACGACATAGGCATTGATCGCCGGGTTCGCTGCGGCAATGGCGTCCACGAAAGCCTGTGTCAGCTCGCGGGAGGATATCTCCTTGGTCTCAAGCTTGGCGAGCGCCCCGGCAAGGGTCAGCCTGGTCAGGTCTGTCATCTTAGCCCCCGCGTCCCTATTCGACCGAGCGCGGGACGACGAAGAACCCGTCCTCGCTCTTCGGTGCATTGGCGAGCACGTCGGCCTGCCTGTTGCCGTCTGTGACGACGTCCTCGCGCATAGGCAGGCGCACGGCAACGACCGAGGTCATCGGCTCCACACCAGCGACATCGACCTCGTTGAGCTGGTCGATCCAGCCGAGAATGCCGTTCAGTTCGCCCGCCAGACCTTCCAGCCGGTCCTCCGGCACCGCGATGCGCGAAAGCCTGGCAACCTTGCGCACATCGTCCTTCGTGACGCTCATCCGTCCGCTCCTGATAATTGCCGGGCAGCGATACGCCGCACCGCGCTGGCGATCAAGCCGCGAAACCGGTAAGAGCCGCGCATGGCCATTATTGACCTCCAAGCTTTGCCCCGCGAGGGTGTCCTCATCGGGATCGATCCGGGATCGAAAACGCTTGGCATCGCCGCCTCCGACCGCCTGCGCATGATTGCGAGCCCTGTGACCACGATCCGCCGGACAAAGCTCGCCGCCGACCTTCAGGCCCTGTTCGCGCTGTGCGACGAGCGCCGCGCCACAGGCCTTATCATCGGCCTGCCGCTCAATATGGACGGGTCCGAAGGCCCCCGCGCCCAGTCGGCAAGGGCGCTCGCCCGCAACATATTGAAGGCGCGCGACCTGCCTGTTGCCTTCCAGGACGAGCGTCTTTCGTCAGCGGAAGCCGAACGCGCCATGCTCGAAGCCGATCTCTCCCGCGCCCGCCGCGCCGAACTGATCGACGCATCCGCCGCCGCCGTAATCCTGCGAGCGGCAATGGACCGGCTGGCTTAGGCCGCGTCAAATCCTCCCGGTTGTGTCTTGATGGCGAAGGATGGCCATGATCTCAGTCATGCCGTCGCGGACACGGAAATAGACCGAATGGGCCTTGATGACGGCACGGCGATATCCGGGCCGTACATGATCGACTGCCTGCCAAGCTTCTGGATTTTTTGCGATTTCTTGAAATCCGTCGAACATGGCACGAAAGTAGGCATCGGCCTGAGCCTCTCCGTGATGTTCGAGACCCCAAGCATACATATCCTCAAGATCGGATTCCGCAGCCTTTGACAGTCTATAGTTTGGCATTCGTGCCGAGGCGGGTCTTGATGTCCTTCAGAAGGTCAGACTGGGAGCGAGTGGAGAAGCCGCCCTTTTCAGCCGCCTCAAGCTTCCGACGAACAAGGTCTAGCTCCTCGTCGCGCAGGCGCGCGGCGCGCACCAGATCGTTTATGAGCTCCGTCTTGCTTGTATACTCACTCTGTTCGACCATGGTTTTGATCCAGGCTTCATTGGGTTCGGTCAGGGCAATGCTGGAACGGCTCAAGAAATCCTCCCGATATGACTGGGTGTAAATATTACACCCCATGAAAGTAGTCGGCAACAGGCGAGCCACTTGCCACTCCTGCCATCACGCTATAAACCGCACAAAATCAGGATGCGTGCACCATGCCCACTGACCCTTCCTGGCGCTTCAGCCATCGGCACCTGCTGGGCATAGAAGGGCTTCATCCGCTCGACCTTGGCCATATTCTCAACCTTGCCGGGACTTATGCCGACCTGACGCGCCACGGTGCCCGGCCAAAGCCCGTTCTTGCCGGCAAGACGGTCGTCAATCTCTTCTTCGAGAATTCAACGCGCACCATGTCGAGCTTCGAAATCGCCGC
Organism: uncultured Hyphomonadaceae bacterium; assembly: GCA_964429935.1. Classification (GTDB taxonomy): domain Bacteria; phylum Pseudomonadota; class Alphaproteobacteria; order Caulobacterales; family Hyphomonadaceae; genus CALLCD01. Next base: position 4,866 of record CAYSED010000070.1, read on the forward strand.
CAAGCGTCTTGGCGCGCATGTCGTCAACATGCCGGTCGCGCACTCATCGATGAAGAAAGGCGAGACGCTGATCGACACGGCGATGACCCTGAACGCCATGCGCCCCGATGCGCTCGTCATCCGCCATTCGGCCTCCGGCGGCGTGAAGCTTCTCTCCCGGAAGGTCGACTGCGCGGTCATCAATGCCGGCGACGGGGCGCACGAGCATCCGACCCAGGCGCTGCTCGATGCGCTCACCATCCGAAACCATTTCGGCCGCATCGAGGGCCTCACCGTGGTGATCTGCGGCGACATTGCCCATAGCCGCGTCGCCCGTTCGAGCACCATGGCGCTGCACCTGCTCGGCGCGCGCGTCCGGGTGGTCGCACCGAAAACGCTTCTCCCGGCCGGCACGGACACCTGGGGCGCAGAAACCGCCTCCACCGATTTCGATGCCGCCCTCGACGGGGCCGATGTCGTCATGATGCTGCGCCTGCAGGTCGAACGCATGGACGGCGCCTATCTCCCGAGCCGCCGGGAATATTTCCGCTTCTACGGGCTGACCGCCGAACGCCTGGCTAGAGCGAAACCCAGCGCCCTCGTCATGCATCCGGGGCCGATGAACCGGGGCATCGAGATTGAAAGCGCCATCGCCGACGGACCGCAATCGGTGATTACCGAGCAGGTTGAAATGGGCGTCGCCGTGCGAGAGGCGGTTCTTCACCTCCTTGCGGGAGGAACTTCATGACCGAGCTTCTCATCACGAACGCCCGCCTGCTCGACCCGGCAACCGGGCTCGATGAGACGGGCGACATTCGCCTTGTTGACGGCCTGATCGCGGAGACCGGCTCAGGCCTGACACAAGGCAAGGCAGCCGAAACGCTCGATGCCGCAGGGCTTTGCCTCGCGCCCGGTTTCATCGACCTGCGCGTCAAGACCGGCGAACCGGGTGCCGAACATCGCGAAACCCTGCACTCGGCGAGCCTTGCAGCCGTCGCAGGCGGGATCACGAGCATGGCCGTCATGCCGGACACCGACCCGGTCATCGACGACGTCGCCCTTGTCGAATTCATCGCCCGGCGCGGTGCGTCCGAAGGCCTGAACCGCGTCTATCCGGTTGGCGGCCTGACACAGGGCCTGCGCGGCGAAGCCATGGCCGAGCTTGGCCTCATGCAGGCCGCCGGGGCTCTGTTCTTTTCCAATGGCGAAACCGGCCTTGCCAACGGCGCGGTCATGAAGCGCGCGCTTGCCTATGCCGCCAGCCTCGGGGCCACCGTCTGCGTCCGCCCGCTCGATGCAAACCTTGCCGGATCGGGCGTCATGAATGCGGGCGCGTTCGCTGCCCGTCTGGGTCTTTCCGGGATCGGCACGGATGCGGAGATCACCGCGGGCCTGCGGGACATTCATCTCGCCATGAGAGCCGGGGCTCGCCTCATCCTCGACCAGGTCTCGACGCCGGATCTGGTCAGCGCCGCAACGGCCGCACGCAAGGAAGGTTCGGACATCCACTGCACTATCGCCGCGCACACCCTCTTCTTCAACGAGCTCGATGTCGGCGACTACCTGACTTATTGCAAAGTCTCCCCGCCCTTCCGGGACGAAGCGACCCGCCTCGCCCTCATAGAGGCAGTTGCACGCGGAGAAATTGCCGCCATTGTCTCGGCGCATGATCCCCAGCCGCCGGAGGAGAAGCGCGTCCCCTTTGCTGAAGCGAATTTCGGCGCAGTCGGCCTGGAGACGACGCTCGCGGCCATGCTTAGCCTCGTCCATGACGGGCATATGGACCTGCTCGCAGCACTTCGCCCCCTGACAATCGGACCAGCCACGCTTGCGAAGCTCCCGGCCGGCCGCCTAGCTCCTGGTACGCCCGCCGACCTTGTCCTCTTCGACCCCGGACGCCCGTGGCTCTGCCTGCGCGAAGAGCTGCGCTCCCGCTCCACCAATTCCCCGTTTGACGGCCGCCGCCTTCAGGGGCGGGTGGTTCGCACCTATGTGGGCGGCAAGACCGTTTTCGAGTGAGACTGAACCTGTCCGTTCAGCCCGTCGCGAAAAATAATCGTCCGCCCTGCACCATTCCCGCCCTGTCCCCCCGTATCGCAGACACCGACCCGTAATCCGGGATGGACGGCTGGCTGTTCCGTCAGTGTCCCTCCCGGCCCCGGGCGCGTCAGTCAGAACGGGGAACACCAATGCCACGCAACATCTCGCCGCTGAAATCCCGCCTTTTCGCCTCTGCTGCGATCGGCCTTGCCGCCATGCTTCTTCCGGCCGGGCTAGCCCATGCCGACGGTACGCCGGAATGCAATGACGGCACCGGCGGAAACACAACCGAATGCGGGACCGCTTCAACAACCGGAGTGGCAGACGGCGCCACAGCAGTAGGTGCCGGCGCAACAGCGACCGGCACGGATGCCGTCGCCATCGGCGGCGACGATGCCGGCCTGAACCCGGCCACGGCCTCCGCCGCCTCGACCGTCGCGGTCGGCGGCGAAAGCGATGCGACGACGCCAGGTGCCACGGCGCTCGGCTGGCAGGCTCAGGCAACAGGAGCGATGGCAACCGCTGTCGGCCACCAGACCACGGCTTCGGGCGATCAGAGCTTTGCCGGCGGCGAGGATGCCGTTGCATCCGGCGACAATGCCGTGGCCATCGGCAACCAGGCTCAGGCAACAGGGGGCGACTCCATAGCGATTGGCGGCAATCGCGACGATGGCACGCCGACCGGCCGGGCCACGCTCGCGTCTGGTCCGTCCACAACCGCTGTCGGCGGCCAGGCCCTCGCTGTCGGACCGGGTGCCACGACCTTCGGCTGGCGCGCAGAGTCCGGCGAACGCTCGACTGCCCTCGGCCACCTTGCCACGGCCAATGGCGTGCGTTCGATCGCTGTCGGCGAGAATGCCGACGCCCAGGGCGACTTCGCCACGGCCATCGGCAATGAATCCATCGCAACCGGCATTGATGCCCTCGCCATAGGCGACTCGGCCCTCGCCATGGGCAATTCGACCACCGCCATTGGCGGCGAAAGCGTCGCGACGACGCCCGGCGCTTCGGCCTTTGGCTGGCAGGCACGCGCCACCGGCCAGATGGCAACCGCTGTCGGCCACCAGACAACAGCCTCTGGCGACCAGAGCTTTGCCGGCGGCGAGGATGCCGTCGCCTCCGGGTCGAACTCGATCGCCATCGGCAATACGGCGCAGGCCACAGGCGGTGACGCCATCGCCATTGGCGGCAATCGTGACGGCGCAAACGGTACGGCCACCATTGCGTCTGGTGCCTCGACCACGGCTGTCGGCGGCCAGGCACTTGCGACCGCCACAGCGGCCACGGCCTTCGGCTGGAGGGCTCAAGCAACCGGCGAACGCGCCACTGCTGTCGGCCACCTCGCAGCGGCAAGCGGCGTCCGGTCGGTCTCGGTCGGTGAAGCGGCCAATGCGGCCGGGCAGCAGTCCATCGCCATCGGCGACGTCTCCAATGCCGGCTTCAACAATTCGATTGCCCTTGGTGCCGGTGTCTCGACGACACGGACCAACCAGGTCGCCATCGGCACGACGGCGAACACGTATACGCTCGCCGGAATTGGTTCCGCAGACAGCACGGCGGCCCAGAGCGGGCCGACCCGGATCGTCACGACCGATGCCGGCGGCAATCTCGCGGCGGTGGACGGGTTCACCTTCATCGATACAGCCTTCAGCAACGCGCTGAGTTCCCAGAATGCCGTCATCGCCCAGCAGAACGCGGCGATATCCGGCCTCAGCGAGAACATCGAGGACAATCGCGGCGGCATCGCCCTCGCGCTTGCCCTTGAGTCCCCGCAAATCCCGGCCGGGCAGACCTTCGCCCTGGCAGGCGGCTACGGATACTATGATGACGAGAGCGCGCTTTCGATCGCCGCCGCCTACAGGGCTTCTGACAACCTCGTCCTGTCTGTCGGCGTCGGGTCCGGCATAGGCGCAGGCGAAGTCGGGGCTCGCGCCGGAGCGCAAATCTCCTGGTAAGCCAGGCGAGGTTCCTGTCCGCACTGGCTGCAGCGTGCTCCCCGCTGCGGCCCCTGATGCTCGCCGCCATGGTCACGGCGGCGAGCCATCAGGCATCCTACGCCCAGCCGCTTCCCGTCCCGGACGAGACCGTGCTCGCCCGCCTCGCCTGGACGACCATGATTGCTCTCGACAATGCCAACCGGACCGGGGACTATTCGGTCCTCCGCGCGCTCGGCACGCCGGATTTCCAGTCACGCAATTCCGAGGAAGACCTTACCCGAATATTCGCGGCACTGCGGGATAATCGCGTTGATGTCGGCAAGGCCGTCCTTGTCTCGCCAACCTGGCTGCTCGACCCCGGCATCGCATCGGACGGCACGCTTCGCTTGCGCGGCGGCTTTGAATACCGTCCGAAAGCGATCCGGTTCGATATTCTCTTCCGAAATATCGATGGCGGCTGGCGCATCCTCGCCTTGTCTGTTGCCGAGATCGATTCGGCCGCGCGCTAACCGGGCGCGATGCAGACCCGGTTCGAGACGCCGTCCGAAAGAATGCTAAGGCTCGCAAAGGCCGTCACATAGTCGGCTCCGCGCTCCGCTAAGGCCAGCTTTTCTGACCATGCGGCATGAACGTACCAGGCATTCGTGTCCGGCAACGTGATCTCCGCACGCCCGTCTGGCCCGGTCAGCGGTGTCGCCGTCGCCTCGCCCGCCGCAATGTCGTTGACATGCAGCGTGACACCTTCGGCCGGAATACCGAGATAGCGCACCTCTACCGTCAGCATCGGCTCGCCGTCCGGACCGATCGTGCCGTCAACCGGCAGGATTTCGAGGCGCTGCCCGGTCGGCCGGCTGACCCTCTGCGGCAGGCATTCCCCGGACATGGCAGGCACAATGGCCTTCAGGTGACGCGAATAGAGCTCGGTCCCCGGCAGGCTGAAGCTGCCCGAAGCCGCCCGCGCGACGGCAATCGGCGTGATGCCCTCTTCCTCGACATAGGCGTTGAACCTGTCTGCTTCGAGTTCGATGAACGCGCGGAAGGAATTTATGGTCACGACATGGACCGCGTCCGGCGCAAATGGAATCAGCAAGGGGACTGTCTGGTCCGCGCGGCCAAGGCGCGCCTGTAGATCGGCGATCCCGTCCAGTCCATGGCTGACGAAACCCGACACGCGATCAGGCCGCGCCGTCCAGGGCTCGTTCTCGCCAGCATGGCCGATCCGGAAGGCGAGCGATACCTCGCCATCGCCCGTCCGGCGCGCCTCGATCCAGGCATCATGGGCGTGTGCCCCATTCGCCGCCGCCACGCAGGCAAGCCCTGCCACGGCGCTTTTTGTAATTCCTACTCTCATGCGGCCTCCGTGTGTTTCCAGTCACCATACGGGGCAATTCCGGCAATGGGTGCGGGCAGCAAGAAATTTCTGCGTCCCCTGCACCATTCCGCGCCTTGCCGTCCGTACCTTCGTGACCAGACAAGCAAAGAGGGCTGCCATGAAACTCAAACCCGTCCTGCTCGCTACCGCAGCGACCGCCTGCCTCGGAGCGATCGTTGCTCCTGCGCTCGCATCGAGCCACCGCGAGGCTCCCGCTATCACCGAAACTCCGAAAGTCGACGGCACGGACTTCTACATGTTCCGCAGCTATGAGCCGGGACGCGAAGGCTTCGTCACTTTCATCGCGAATTACCAACCGATCCAGGCGCCATATGGCGGCCCGAACTATTTCACCATGGACCCCGACGCGCTCTACGAGATTCATATCGATACCGACGCCGATGCCGTCGAGGACCTGACCTTCCAGTTCGATTTCGACAACAATCTCGTCAACGGCACCGGCATCACGCTGAACATTGGTGGCGAGGACGTGCCGATTGCCGTGCGTGCGGCCGGGCCTGTCACGAGTGATGGTGCAGCAACCCTCGGTGAAACCGAAAATTACGAAGTCTTCGTCGTGCGGGGCGACCGCCGCACCGGCACGCGCCAGTCGGCCGGCACGTTCACCAAGCCGCTCGACAATATCGGCACCAAGACTCTTCCGGATTATCCAGCCTATGCTTCGCAATTCATCTCGACCCTGACCATTCCCGGCTGCCCCGAAGCTGGCCGGGTCTTCGCCGGACAGCGCGCCGAAGCCTTTGCCGTCAACCTTGGCGAAGTGTTCGACCTCGTGAACCTCGTCCCGATCGACGGCGACGTGCCGCTGAACGAGAACGGCGACACTTTCCCGGGCGGCATCACGCAGGACCGGGCCAATGATGACCTCATCGGCGAGTCCAATGTCACCTCGCTCGCGCTCGAAATACCGGTCACCTGCCTTGAAGACGACGGCGACGGCATTATCGGCGCGTGGACGACCGCGAGCCTGCCGCAGGCCGAGATCGAGGATCCCTCGCCGACCTATGAGAGCCCGTCGGCCTTTGGCGGCGGCTTCGTCCAGCAGTCGCGCCTGTCGGCCCCGCTCGTGAACGAGCTTGTCATTGGCCTCAACTCGAAGGACCTCTTCAACGCGGCCGAACCGACGCAGGACTCGGCGCTCGCCGTGTTCGTGACCAACCCGACCCTGCCCGCGATCATCGACCTCCTCTTCCGCGGTGCGGTCAATTCCGGTCTCGGGACGAATATCGACAATCTTGCTCCGGCCAACCTGCCGCGCGGCGACCTCGTCGCGGCCTTCCTCACCGGGATCAACGGCCTGAACCAGCCCGAGAACGTCGTGCCGTCCGAAATGATGCGGCTAAACCTTGGCATCGCACCGACCCCGCGCGACATGCAGAGCACGCTCGGCGTCATCGGCGACGACCTTGCCGGCTTCCCGAACGGTCGCCGTCCGGGTGACGACACCGTGGACATCGCCCTGCGCGTCGTCATGGGTCGCCTCTGCCACCCGGTCCCGATTGCGGGCAATCCGACCGATCTCGGACTTTGCGCGCCGGCTGACGCTCCCGTCGGAACGGCACCGCTGACTGACGGCGCGCCCATCAGTGCCGCCGAGCTCCAGAACGTCTTCCCCTATCTCAACCATCCGATCCCCGGCTCGACCGGACAATAGGGGCTGGCCATGAAACAGAACAAACGCCTGTTATCGGCCTCCCGCACCGCCATCATTGCCGGGTTGGTTGCGATCTCTATCGCGGCCTGCTCGGACGATGCGTCCTTCGTCTCCCCGGAACTCCCTGTGATTCCGGCTCCTCCTCCTGCGCCACCACCGCCTCCTCCGCCACCACCGCCGGCACCTCCCCCACCTGCTGTGTCGGCGACGCAGGCCGCCTCCCAACTGGGAGCCGGTTTTGCAACGGCGTTCGGGGCGGGTCCCAATGCTGCTCCGCGAAATCCCAGCTTTGGCGACATAGTGGACGTTGATCCGGGCAGAGACCCGATCGACATCATCGACCCCAGCGGGGCCTGATGCTGCAGGAGACCCTGGTGCGCGGGGCCCTCGGGTTCCGCGCACCGCTTTACAGCTGCGACAGTCTTTGACGGGACACCGGAAAGTCGGCTACCAATGCTTGCCAGGGCAATCGAACCAGAGGGTACCCGGCCAGTGGCGGCACGCGCACATCTCATCGTGGAGCGACTGAAACGACGCGACCGGTCCGCCCTTGCCGACCTCTACGCCAGGACGGCATCGCGGGCCTTTGGCCTTATCCGGTCCCTCATCAGCGACGAAGCCCTTGCCGCGAACATCCTCAAACAGGTCTATCTCGACATATGGAACCAGCCCGCAAGCACCCTCAGCAGCCCGGCGGACCCCGAACACCAGGTGCTTTCTCTCGCCCGTCGCCGGGCGCTCGACGAGGCTGCCGGCCGCCTCCCCGCCGGACATGCGCGTTCGGGTCCGGCGCTTGCACCGGACGAACAAGACTCTGCCAGCATGCTGAAACTCGCCTATCTTGAGGCCCGCCCGCTCGAAGAACTGGCAAGACGATTCGACCTGTCGCCGAAGGAGGCGCAAGACCGGCTATGGAACGGAATCCTGGCGATGAAAGGAGGTCGCAAATGAGCACGTCACCAAGCGACCGCGAACTCCTCGCCACAGCCTATCTCCTGGGCCAGGCAACCGAGGATCAGGCCCGCGAGTTCCGCGACCTCGAGCGCTCGGACCCCGACTTTCGCCAGCTCGTGCAGGACCTGTCAGGATGGCTCGCCCCCCTTGGCAGCGAAGCGCCCGAGGAAGAGCCCCCGCCCGGCATGCTCGACGACATCCTTGCCGAGATCGACCGGCAGGAGGGTCCGTCCGGCATGCCTTCGGCAACCAGCCGCAAGACGGTATCGCCAGGCCTCTGGCGTCCCGCTGCCATTGCCGCAAGCGTCATCGCCGCCATAGCCGTCGGCGCGCACTTCGTACCGGCGGCCCCGGCCGAACGCGAAGCCCGCGAACTGATCGCCCTGCTTGCCGCCGAGAACGCGCCGGGGGCGATCGCCATCATTTACCGGCCGGCGACCGGCGAACTGACGGCCGACTTCGCCGCCATCCCGCTGCCCGAGAACGCAGTCTGGCAGCTCTGGCGCATTCGCGACGGCGCGCCGGCTCCGGTTTCGCTTGGACTGCTCGACGACCGCTCGCAACCCGGCCGCTTCGAGCTGACTTTCGCAGACGAGGTTCTCGGGCCTTCCGACACAGTCGCGATCAGCCTCGAACCGGTCGGCGGCTCGACGCAGCCCGGTCCTAGCGGCCCGGTCCTTTTCGCAAGCACTGTCAACGAGCTCTGAACCCGGGTCCCTCTCAGCGGCGCCCCGGTAGAGCCGCGACTCATCCCGAGACTGTCAAGGATTAGAGCGTCTTCGTCTTTGACGGAATCGCAAGGGATTCCTTTCCGGGTCGAATT
>CAYSED010000071.1:0-513 GCA_964429935.1 uncultured Hyphomonadaceae bacterium
TCGGCTTTATCTTCCTCTTCACGCTTGGCGGCGTGACCGGCGTCGTGCTCGCCAATGCCGGCGTCGACCACGCCCTGCACGACACCTATTACGTTGTCGCGCACTTCCATTATGTGCTCTCGCTTGGCGCCGTCTTCGCGCTCTTTGCCGGCTGGTACTACTGGTTCGAGAAGATGTTCGGCGTGAAGTACAATGCCATCCTCGGCACGGTGCACTTCTGGCTGATGTTCATCGGCTCGAACGTGATCTTCTTCCCGCAGCACTTCCTCGGCCTGCAGGGCATGCCGCGTCGCTATATCGACTATGCAGACGGCTTCACGACCTGGCATTTCGTGTCCTCCATCGGCTACGCGATCACCATGGTTGCCACGCTGATCTTCTTCGTCGGCCTCGTCGAAGCTATGATCCGCCGCCGCAAGGGTGCAGCCAATCCGTGGGGCGAGGGCGCTACGACGCTGGAATGGACGTTGCCTTCGCCGCCACCGTTCCACCAATTCAATGAGCTGCCGCATG
>CAYSED010000071.1:523-13553 GCA_964429935.1 uncultured Hyphomonadaceae bacterium
CCATCTTCTTCCCCCACCACTTCCTCTGCCTCCACGTCATCCCGCGCCGCTATATCGACTATAACGACGCCTTCACGCTCTGGCACAATGTCTCCTCCTGGGGATATGCGATCACGCTTGTCGGTACGCTCGTGTTCTTTGTCGGGCTCGTCGAAGCCGCCGTCCGCCGCCGCAAGGCCGAAGCCAATCCGTGGGGCGAAGGCGCAACGACGCTGCCCCGCGTGAAGGCTGACGAGGCACACTAGGCAGGCCGGACTTTTCACGAATGTTCGTGGAGGGCCCTGGCTAAACAAAGGAGCGCCCCGGGCGCACCCTGTGACCATATGACAAATGCGCTGACCCCTTCGATAGACAGCCCGCGCCTCGCGACGGTGGGCGACTATCTCAACCTGATGAAGCCGCGCATCATGGTGCTTGTGGTCTTCACCGGGGTCGCCGGCCTTATCGCGGCGCCGGGGTCGATGAACCCCGTGATGGCCATGGTTGTCGTCTTCGCCATCGCGCTCGGCTCGGGTGCCGCCGGGGCGCTCAACATGTGGTATGACGCCGACATCGACGCGCTCATGAGCCGCACGGCGTCGCGGCCGATCCCGTCCGGCGCGGTCCCGCGGGACGAGGCCCTCGCCCTCGGCCTCATCGTCGGCGGCGCGTCGGTCCTCGTGATGTGGCTCGCCTCGAACTGGGTCGCCGCCGGCCTGCTTGCCATGTCGATTGCCTATTATGGCTGGTTCTACACCATGCTCCTCAAGCGCCGCACCTCGCAGAATATCGTGATCGGCGGGGCCGCCGGGGCTTTTCCGCCGGTGATCGGCTGGGCCGCCGTGACCGGGAACACGCCGCTCGATGCCTGGCTCCTGTTCGCCATCATCTTCGCCTGGACCCCGCCGCATTTCTGGGCGCTCTCGCTGCTCGCCCACAAGGAATATGCGAGGGCCGGGGTTCCGATGCTCCCTGTGGTCCACGGCGCGAAGGCGACGAGGCGGCAGATACTCGCTTATACACTCGTCCTGTTCCCGGTCAGCCTGGCGCCGGTCGCAACGGGCCTTGCAGGCTGGATATATGCCCTTGTCGCCGCCGGGCTCGGGGCTGGGTTTGTCCATCTTGCGGTCCGGCTCCTGGGGAGCCGGGCAGGCGAGGCGGACGCTGCCGGGCCGGACATGAAAGCCGCCAGGGGGCTCTTTGCCTATTCGATCGCCTATCTTTTTGCCCTGTTCGGGGCACTCCTGTTCGAGCAGGCGACCGGCCTGATCTACCCGGTGGTCGCCCATGGCTGAGCCTGGCGCGACGCCATCGGTGCGGGCGGCACCCGAAGCGGACCGGCTGGCGGCCCAGAAGCGGCGCAATCTCTGGCTCGGGCTCATTCTCTTCGGCTTTGTCATCCTCGTCGCCGCGGTGTCGGCCATCCGCCTTGCCGAGAATATCGCAAGCCAGGCGGGAGGCGGCTGATCGCCATGAAATCCTCCACAATGGCCATGATCGCCGGAAGCGTCGTTGCGGGCATGCTCGCCCTCTCGTTCGCATCTAAGCCGCTCTATGACACATTCTGCCGCGTAACCGGTTTCGGCGGCACGACGCGGGTTGCCACCGAGGCCCCGTCCCGCGTCCTCGGCCGGACGGTCAATGTCCGGTTCGACGCCAATGTCAGCGATGCGCCGCTCCTCTTCCGACCCCTGCAGGCAAGCCATGACATCCGGCTCGGCGAGCACGGACTGGCCTTCTACGAGCTGACGAACCTCTCTGCGCAGCCCGTGAACGTGCTCGCGGGCTACAATGTCACCCCGCACACGGCCGGGCGGTTCTTCAACAAGCTCGAATGCTTCTGCTTCGAGGAACAGGTGATCGGCGCAGGCGAGACCAAGACCCTGCCGGTCGTCTTCTTCGTTTCCCCGGACATGGATGATGATGCCCTTATGGACACGGTCTCGACGATCACGCTCTCCTATACCTATTACCAGACCGGGACGCCGGTCGCCTCGGCAAGCGCCCCTGCGGCAACCGATCCGGTTGCGCTGCGGTAACGAGCCGGGATATGGAAGCCCAAGATTCATGAATCAGATCGGGGATAGCTAGCCATGGCCCACGGCGAAGTCAGACACGACTACCATCTCGTGAATCCGTCACCCTGGCCCTTGATCGGGGCTTTCGCCGTTACGGCCCTGGCGCTTGGCGGCGTTGTCTACATGAAAGGCCTTTTCGGCCTTCCGAAAGGCACGACCTGGCCGATGCTCGCCGGCTTTGCCGCCGTCGCCTATACGATGATTGGCTGGTGGCGCGAGGTGATCCGCGAGAGCCGGGGCGGCGACCATACACCGGTCGTCCAGATCGGCCTGCGCTACGGCATGATAATGTTCATCGCATCCGAAGTGATGTTCTTCGTCGCCTGGTTCTGGTCCTTTTTCGAAATGACCATTTTCCACGAGGCCCGCGCCGGCGCGACCTTCGACAGCCAGAACGTGCTCTATGAAGGCCTCAGCCAGTGGGCTTCCTGGCCACCTCCGGGCGTCGAGACCTTCGACCCGTTCCACCTGCCGCTTGTCAACACGCTCATCCTCCTCCTCTCCGGCACGACGGTGACCTGGGCACACCACGCGCTCCAGCATGGCGACCGCAAGGGCTGCCGCAACGGGCTTATCCTGACAATCCTCCTCGGCGCGATCTTCACGACCGTCCAGGCCATCGAATATGCCGAAGCCGGGTTCACCTATTCCGGAACGCTTTACGGCTCGGCTTTCTTCATGGCGACCGGCTTCCACGGCGCACACGTTCTGATCGGGACGATCTTCCTCGCCGTCTGTCTCCTGCGCCTCCTCTCCGGAGGGTTCACGCCGCAGAAGCATTTCGGCTTCGAGGCGGCCGCCTGGTACTGGCACTTTGTCGATGTCGTCTGGCTTTTCCTCTTCGCGTTCGTCTACGTCGCCCCTTATCTCGTCCTCGGGCACTAGAAGGGGCGTGGACCGCAGCGTCTCTCCCCTCCGGGCGGGGCTTGGCTGCCGGTGTCCGGCCTGCGGGACCGGACCGCTCTTCTGCGGTTTCCTCGCGATTGCGTCGGCCTGCACGTCGTGCGGCGCACGGTTTACCCGCGAGGATGCAGGCGACGGTCCGGCCTTTTTCGTCGTCGTGCTTGCCGGCATGCTCATCGTGCCGCTCGCTCTAGGTCTCCAGGTTGCGATCGCCCCCCCGGTCTGGCTGCAGATCCTCGTCTGGCTGCCGGCGAGCCTCGGCCTCTGCCTCGTCCTCCTCCGGCCGTTCAAGGCGCTCATGTTTGCCCTCCAGTGGCGTCACGGCGCGGCGGAGGCCAGGTTTGAAACACAAGGCGACAGGCAGCCCCCGGCATGAGCTTTCGCCCCTATCCGGTCATGACGCTGTGCGCGGCCATCAGTCTCGTCCTCCTCGGCATGCTCGGACAATGGCAATGGGCCCGCTTCCAGTCGAAGACGCAGGTAGCCGGGGCGGTCCCGGCCTGGACCGAGCTTGCGCCGCCGGACGGAAACCGCCTCTGGCTATCGACCATACATGACGGCCGCTCGGCCTGGCGCGGCCTGCGGGTCATCGTGCAGGACGGCAGGGGCGTCCTGGCCACTGATCGCCTCGTGTTCGCGATCGACCCGCCTGACATGGCGGAACCGGCTGGCCCGGATCCTGCGCTCGGGCGCGGGCTCCTGCGGCCGTTCCCCGGAAGCGACCGGTTCGCCGCCCCGGCAAGCCTGCCGGACAGGGTGTTCTACGGATTTGACCGGGCCGGAATGGCCGAGGCGGCCGGTCTCGCCTTGTCGGAAGTCGTCTTCGAGCCTGAAATGATCCGCTTCATTGAGGAAGACGGCACCTCCCGCCTCGCCGCGAACCCCTGGGCCGACCCGTCCTTGCTCGATCCGCTGCCGCCGGCCCGGCATCTCGGCTACGCCCTGACCTGGTGGGGCATGGCGCTGGGCCTCCTCGTCCTGTACCTCGTCTATCATGTGCAGGCTGGCCGGCTGAAATTCGGGGACGGCAGATGAAATATGTCTCGACACGCGGAGAGGCAGCGCCGGTCGACTTCGTGACGGCCTGCCTGTCGGGCCTCGCTCCGGATGGCGGGCTCTACGTGCCGGAGGCCTGGCCGCAGATCGCCCCCGCCCGTGTCGGCGAAGACTATGCAAGCCTTGCCGCACGGATAATGTCTGCCTTTGCCGGTCCGGCCATGTCGTCGGCGACCCTCGGCACGATCTGCAAGGCGGCCTATGCGGCCTTTGCCAACCGGTGCGTGACGCCGCTCGTCCAGGCCGGTCCGGACCAGTGGGTTCTCGAGCTGCACCATGGCCCGACGCTCGCCTTCAAGGACGTCGCCATGCAGTTCATCGGCAGGTTCTACGACCATGTCCTTGCCGCGCGGGGTGCGCGCATGACCGTCATTTGCGCGACGAGCGGTGATACGGGCGGGGCAGCGGCAGCGGCCTTTGCCGGAAGCCGCCGCGCCGATCTCGTCATCCTGCACCCACACGGACGCATCTCGCAGATACAGCGCCGGTTCATGACCTCGACCGGCGCCGCGAACGTCCACAATTTCGCCCTCGACGGCGATTTCGATGCCTGCCAGTCCATCGTCAAGGCGCTGTTTGCCGATACGCTTTTCGTGCGCGACGTGTCGCTATCAGGGGTCAATTCGATCAACTGGGCGCGGATCGCCGCGCAAACTGTTTACTACGCTGCGGCCCAGGCAGCGCTCGGCCCGGACCGCGCGATCCGCTTTGTCGTGCCGAGTGGCAATATGGGCGATGCGCTCGCGGGCTATGTGGCGGCCTGTTGCGGCCTTGTCCCGGCTTTCTCGGCGGTCTGTGCCGTCAATGCCAACCGGACCCTCGCCGACCTCATCGGGCATGGCCGGATGTCGCGGCTTCCGGCGAAGGAAACCCCGAGCCCCGCCATGGACATTTCCGTGCCGAGCAATTTCGAGCGGCTGCTGTTCGAGGTCTGCGGCCGGGACAGTGCCGAGGTGCGCCGGTTCTATGGCGCATTCGCCCAGGTCGGGGCAGCCGAACTCTCGCCGGGCGCGTGGGCTGCCCTTCGCGAAACCGGCCTCGGTGCCATTGAAGTCAGCAATGAGGCGACGCTTGAAGAGATGGCGCGCACCTTTCGCGAAACCGGCATGCTCGCCTGCCCGCACACGGCCGTCGGGCTTGCGGCGGCCCGCTCGGTGCCGTCGCCCGGCCGGCCGACCGTTGTGCTGGCAACAGCGCATGCTGCCAAATTTCCCGAAACCGTTCTGCAGGCGACTGGTTGCAACGCCCCTGTTCCGGCGCATTGCGCCGGCGCGGTCTCCCGTCCGGAAGCCTTCGAGCGGATTCCTGCAGAGCTTGCCGCCGTCCGGTCGCGCGTGCTTGGCATTGTGCGGGCGGCGTGCTGAGCGGGCCGAACCGCCGCATGCTGCGCCTCGCAGGCGAGCGCGTCGTTCTGCGGGCACCACAGTCCCGGGACTACCAGGCTTGGGCCATGGTGCGCGAGGCCAATCGCGAGCATCTGGAACCCTGGGAACCGGCCTGGCACCCGCACGCCCATTCCCGGGCCGACTGGCGCGAACGCTTGCGGACATGGCGGTCGGGCTGGTCCGGCGGCAACGGCTACGCCTTCTTCATCGAACGGGCCGGCACGCGCGAGCTGGTCGGCGGCATCGCGCTTTGGGGCGTGCGCTACGGGGCAGCCTCGACCGGCACGCTCGGCTACTGGCTGAGCGCAGGGGCCGAGGGCACTGGTTGCATGACCGAGGCGGTCTGCCTCGCCTGCGAGTTCGGCTTCCGGACCCTCGAGCTTGACCGGATCGAGGCGGCAACCGTTCCGGAGAATGCAAGGTCGCAGAATGTCCTTGTCCGCTGCGGTTTCCGGCGCGAAGGGCTTGCCCGGCAGTATCTCGAGATTGCCGGAACGCGCCGGGACCATGTACTCTACGCCCGGTTGGCGGACGACGAGGCAGAAGGCGCATGACCGATCCGGAACGAGGACTGCCAGACCGAAGGCGCGCCAGCCATGGCAACTGGCAATGGCGCGCCGATCTCGGCGAACTGCATGTCCGCATCGCGCCCGGCGATCCGATGCGCGACCTTGCGGGGAAATGGACGCTTGATGCGTTCGGCGTCCAGCTTGACGGCCTGTCGCGGGCGCGACTCCTGCGTGCCTTCGACCGGGCCGGAGACGCGGCCCTGTCCTGCGCCCTCGGCCTCTCGGACGGACGGCGCCTGCGGCTTGTCGGGTCGTTCGACGAGGCGGGCGGCGCGGCCGGGGATCTGCTGACCGAAACGGACACGCGGGCCGCGCTTGCAAGGCCGGGTCCCGTCCTTGCGCCGGTCTACCAGCCGATCATTTCCCTGCGAACCGGCCGGACAGCCGGTTTCGAGGCGCTTGCCCGCTGGACAGGGGCGCTCGATGCAAGCGATGCCACGTTTGAGGACCCGGCGCTGGCGACGAACATGCTGATCCAGGCGGCGCAGGCCCTCTCCGGCTGGCACGCGCGCAGCGGCCGCCGCGACCTCTTCGTGCAGGTCAACGTGACCGGGCGCGACCTTGTCACCGGAGACGTGGCGACCCTCGTCGAGACCCTGCGCCAGGGCTATGATCTGCCCGAGGGGTGCCTGAAGATCGAACTGACCGAGCAGGCGGCACTGCGCGACATGGCCAAGGCTCTCGCCGCCGTCCGCGCCATCAAGGCGGCCGGGGCGGGCCTCGTGCTCGACGATTTCGGATCAGGGCATTCGAGCTTTGCCTGGCTCGCGGACATGCCGGCCGACGCCCTGAAAGTCGATCACGGCCTGACCCGGCGGCTCGGCGACGCGAGGACCGAGCACATTCTCGAGGCGATCACGCTCCTCGCCGGCCGTCTCGGGATGACCGTCACGGCCGAGGGCGTCGAGGACAAGGCGACGGTCGCCCGCCTGCGCGGGCTTGGCTTCACGCATGTCCAGGGCTTTGCCTTCGCGCGTCCGATGGAAGCGGCAGAGGCGAGCGGCTTCCTCGACCAGGAACAGGAAAGGTCAGGCGTGCCCGGCGCCTGATTGCAGCCGCCCGGGCGAAATGCCGAGCCGGTCGAGCGCATAGCGCCATTTGTCATCATAATTGTCGGCGAAGATGAGCTGGGGATCGCAGTCGCACACGAGCCAGGCATTGTCCTGCAGTTCCTGTTCGATCTGGCCGGGTCCCCAGCCGGAATAGCCGAGCGCAAGGACCGACCGCTCCGGCGGGGCGAGCGAGGCGATGGCATGCAGCACGTCGCGCGTTGCCGTCAGGCAGAGATTGTCGGCAACCGCCATCGTGGCGTCGGCGCAGCAGAAGTCCTCCGAATGGAGGACGAACCCCCGGTCGCGGCCGACCGGGCCGCCGTCGAGCACGACCTGCTGCGGCACGGCAATCTGCATCGGGATATCAAGCTGTTCGAGAAGATCCGGCAGGGTCAGCCCCTCAACGGGCTTGTTCAGGACGAGCCCCATCGCGAAGTCCTCGGCATGGGCGCATATTAGGATAACGGCCCGCGAGAACCGGCTGTCGCCAATGTCCGGCATGGCAATCAGGACCTTGCCTGTCAGGTCGATCGGATCATCCCTCTCCATCGCAAGCATGCTCATACAGGCCGCCCTTGTACGCAACAGCTTTTGAACAAAGTTGATCCCTTTGACAGGATCGTTAGTGTGCCGCAAACCCAACCGGAGAGAACCGAATGACGATCAAGATTGGCGACAGGCTGCCCGAAGTCACCTTCATGGAAGCAACCGGCAACGGCCCGGTGCCGCGCACCACCGCAGACATCTTCAGCGGCAGGACGATTGCCCTGTTTGCCGTGCCGGGCGCGTTCACGCCGACCTGCTCGGCCAAGCACCTGCCGAGCTTTCGCGACCATGCCGCCGAGCTTGCGGCCAGGGGCGTCGACGAGATTGTCTGCACATCCGTGAACGACGCCTTCGTCATGGGCCAGTGGGGCAAGCACGAGAATGTCGGCAGCACCATGCGCATGCTCGCCGACGGCAACGGGACCTTTGCCAAGGCGATCGGGCTGGAACTCGACGCATCCGGCTTCGGCATGGGGCCGCGCTCGCAACGCTATTCCATGCTGGTCGAGGACGGCGTCGTGAAGCATTTGAACGTCGAGCAGGGCGGCGGTTTTGAAGTGTCGAGCGGCGACTATCTCCTGAAACAGATTTAGGACCGGCTTCTGCAGGATAAACAAAGTTTTAAGCGATGCGGCGCACCTATGGGGTGCGCCGTTTTCGTCTGGGGATTTATTGAATAACGGCAAGAATTGCTTACGTGAACAGGACTGAAACATTCCGGGAAGGACTTCAGATGGAATATGTCATGCTCATCCTGCTGGTACTGGCAGTGATCGTGCTCATACAGGCGGTGAAATTCGTCCCGCAGGGCTACAATTACACGGTCGAGACATTTGGCCGGTACAGCCGCACGCTTGGGCCGGGGCCGCACGTCATCGTGCCGGTCTACCAGAGCATCGGGCGCAAGATGAACATGATGGAAACCGTCCTCGACGTCCCCCAGCAGGAGGTCATCACCAAGGACAATGCCATGGTGTCCTGTGATGCCATCGTGTTCATCCAGATCGTCGATGCCGTCGCCGCTGCCTATGAGGTCAACGACCTGCAGCGCGCGATCACCAATCTCTCGCTGACGAATATACGGACCGTAGTCGGCTCGATGGACCTGGACGAGGTGCTGTCCAACCGCGACGACATCAACGGTCGGCTCCTCAGCGTGATCGACGCGGCGACCAATCCCTGGGGCGTGAAGGTCACCCGCATCGAGATCGCCGACCTCACGCCGCCCGCCGACATCACCGAGGCCATGGCCCGCCAGATGAAGGCCGAGCGCCTGAAACGGGCCGAGATCCTGCAGGCTGAGGGCGAGAAACAGTCGGCGATCCTCAAAGCCGAAGGGCAGAAACAGTCCCAGATTCTCGAAGCCGAAGGCCGCCGCGAGGCCGCATTCCGGGACGCCGAAGCGCGCGAGCGGGAAGCCGAGGCCGAAGCGAAAGCCACTGCCATGGTGTCCGAAGCCATCGCCAAGGGCGACGTCAATGCGATCAACTACTTCCTCGGCCAGCAATATGTCGCCGCGTTCGAGAAACTTGCCGTCTCGAACCAGCAGAAGACCGTCATCATCCCGGCCGAGTTCTCATCCATTCTCGGGGCGCTCGAAGGCGTGAAAAGCCTGACCAGTGCCGCTCGCGACGACCAGGCTGCGCGCCAGCGTCCAGCGGGCGGAACGGCCATCCCGCCAACCCGCACCCCAGGCCAGTAGGGCCTTTCCGTTTCTTTACAGGAGACCATCATGGATGCGCTCGTTGAAATGCTCTCTAGCCTTGAGGCTTGGCACTGGATCGCTCTCGGCCTTGTGCTGATCGCCATCGAAGTCGCGGTTGGCACCTACGACTTGCTCTTCATCGGCTTGGCCGCCCTTGCGACGGCTGCCTTCATGAGCCTCGCCCCGGCCGGCATGACAGGCTGGGAAGGGCAACTCGGCTTCTTCGCGGTCGCGACACTCGTCCTGATCGTTCTCGGGCGCACCGTCTTTTCCGGAATGCGCAGCAAGAAGAACGATGCGCCAAACCTCAATAACCGGACGGGCGCCATGGTCGGCCGAAAAGGCAGCGTCGTCCGAAACTTCGAATCTGGTGCAGGACGCATCCGGATCGGCGACAGCGAATGGTCGGCCGAGAGTACTGATGGCAGCAATTTCACTGCGGGCGACACCGTGACGGTCGAAAGCGCCGTTATGACCGTCCTCAAGGTGCGGCTCGGCTAGGCTAGGTAGCGTCAGAACAGGCTTCCTTGCTCGCCTTTTGGTTTCACCGCCTGCCGTGTCGGTGTCTTTCCTGAAGACGATTCGCCAATCGGCGTGACACCGATGTCCCCGTCCGCAAAGGACAAGGTGAGGTGTGCAGCGGATTTTCCATCCCCAGCGGCCCGCACCAGCTTGCCCGCTTCATCGCGAACGAGCGCAAAGCCGCGCTTCAGGACCGACTGGTGAGACAGGGTTTCGAGCAGCTTGCCTTGTGCCGACAGCCGTTCCCGCCTCCGCTCGAACAGGCGGTTCAGGGCCGGGCGCGCCCGGATCGCAATGTCCCGCAAGCCCTGGCGGCGGCGCTTCAGGTCGGCGGGCAGGGTTTCCGGACGCAGGCGTGCCGCGATCCTGGCAAGGCCGAGTGATTTCTTCGCGACGGCTGCCTGCAATCCCCGCTTGAGGCCCGCCTCGGCAAAATCATGGCGCTGGCGCTTGGCGGTCAACATGGCATCGGCGCGGGGCAGCCTAGCAGCCCTCAGCCGGTCCTTGAGGTTCGTGACCCGGCCGAGCAGGGCCCGCTTGATGCGGCTGCCATAGGTATCAACAGCGGAAATGAGCTCGGAACGCACCGGAACGGCGATCTCGGCAGCGCCTGTCGGCGTTGGGGCGCGGGCGTCGGACACATAATCAATCAAGGTCGTGTCGGTCTCGTGGCCGACGGCGGAAATGAGCGGAATCTCGCTCTCGAAAGCGGCGCGGACGACGCTCTCCTCATTGAAGGGCCATAAGTCTTCTATCGATCCGCCGCCGCGCCCGACGATCAGCACGTCAGGCCGGTCCGGTCCCGTCATCGCGTTGAAGCCCCGGATGGCCGCCGTGATCTGGCCCGCGGCCAGCTCGCCCTGGACGAGCGCGGGCCAGAGGATGACCCTTACCGGAAACCGGTCAGCCACGCGGTGCAGGATGTCCCGGATGACCGCGCCTGTCGGGCTCGTCACGACGCCGATCACGTCCGGCAGGAAAGGCAGCTTCTTCTTGTACTTCGGATCGAACAGCCCTTCGGCGGCGAGCTTTTTCTTGCGCTCTTCGAGGAGCGCCATGAGCGCGCCAGCGCCAGCGGGGCGCATGGTGGCCGCGATCATCTGGTAGTTCGACCGCCCGGCATAGATCGACAACTTGCCCTCGGCGACGACTTCGAGGCCTTCCTCGGGCCGGAACGGGAGGGCGTCGACCGACCCTTTCCACATCACCGTGTTGAGCACGGCCTTGTCGTCCTTGATGTCGGCATACATGTGGCCGGAACGGGCGATGACGACCCGGCCAAGCTCGCCGCGCACTCGCACTGAATCATAGTTCGTCTCGATCGTCCGCTTGAGGCTCGCGGCGAGTTCCGAGACGGTCATGTCCGGCTGGTTGGTGGGGGCAGATTCGCTCATATTGTCCCTGATAGCGGGCTTTGGTCCCGGCGTCAGGGCTTTGCTGCCGCGACGCGGGTTCTTGCAAGCTTGCCGGCCATGCCGTGTGCCATGCGGATCAGGCGAAACGCGCCGCTCACTTTTTCCGGTGCATCGAACCGCCAGACCCCGCGCACCTCGGTGAACCCGGAATTGGCCTCGCCTTCATATCGCAAAGGCGGCTGCCGGATGCCGGTGGTGCGGTCATAGGTCTTGGTGAAGGCAAGATCGAGCCCGGCTCTCGCGCCGCGGATCTTGGCCGCCAATTCGTCCGGGCCACCCTCGATGAACGTATTGGGTTCCATGGTCGATCCGGCGAGGGCGCCCGCCTCGTCGTCGAACCAGGCTGTGAACTTAACGGTGAGATCGATCTGGTCGTAATTGTACATTCCTGACCAGATGCCGTTCATGTCCTTGGACTTCGTCATCTTCGGCTCCGAAATGCCTGTCTGGAGACTTGATCTCCCAAACTGCGCAGCGCATCAAGCGCGCCATGAACATTCTCCTCATCGGTTCCGGTGCCCGAGAGCACGCGCTTGCCTGGAAAATCGCCCAGTCGCCTTTGGTCGACATCGTCCACAGCGCGCCCGGCAATCCTGGCATGGACGAGGTTGGCCCGTGTTTCGATGTCGCCGCGGATGATGTTGACGGGCTCGAAAGGCTTGCGCTCCAGATCGAGCCTGATCTTGTTGTGATCGGCCCGGAGGCCCCGCTCGCGCTGGGGCTCTCGGACCGGCTCCGGGCGCGCGGCTTTGATGTCTTCGGTCCAAGCCAGGCTGCGGCCCGGCTTGAGAGCTCCAAAGCCTTCTCCAAGGACCGGATGGCGAAATATGGCGTGCCGACAGCCCGTTATGGACGTTTCAGGGAAGCGGACGAGGCAAAGCACTTCCTCCGTTCCATGATCCCCCCCTATGTCCTGAAAGCCGACGGGCTCGCGGCCGGGAAGGGCGTCGTTATCGCCGAAACCTTGGCGGCGGCCGAGGCCGAGATCGGCGAGATGCTGTCCGGCAAGTTCGGCGATGCCTCGGCCGAGCTTGTGATCGAGGAATTCATGCCGGGAGAGGAAGCGAGCATATTCGTCCTGACGGATGGCAAAGGCGCGCTGTACCTGCCAGCCGCGCAGGACCACAAGCGCGCCCATGACGGTGATCTCGGGCCCAATACCGGCGGCATGGGGGCCTATGCACCTGCACCCGTCGTCACGCCTGACATGCTGGACCGCGTCAAGCGCGAGATTGTCGAACCGATGCTGATCGGCATGGCGGCAGACGGAATGCCTTATCAGGGCGTTCTCTATGTCGGCATCATGGTGACCGAAGAGGGGCCGAAGGTCGTCGAGTTCAATGCCCGTTTCGGCGACCCGGAATGCGAGGTCCTTATGGCCGGGCTGGCCGGGGACATTGTCCCGGCGCTTCTTGTGTGTGCGACAGGCGGCCTGAAGGGCAATGAGACGGCGTTCGGCGAGCTCCTGCAACTCGACGCCTTCAAGCCCTCCGCGACCATCATTCTCGCGGCGAACGGCTATCCCGGCGGTTACGAGAAAGGCTCTGTCATCCGCGGCGTCCAAGAGGCCGGACAAGTTGGGGGCGTGACCGTCTTCCATGCCGGGACCGACCGGAACGGGCAGGGTGATCTCGTCGCAAGCGGCGGCCGCGTCCTGGCCGTCACCGCCACCGCCGACACGCTGGAGGACGCCATTTCGCGGGCCTATAAGGGCGTGGACAGGATCGACTGGCCGGAAGGCTTCTGCCGCCGCGACATCGGCTGGCGCGTGCGAGGCTGCTGATGGCCGGACGGGATCTCGCGAGGCTCCTTGCTGGGCT
>CAYSED010000072.1:0-12133 GCA_964429935.1 uncultured Hyphomonadaceae bacterium
GGCGAACTGATCGGCGGCTGGATCGCCTATGAATGGCAGGAAATGGGCGCGCCGCAGAGGGCCTCGCTCATCGAGCTCGGCCCTGGCCGCGGCACGCTGATGGCCGATGCGCTGCGCGCCATCAGGACCTGGCCCGCCGCACAAGCGCTGGACGTGCATCTCCTCGAGGCAAGCCCGTCGCTCCGCGAGCAACAGGCTGTCCGGCTCGCCGGGCAGCGCCCGCGTTTCCTGACAGGGCTCGGCGACATTCCGCCCGGTCCGTTCCTCCTCTTTGCAAACGAGTTTCTCGATTGTCTCCCGGCCCGCCAGTTTGTCCGCGACGGCGAGACCTGGCGCGAACAGGTCGTTGGCCTCGATCCGGACGGAGACCTCGTTTTCGGGCTCGACGCTTCCGATCATGACCTGCAGGGATTGTTGGCCGGACAGGCAACAGCCATTGCCGAGGTTCAGCCGGGCCTTGATGGCATCGTGACCATGCTCGCGGCGCGCGCCCGGGACGGCGCCCCGTTCCGCGCCCTGTTCATTGATTATGGCCCGGACGACCGCGCGCCGGGGGACAGCCTGCGCGCCTATCATGCCGGGCGACAGGTCCCGCCCCTCGCCATGCCGGGCGAAGCCGACCTGACGGTCGATGTTGATTTCGGCCGGCTGGCACGCCTTGCAGCATCAGCCGGGCTCGACGTGGCCGGCCCGGTCACGCAGCGGGCATTCCTGGCCGCCCTCGGCATTCAGGAGCGCCTGACAAGGCTTGCTCGAAGCGCCCCCGATGAGGCGCCGCGGCTCTATGAGGGGGCAAGGCGGCTCGTCGAGCCGGGCGAGATGGGCACGCGGTTCAAGGTGATCTGCCTGTCCTCGCCGGGCCTGCCGCTGCCAGCCGGGTTCGCCGCCGCCTGATTGTGCATTCCTTTTGGCCGGGAAACCTCCTACATACCGCGCCATGAAATTCTGGAAGATGAACGGTGCCGGCAACGCCTTCATGATCTTTGACGCCCGCAGCGCCACGTTTGCGCCAACGGCTGACCAGATCAGGCAGATTGCCGCCGATACGAGGTCCGACCAGGTCATCGCCCTGGAACGGGCGCTCGACAAGGATGTGTTCATGCGCATCTGGAACGCGTCCGGCGACGAGGTATCGGCCTGCGGAAATGTCACGCGATGCGTCGGCGAGCTGCTGATCGCCGAGAGCGGCAAGGCCGAAGTGCGCATCCAGACCCGCGCCGATATCCTCAAGGCCTGGCGGTCTGACGTGCCGGGCCTCATCACGGTCGACATGGGGTCTCCGCTGATGGGCTGGGCCGACATTCCCTTGTCCGAGGCGATGGACGTGCGCGGCGTCGACGTGAAGATCGGGCCGATCGACAAGCCGGTCCTCGCCCGCCCGGCCGTCGTGTCCATGGGCAATCCGCATGCCGTCTTCTTCGTCGATGACGTGAACGCCTACGACATTCCGAAGATCGGGCCGCTCGTGGAGTGGCATCCGCTCTTTCCGGAGGGCACGAATGTCGGTTTTGCCCAGGTCATCGACCGGGAGACGATCCGCCTGCGCGTCTGGGAACGCGGGGCGGGCCTGACGCTCGCCTGCGGGACGGGTGCATGCGCCGCCCTTGTGTGCGCGGCAAGGGCGGGCAAGACCGGACGCAAGGCACGGCTGATCCTCGATGGCGGCGACCTGACCGTGCACTGGCGGGAAGACAATGACCGCGTCCTGATGACCGGGCCGGTCGAGCTTGAAATGACCGGCGAGCTTTAGCGGCTACGACCACGTTCTTGACAAAGTCGCTGGGCATGATTGCCCGGTGACATTGTGACAAGAGGACGGATGCCATGCCGATGCGACTTTTGTTTCTCGCCGGGGCCTGCGGCTTCACGTCACTCTCGGCGCTCGCCCAGTCGGTCTCGATCGAACCCGGCCAATGGGTATTCTCCAATGAAAGCACGGTCAGCTTCTCGGTAGCCGGACAGGCGAGCTCGATGGTCCGGCCCGCCCAGACCCTGACCGAGTGCGTCACGCCGGAAGACGCCGTGCTGACGCCGGAGCGGGTTGCCTGCGAACTGGCCGGGTCCGGATGCGACATCACGGAGAACTCGCTCGTCGGCCGAACCCTGACCGTCGGCCTCGCCTGCAGCGAAAACGGCATGAACATGACCGGGCGCGTCGTCATGACGGCCGCCGCCGACGGACGCTCGTCGGACGGCACGTTCACCGCCGACGGCGCGGGCAACGGCATGTCCATGACCATGACGGGCATCCTCTCCGGACGCCATCAAGGCGCTTGCCAGGGCTGAGCGGCCCGCCCCGGCTCCGGACCCTGCGGCCCAAGGCCCTTGATTCCCGGGCGGCGACGGGCGATCTCCACGCGATGACAAGCCCTGCCCCCACCTTCGTCACGCTCGGCTGCCGCCTGAACACCTACGAATCCGAGGTGATGCGCCGCCATGCCGAGGCAGCCGGGCTCGGCGACGCGGTCATCATCAATACCTGCGCCGTCACTGCCGAGGCGGTGCGGTCGGCCCGGCAGGCGATCCGCCGCGCCGCGAAGGACCATCCGGGCGCGCCCGTGATCGTGACAGGCTGCGCCGCGCAGGTCGACCCGGGCATGTTTGCCGCCATGCCGGAAGTGACCCGCGTGATCGGCAATCATGAGAAGATGCAGGCCGGGACCTGGGGCCCGGCCAGCCTGCTCGGCGGGACAGAAAAAGTCCGCGTCAACGACATCATGAGCGTGCGGGAGACGGCCGGCCACCTGATCGAGGGCATGGAGGGCCGGGCCCGCGCCTATGTCCAGGTTCAGACCGGCTGCGACCATCGCTGCACGTTCTGCATCATACCTTATGGCAGGGGGAACTCGCGGTCGGTTCCGGCGGGCGAGGTCGTCGCGCAGGTCCGTTCGCTCGTCGAAACCGGGCACCATGAAGTCGTCCTGACCGGGGTTGACCTGACGAGCTGGGGCGCGGACCTGCCGGGCGCCCCGCCGCTCGGAAACCTCGTCCAGCGCATCCTGAAGCTCGTGCCGGACCTCAAACAGCTCCGCCTCTCCTCGATCGATGCGATCGAGATCGACCCGGCCCTAGAAGAGGTGGTGACCGGCGACGAGCGCATTGCACCCTATCTCCACCTGTCGCTCCAGCATGGCGACGACCTTATCCTCAAGCGGATGAAGCGGCGGCACTCGCGGGCCGAAGCCATCGCCCTTGTGCGCCGCTTGAGAGGGAAGCGCCCCGAAATTGCCTTCGGGGCCGACCTTATCGCGGGCTTTCCGACCGAGACCGAAGAGGCTTTCGGCAAGTCGCTCTCACTGATCGAGGACGCCGGCATCGCCTTCCTGCACGCCTTTCCCTATTCGCCAAGACCCGGCACGCCGGCCGCGCGCATGCCGCAGCTTGACCGGGGCCTCGTGAAAGTGCGCGCCGCGAGGCTTCGGGATGCCGGGGAACAGGCCCTCGGCCGCCACCTCGCTGGTCATGCCGGACGCGAGGCGACCGTCCTCGTCGAGCGCGGGACAAGTGCCCGGCTGCCGGACTTCACGCCGGTGACGCTCGCAAGCGCGCCGCCGGACCTTGCCGGACGGACCGCGCGGGTCCGTCTGACCGGGCATGACGGCAAGACACTGCAAGGCACGCTCGCATGATCCTCTGGTTCGGCAGGAAGAAACAGAAAGAGGCGCTGCTCGAGGCCGGAAGGGCGATTGAGGCCGAGGAAAATCCGGGCGTTGCCCCTGCCTTCGCAGGGGACACGGAAATATCTGTCCCGACCGAAATGCCCATTGCACCTGAGGAAGGTGAACCCGTGTCCCCTGCGAAGGCAGGGGCGGCTTCAGAAGGTCCCGGGGATGCTCCCGGACTGTTCACCCGGCTGACCTCCGGCCTGAAGCGGTCCACGGCGAAGCTCTCCGACGGGATCACCGGCGCGTTCACGCGCAGGAAGCTTGATGCTGCGACGCTCGAGGAACTCGAAGACCTCCTGATCCTTTCAGACCTTGGCGCGAGCGTGGCGGCGAGGATCACGGCGGGCCTTGCCCGGGACCGCTTCGACAAGGACGTCACGGACGAGGAGGTCAGGACCGCGCTCGCGAGCGAGATCGAGGCCATCATGGCGCCGCGGGAAGACATTGTCGATTTCTCCGAAGGCCCCCGACCCCGCATCGTCCTCTTCGTCGGCGTGAACGGTTCCGGCAAGACGACGACCATCGGCAAGATCGCCTCGAGGCTGAAGGCGGAGGGTGCGAGGGCCCTGCTCGTTGCCGGCGACACGTTTCGCGCCGCCGCCATCGAACAGCTCACGGTCTGGGGCACGCGGGCCGGCATCCCGGTCATGTCGGGCGAACCGGGCGCCGATCCAGCCGGGCTCGTCTATGCCGCCGTCGAGCGGGCAAGGGCCGAGAACCTCGACCTCGTGCTTGTCGACACGGCCGGGCGGCTGCAGAACAAGGCCGAACTGATGAGCGAGCTTGCCAAGATCGTCCGGGTCGTCCGCAAGCTCGACCCCGATGCCCCCCATGACACGATCCTCGTGCTCGACGCGACCGTCGGCCAGAACGCGCTCGCGCAGGTCGAGGCGTTCCGGCACTCGGCCGACATTACCGGTCTCGTGATGACGAAGCTCGACGGCACGGCCAAGGGCGGCGTGCTCGTCGCGATCGCCGAGGCCCATGCCCTGCCGATCCACTTTGTCGGCATTGGCGAGAAGGCCGAGGACCTCCAGCCCTTCTCGGCGCGGGCCTATGCGCGGGCCCTCGCCGGCCTCGGGACACTCTGAGGGCGGCCTGCGGGCGGGTCAGGCTGACAGGCTCGCACTCTTGATGAGGACGAAGACGGCAAGGCCGGGCTGCAGCAGGAGATCGGCGACGGCCGCGCGCGTGATCCGGGCGACGATGTCCTGTTCCTGAAGGCGGACCTGGACATCGGCAAAGGCCGTGCCGTCGATGGACCTTATGCCCGCAATCAGGCCCGGCAAGGCATTGCGGACGCTGAGTCCTTCAGGCGGATGCAGGGACAGGGCTACGTCGCGCGCGGCAATGCGCACCCGCACCGGGGTGCCGTCCGGCCGGGACCGGGCGACCGGCAAGCGGACAAGGGTTCCGTCTATGCGCACCTGCATCAGGTCGAATGCAGGATCATGCCCGGCAACCACGCCTTCGAGAACGACGCCGCGCTCCTGTAAGCCAGTTCCCGGCTCGAGGCCATGCCGGGTGAGGACGCGGGCGGCCGGCCCCTCATCACGGACCCTGCCTTGGTCGAGCAGGACAACCCTGTCGGCAAGGCGCGCCACCTCGTCGATGTCATGGCTGACATGGATGGCCGGAATGCCGAAGCGGGCCGGCATGTCGGCAAGCAGCGGGAGGATAGCGGCCGTCCGGTCCCGGTCGAGCGCGGACAGCGGCTCGTCGAACAGGAGAAGGTCCGGGCCTGTCAGCAGCGCCCGCCCGATGGCAACGCGCTGGCGCTCGCCGCCGGAAAGCGTCAGCGGCTTTCGCCCGAAAAGCGGTGCCAGGCCAAGGGCTTCGGTCACTTCCTCCCGGGCAATGACCTGCGAACGCCGACCCGCCCGGCGCTCGGCGTAGGCGAGATTGCCGGCGACCGTGAGGTGCGCAAAGAGGTTCGCATCCTGGAAGACATGTCCGACCTGGCGGCGGCGGGGCGGCAGGAAGAGCCCGGCCCCGGTGTCACAGAACACGGCGGACCCGAGCCGGATCGTGCCCTCGTCCGGGCGCTCGAAGCCGGCAATCAGGCGCAGGAGGGTCGACTTGCCCGCCCCGCTCGGCCCGAACACGGAAGTGATGCCGGACAAGGGCAGGTCGAGGGCGACGGCAAGCTCGAAGTCGCCGAGGCGCTTGCGCACGTCGATCCGAAGGCCGCTACCCGGCATGGACAGCGAGCCGGCGATTGTACGCATAGACGAAGACGAGCACGGCGAACGACACCGCGAGCAGGATGGCGGCGAGGGCGTTTGCCTCGGCGTAGCGCAGGGTCTCGACATGCTCGTAGATCGCGATCGAGACAACCCGGGTACGGTCCGGGATGTTGCCGCCAACCATCAGGACGACACCGAACTCGCCGAGCGTGTGGGCAAAGGTCAGGACAATTGCCGACAGGAAGCCGCGCGAGGCAAGCGGCGCGGCGACCGTGAAGAACGCGTCGAGCGGGCTGGCACCGAGACCCGCCGCCGCTTCCATGGCCCCGCGCGGGACGAGGGCGAAGGCAGCCTGCAGCGGCTGGACCATGAAGGGCAGCGAATAGAGAACCGAGGCGACAACGAGCCCCGCAAAGGAAAAGGTCAGCGTCTCGCCTGTCACGCTTAGCCAGAAGCCGCCGAGCGGCGCGCCCGGGTTCATCGCGATCAGGAGGTAGAAGCCGAGCACGGTCGGCGGCAGGACGAGCGGCAACGCGACGACCGCCTCGACCACCGGCCTCACCCGGCTCTTCGAGGCGGCAAGCCACCAGGCGAGCGGCGTGCCGAGGCAGAGCAGGATCGCCGTGGTGACCGCCGCCAGATGCGCGGTGAGCCAAAGTGACGAGAGATCCGGGAGCGTCACGGCGTTTCGTAGCCGCCCTGGCGGATGATGGCGCGCGCTTCGCTGCCCTGCAGGAATTCGAGGAAGGCGCGGGCCGCCTCGTTCTCCGCACTGCGCGCAAGCAGCACGGCGTCCTGGCGGATCGGCTCATGCAGGCTTGCAGGCACGAGCCAATACTGGCCGGCCAGTCCCTCCCCAAGCGCAATGACCTGCGAAAGGGCCACAAGGCCGATCTCGGCATTGCCGGTCTGCACGAAGGCAAAGGCCTGGCCGATATTCTCCCCGAACACGAGCTTCCCGTCGAGCTGCCCGGCAAGCCCCAGTGCTTCGAGCGCCTGCATCGCGGCAAGGCCGTAGGGCGCCAGGTCCGGATTGGCGATTGCCAGATGCCGGAACGCGCCGGCGGCGAGGCGTTCCGGACCGGGATCCCCGCCGGACGGCGACCATAGGACGAGCCGTCCGGTTGCATAGGTGAAACGGGTTCCGGGCACGGCATGGCCTGCCTGTTCGAGACGGGCGGGGCTGCCTGCGTCAGCCGACAGGAAGACATCGAAGGGCGCATGGCCGGCGATCTGGGCATGGAGCTTGCCCGTCGAGCCGCTCGCGACGAGGAGCGTGTGGCCCGTCGCCGTCTCGAAGGCAGACCCCAGTTCCGCCGCAACATCGCGGAAATTGGTCGCCACGGCGGCGCGCACCTCGTCTGCAAATGCGTGGGCTGCCGACAGGCATGCCCAGGCCCAAAGGGCTCCGAAGGCGGCATTGGCGCGCCAGTGCCTGCCCGGCCTCTGGCGGTCCCGTTTCGGGTCCCTCCCGGTCAAGCTGCAGCGCCGCGCCAATACCCTCATGAAGGACTTAGCTCGCGTCCTCGGCGGCTTCCTCCACCGCCTCGCCGACCGATTCGACGTCCTGGCCAACGCCTGAAATCGTATTGCATCCCGTCGCCATCAGCGAGAAGGCTGCAAGCCCGAGCATGATGAGAAGTTTCCGCATGGGAATTCCTTTCCAGTCACACGCCCGGGTTCCCGGAACGGGATTTTGCCGGGCGTGAGTTCGGACAGTACCAGCAAGCGCCCGGCAAATGAAAGCACATAGGCTCGGCGCAAGCTGGTGCCGCTGCAGCGTAGTGAGACCCGGGGCCATGTGCCGCGCCTGCCGTGCCGGGCGCGACCGTTCGGCTGGAGCAGGATTATTCCGCTTGAAATCAAAGCCATTTGAGCTTTCGAAAGATCCAGAGCTGCACGCCGAGCAGGGCCGCGAGGAGGCCGACCGTGATCCAGAAGGCGAAGCGCGACCCGACCCCCGGCATGCCGCCGACATTGATGCCGAGGAGGCCCGTGACAAAGCTCAGCGGCAGGAAGATCGCCGCGACGACGGAGAGCATGTACATGGTCCGGCTCGCGTCCTGCGCCATGCGGTTGTTGAGGTCGTCCTGCAGGACGAGGGCGCTTTCCTTGCTGACATCGAGATCGTCGAGCGCGCGTTTCAGGCGGTCGATCGTGTCGTGCAGCGTGCGGCGATTGTCCGCCGAAAGCCAGTCCGCATCGAGGCGCGCGAGCACGTCGAGCGCCTCGTGCTGGGGCGACAGGTAGCGCTTGAGGGCGAGGCAGGCGCGCCGGATCCCCGCCACTTCCCCGACGCGGGTCTCAAGGTCGATCTCGCCGGTCTCGGCTTCGAGGAGGTCGATGCGCGCGTTCATCTCGACGATGCGCTGGCCGATCCGCGAGATGAGTTCCCCGGCAAGGGTCGTCAGGAGATCGCCGGAGGTCTTCGGACCCGCGCCGGCATTGAGGGTGCCGAGAATGGCGCGGGGCGTCTTCAGGGCTCGCCGCCGCAGCGTGACAACCATGCTGCGGCTGGCATGGATCTGCAGGGCGATCATGTCGTCGGGGTCAGCGCCCTCGTTGAAATTGAGGCCGCGCAGGATGGTGACGACAGCCCCGCCTTCCGGAAAGGCGCGCGGCCGCGTCTCATTGGACACGAGCACCATGGAGGTTGCCCGCGAGACGCCGAGCGAGGCTTCGAGCCAGCCCAGGACGCCGTCCGCGGTGCGGTCAAGATGCAGCCAGAGCGTCTCGCCGGGCGCGCCGCCGGTCCAGTTCGCAACATCCGGGGGCCCGGCTGCACGGGCCTTGCCGGTCCCGTCCAGGATGCAGGCAAAGAGCAGGGCTGCCTCGGGAAGCGGCGGCAGTGGCGACGGGCTTTGCAGGTCAGGCATGATTCACCCTACAAGGATTCACCGGCCGATCCAGAATGGCCGGGCAGATTGTTGCCTGTCCCTTTTTAAATGGGGGACAAGTGCCCGGGTGGGACACCCGGTGGTACAGGGGGTGGGACAGGGTGGGACAGCCGGTGGCGGGACAGGAGGCGCGGGGATGACACGGCACGGGGATCTCCTGATCGCGCTTCGCCAGATCAGCCATGCCATCGACCTGCATTCCCGCCAGTTGGCGCGGCAGACGGGCCTCACCTTTCCGCAATTGCTCGTCCTGCAGGCGCTCGCCGGAGCCGGACGGGCCAAGCCCTCGGCGATTGCCAGGGATGTCTCGCTCTCGCAGGCGACCGTGACCTCGATTGCCGACCGGCTGGAACAGGCCGGGCTCGTCGAGCGCCAGCGCGGCGACGCCGACCGCAGGGTGCTCGAACTCGTGCTGACGCAAAGCGGCCGGCAAAGCCTCGCTGCGGTCCCCGAACCGCTGCAGGCGGGCTTTGTTGCGGCCTTCGGGGCGCTCGAACCCTGGGAGCAGAGCCTGCTCGTGTCCTCGGTCCAGCGCATCGCGAGCATGATGAATGCCGGGTCCGCCGGGGCGGCCCCTTTCCTCGCGCCCGGCGACCTTCCCGATTAGGGCCGCTCCCCGGGACCGGCGACGGGCACGAGCGCGCCCTCGTCCGGGCTGTCCCAGGGCAGGTGGCGGTCCTCGAGCACGATGAGATTGTCGGCGCTGATGATCGTGCCGCCGGTCTGGTAGCCGAGCAACTGCCTTGGCGGCAGGTCCGGATTGCTGGCGAGGACGCGGGTTTCCCCGGCGGCGAAATTGGTCAGGCCGCGAGCGAGCTCCGTGCCGTCCTCGTCATAGACATGGATGACGTCGCCCTTCACGTAGAGGCCCTGAATGGAGCGGATGTCGCCGCGCATGATGCTTGAACGGCCCTGCTTCAGGCGGGCCGCGGCCGCGTCCGAGACGACGAGGGACCCGGCGACGTGCAGGCGGTCGGCGAGCCAGGCGGCCCAGGCGGTCGCCGGTTTCGTGTTGGCGGGACAGCGGGTGTGCGGACGGCGGTTCCCGAGGAGCGAGGTCACGGGTTCGTCGGCCTCGCCATTGCCGATGAGGGTCGTGCAGCCGGCATTCTGGGCCATGTTGGCCGCCTGCATCTTGGTGAGCATGCCGCCGGAGCCGAGCTGGCTCGCGCCGCCGGTGACGCCGATATAGGCGGAGACGTCATGCACTTCCTCGACGAGCCTTGCGCCCGGCTCTTCGGGATTGCGGTCATAGAGCCCGTCAATGCAGGTCAGGATCACGAGATGGCGCGCCCCGATCATCTGGGCGACCTTCGCCGCGAGCCGGTCATTGTCGCCGACGCGGATCTCCTCGGTCGTGACCGTGTCGTTCTCGTTGACCACCGGCAGGATGCCGGCCTCGAGCAGGCGGTGGACCGTGTTCTTGGTGTTGAGGAAGCGCTTGCGGTCTTCAAGGTCGCTCAAGGTGACGAGGACCTGCGCGATGTCGAACCCGAGTGCCCTGGCGGCCTGCTTGTAGGCATCGAGCAGCAGCGGCATGCCGCAGGCTGCGGCCGCCTGCTTGTCGCGAAGGCCGGCGGTGTCTGGCGTCCTGCCGAGCATGCCCAGCCCGAGCGCGACGGCCCCGGACGAACAGAGCACGACCTCGCTGCCCGCCGCGCGCAGGCGGGCGACATCTTCCATCAGCCTCCGGATGAAGACCCGGCGGGGCGCCAGGAGGTCCGGACTGGCGAGCAGGCTCGAGCCCGCCTTGATGACAAGTCTCTGTGTGGCGGACACGATTGCCCCCTTTCGCCGGCCTGGTGCCGTGCCTTGCCTTGCCCGGCCGCGACCATGACTGTTTGGACACGAATGATCTTTCCTGTCAAATCTGCCAGGATTCGCTCTTTCTCTCAATCATTATTGGCTTGCTACTGCCTGTTTGTCCGGACACATGATTTGTATTCCAACTTTTCATGGCCTATATGTTCCCCCGAGACAAGGGAGACCTGCATGGATGTTCTGATCGTGGGCTGCGGCCGGATGGGCGGGGCCCTCCTGCAGCAATGGCGGACGCTGGACGGCCACAGGTTCACCATTGCCGACCCGGCGCTTGACAGCGCCCCGGAGGGCGCACGCCTCGCAGCCGGGCCGGAAGCGCTCGCCGGCGAGACGTTCGGCTGCCTCGTCGTCGCCATCAAGCCCCAGCTCGTCGACACGGTCCTGCCCGCCTATGGCGGCCTTCTCGCCGGCGACGGTTTCGCGGCCTCGATTGCGGCGGGCACCCCGGTCGCGCGCCTGCAGTCGGCCCTTGGCAGGGTCGCGGTCGTGCGGATCATGCCGAACATGCCCTCGGCGATCGGCGCCGGCATGTGCGGGCTCTTTGCCGGGCCGGGCGTGACGGCACGGCACCGCGAAGCCGCCGAACGGCTGATGCGCGCCGCCGGGGCGGCGCTCTGGGTCGGCAGCGAGGACGCGCTTGACCGGGTGACCGCGATTGCCGGCTCCGGCCCCGGCTATGTCTTCGAGATCGCCCTGGCCTATTGCGAGGCGGCCGAGGCGCTCGGCTTTGCGCCGGACGAGGCCCGGGGCATGGTGCTCGCGACGATGGCCGGCGCGGTCGAGATGGCGCGCCGGACCGGCACGCCGCTTGGCACCCTGAGAGACGCCGTGGCGAGCCGGCATGGCACGACCGAGGCCGGACTTGCCGCGCTGAACGGCGGCGGCGAGCTGTCGGCCCTCTTGCGCAACGCGGCGGGGGCGGCCTATGCCCGGGCGGCCGCCCTGCGCTGAACCGGCAGAGTGGGCGGCCCGGT
Organism: uncultured Hyphomonadaceae bacterium; assembly: GCA_964429935.1. Lineage (GTDB taxonomy): Bacteria > Pseudomonadota > Alphaproteobacteria > Caulobacterales > Hyphomonadaceae > CALLCD01. Next base: position 11,544 of record CAYSED010000072.1, read on the forward strand.
GGACAGACCGGCCCGTTCCGTGATGGCCTGCCGCCGCCGGGACGCATCGACATCCCGAAAGGAGCCCTGCTAGACCCATGACGATCAATGTGCCCGAGATGATTTCGCTCGGGGCCTATTTTGCCCTGATGATGGCGATCGGCGTCTATGCCTACCGGACATCGACGGGCGACGTTTCCGAATACATGCTCGGCGGGCGCAAGCTGCACCCGGCGGTCGGCGCGCTCTCGGCCGGGGCGTCCGACATGAGCGGCTGGATGCTGCTCGGGCTGCCGGGCGCGGTCTTCGTCGACGGGTTCAGCGCGGCCTGGATCGCCGTCGGCCTGACCATCGGGGCCTATCTCAATTACCGGTTCGTCGCCCCGCGCCTGCGCGTCTTCACCGAGATGACCGATGACGCGATCACCATTCCGGACTATTTCGAGAAGCGCTTCAAGGACACGTCCAAGGCCCTGCGCATCTTTTCCTCGGTCGTCATCGTCATCTTCTTCACGCTCTACACCTCGGCCGGCATCGTCGCCGGGGGCAAGCTGTTCGAGGCCTCGTTCGGGCTCGATTACGGCATCGGCCTCTTCGTCACCGCCGGGGTC
>CAYSED010000072.1:12143-13517 GCA_964429935.1 uncultured Hyphomonadaceae bacterium
TCTTTGAATCCGCCTTTGGCCTGAACTACCAGCTCGGCTTGTTTGTCACCGCTGGCGTCGTGCTTGCCTATACGGTCGTTGGGGGCTTTCTGGCGGTCAGCCTGACCGACTTCGTGCAGGGCTGCATCATGTTCATCGCGCTCATCCTCGTGCCGGTCGTCACCCTGTTCGCGATCGGCGGGCTGGCAGGCGCCGAGGCGGGCATTCTCGCAGCGCCGCCGGCCATCCAGACCGACGGCACGCCGGGCCCGGACAGGGCCGGCTTCTTCAACTGGACCGAGGGCATGACCCTTGCCGGCATCGTCTCGCTGATGAGCTGGGGGCTTGGCTATTTCGGCCAGCCGCACATCATCGTCCGCTTCATGGCGATCCGGTCGCTGAAGGACATCGCGGCGGCGCGCCACATCGGCATGGGCTGGATGATCGTCACGGTCATCGGCGCGGTCCTCGTCGGCGTCTTCGGGGTCGCCTATGTGCACCAGGAGGACCTGCGCGGCGTGCTGGCCGATCCGGAGACCATTTTCATCCTCCTGTCGCAGGCGCTCTTCCATCCGCTTGTCTCGGGCTTCCTGCTGGCGGCGATCCTCGCGGCGATCATGAGCACGATCTCGTCGCAGCTTCTGGTCTCGTCGAGCTCGCTGACGGAGGACTTCTACAAGACGTTCCTGCGCAAGGAGGCGAGCCAGTCCGAACTCGTGCTGGCTGGACGGGTCTCGGTCATTGCCGTGTCGCTGGCGGCGATCGCGCTCGCCTTCGACCGCTCGAGCAATATCCTCTCGCTCGTGTCGAATGCCTGGGCGGGCTTCGGGGCCGCTTTCGGGCCGGTCGTCCTCCTCAGCCTGTACTGGAAGGACATGACGCGCGACGGCGCGCTCGCCGGCATGATCGTCGGCGCCCTGACGGTGCTCTTCTGGCTCTATGCGCCGGTCACGCTGAACGGGGAGAGCCTGTCATCGGCCATCTACGAGATCGTGCCGGGCTTCATCCTCGCCACGGCCGCCGTGATCCTCGTGAGCCTGTTCGGGCGCAAAGCCAGTCTCGGCGCCGTCAAGCAGTTCGGCGAGGCCGCGGCCCTGTTCCGGCGGGCCCCGCGACAAGTGATCTGAGCCGGGTCAGCCCCGGAGGAGGGCGTCTGCCTCGGCCCGGAGCGGAAAGGACGGCTGCGCGCCGGGACGGGTCGCCGCGAGGGCCGCGGCCGCGCAGGCAAAGCGGAGCGCGGCGGCCGCCGCCTGTCCCTCGCAGATTGCCAGCGTGAGCGCCGCCGAGAACGTGCCGCCTGCCCCGGGCGTGTCGCCGCCGCTGACCCCCGGCGGGCGCGCCGCGGCGATCATCTGGCCGCCCCGGCGCAGCACGGCGCCGCGCACCCCGCACGTG